>CAZSEH010000120.1:0-8278 GCA_964605835.1 uncultured Opitutaceae bacterium
AGAGGCTGGATTTGCGCCGAGCGAAGCGGCATCAGACGCCGGCGACCTTCAGGGTTCCACCCTCACGGATGCCTTGCCGTCCGCGAATTCGGCGGAAAGGAGGCGGCCCGGGCGCGCGCCGGACCGCCGGACGACCGGTTTGCCCTTCTCGTCGCGCATCAGGACGAAGCCGCGATTGAGCACCGATGCCGGGCTGGCCGACTGCAGGCGCTTGCGGAGCGACTCAATCCTTTGTGCGGCGAGGGGAAGGCGCTGGGAAGGCGAGGCGCGCTCAAGCCGGTTGCGGACCTCGGCGAGGCGCTGGCGCGGGGCGTGGACCGCCGCGCGCAGGCTTCCAGCGAGGCGGTTGGCGAGGTCGTCGAGCCGCAGCCATCCCCGCTCGACCTGGGCCGCGGGGGCGAGCAGGCGCAGGCGGGACCGTGCGTGGTCGACGCGCTCGAGGGAAAGAGCGAGCCTCCGGTCCGCGGCGGCGGACATGGAAGCGGCCGCGCGCGCGGCGCGCTCGGTGCAGGCGATGAACTCGCTCGAAATGAGCTCGGCGGCCGCGCTCGGCGTTTCCGCCCGGACGTCCGCTGCAAAATCGCACAGCGTGAAGTCGATCTCGTGCCCGACTGCCGATATGATCGGCACCGGGCAGGCCGCGACGGCGCGCACGAGCGCCTCCTCGTTGAAGGCCCACAGGTCCTCGATGCTCCCGCCCCCGCGGCCGATGACGAGAAGGTCAAAGATGCCGAGACTCGCGGCGAGTTCCAGCATCCCGATCATCTCCGGCGCGGCCTCGGCGCCCTGCACCTTCGCGGGGAGGATCACAACCCGGCCCCGCCAGCCGCGACGGGTGAGAATGCGCAGGAAATCCTTCACCGCCGCCCCGGTCGGCGAAGTGACGAACCCCACGGTCGAGGGCAGGCTCGGAATCGGGCGCTTTTTTTCCGGGTCGAAAAGCCCCTCGGCTGCGAGGCGTTTCTTCAGCGCCTCGAATTCGCGCTGAAGGCGCCCCACCCCGTCCTCGACGACCGATCGAACGATCAATTGGTACTGCCCCCGCACCTCGTAGACGTTGAGTTCCCCGAAGACGATCACCTGGAGCCCGTCCCGCACGGGCACCTTCTGACGGGCGGCATCGCCGCGGAACAGGACCGCGCTCAACTGCGCCCCGGCATCCTTGAGCGAAAAATACAGGTGGCCGCTGGCCTGTGCCCGCAGATTCGACACTTCCCCCCTCACCCAGGCGGGCGCGATGCCGCGCTCCAGGAGAGTCTTCACCCGCCGGGTGAACTCGGTGACACTCTCGACGCGTCCCGCCTCACCCCGGTCCTCCCCCGAAATCAGCGGCAGGTCGTCGCTCATGCGGCCTTCCTGCGTTTTCCCATATGGTGGCGCACCAGGTGCGAGGCGGCGGCAATCGCCGCAAGCAGCCCGATCGCAAACACCGCGGCCCCGCCGCGGCCGCTCAACAGGGCGTCGCCAAAGACGATTGCAGCCCCCACGTAGGCCCACATGACCGTGCAGGAGATCGCCATGTACCGGCCGAACGGGGCGTCCGCCAGGCCGAGGAGGTAATTCTGGACACAAAACGGGGTCCCGGGCGTCACCCGCAGGATGACGATCAGGTCGGTCAGGTCGGCCTTGTCCAACACCGGCAGCTTGTATCCGAAACGGGCCACAAGCCGGGCGATACGCGGTCTAAAGACGCGGCGCGCGAGCCAGTAGGTCAGCAGGATGTTCACCGTCGCGGCGCCAAATGCGGCCGCGATGACCCAGCCCATTCCCATCTGCGCGCCAAAAGCCCGGCCCGCCGTGAGGGAGAACATGCTCAGGGGCGCACCCACGGCGGGCAGAAGCGCCATGGCAATGAAGAAAACCCACGGGCCTCCGGCCTGCAGGATCCCGACGCCCTGAATGACCGCCCGCTTGGCGATTCCGATCACGTCGAAACCCCTCAGGGCCAGGACTGCGGCCGCGATGAGCACGATTCCGACAGCCGCGACCTTTACCAGGATCTTCTTTCGCTCCGCGGAAATGGCAAACGGCATCCCCGGAGCCTGCCCTCCCGGGCGCTCAGGCGTCAAGCGCGGGCGGCCTGGATGAGTTCCACCTCGTAGCCCTCCGGCGCGTCGAGGAATGCGATTGTCGACCCGCTCCCCGTCGTGATCGGATCGCCGCTCAGCTTGAAGCCCTTCCTTGCCAGCTCGGCGGCAACGGCGGCCACGTCGTCAACCGCGAACGCCAGATGCATGAGATCCGGCTGAACCTGGACGGACGGGCTGTTCGGGAGCTGGCAGATTTCAATTTCCTCGTCGCTGTTGGGCGTCCTCAGAAAGGCCAATTGCGCCCCGCGCGGCGACGTGTTGCGCCGCGCCACCGTCAGCCCCAGGGCGTCCTGGTAGAATTTCACGGTGCGCTCGAGATCGTTCACCCGCATCCGGGTATGCAGAAGTTTGGTGACCATAGGCCGTCAACAAACGCCCGAAACCCGCTTTTCTCAAGAAAGACCGGCGCTTGCGCCGGCGCCGCCTTGGAGCACAGTTCAGGCCGATGAAGACGCGGCAATTCGGCAACACAGGCATCAATGTCGGCGAGGTCGGCCTCGGCACCTGGCAGCTCGGCGCCAATTGGGGCGACGTGCCGGAGAGCACGGCGCTCGACACGCTGCGCGCGGCGCATGAATCGGGGACGACCCTTTTCGACACGGCGGACGTGTACGGCATGGGCCGGAGCGAGACTCTCATCGGGCGCTTCCTCAAGGAGACCGGCGCGCCGGTTTTTGTCGCGACCAAGTTCGGGCGCTTCAGCCCGCCCGGCTGGCCGGAGAATTTCAGCCTGAAGACCATGCGCAGCCATGCCGAGGCATCCCTGCGAAGGCTCGGAGTCGAGGCGCTGGACCTGACGCAGCTGCACTGCCTGCCGCCGGAACAGCTCGAGAGCGGCGAAATCTTCGATCACCTGCGCCAGCTAAAGCGCGAAGGCAAGATCCGCGCCTTCGGCGCGAGCGTGGAATCGATGGACGAGGCGCTGGTCTGCCTCAGGCAGGAGGGCCTCGCTTCGCTTCAGATCATATTCAATATCTTTCGCCAGAAGCCGATCCACACGCTGTTCGACGAGGCGAAGAAGAAAGGCGTGGCCCTCTTGGTCCGCCTTCCACTCGCGAGCGGGCTGCTCGGCGGGAAGATGACCAAGGCGACCCGTTTTTCGGCGGACGACCACCGGAATTTCAACCGGGACGGCCAGCAATTCAACGTGGGAGAGACCTTCGCCGGACTGCCCTTTGAAACAGGCGTCGACCTCGCCGATGCCCTCAAGCCCCTTGTCCCCGCCGGCTTCACCCTGCCGGAGATGGCGCTGCGCTGGTGCCTGGATTTCGACGCGGTGACCGCGATCATCCCGGGGGCAAGCAATCCCGGGCAGGCGCATGCCAATGCCCGCGTCTCCTCCCTTCCCCCGCTGCCGGCCGCGCTCCACACCCGGCTGGCGGAGTTTTATGAGCGGGATGTGTCGGCGCACATCCGCGGCGTCTATTGACCGCCCGCCTGACCGGACAGCGCGCGAAGGAGGGCCGCCTCCATGGCGTCTTCGTCGGCCGGATCGAACCCGGGCAGGTCATCCCGCAGGTCCCAGTGTTCGATCAGCTCGGCCTTTTCTCCCCTTTCCATAAGCCTGACGGGACCGAGGGTCTCCAGCTCCAGCATCCGGCTGTCCGCGTAGGCCTCCAGGTTGGATCCAAAATCGGGGTACTCGGCGTCCGCAACGAACGAAAAACGCTTGATGAACACCGTGCGCTTCAGCACGTAGGCAGCCCAGCCGGCGGCCGATGACATGCCGACCTTGGTGGGCCGTCCTCCCGGCTCCTGGCGCAGGGTTATGAATTTTCGCCCGAAACGCCAGCGTGGATCGGAAAGGTCGGTATAGGACCAGAGCGCGAGCCGCCGGGTCGGAAGCAGGTCGCGGGGATGCTCGCCCAGGGGCGGCTGCGGCAGAACGGCAAACCCTCCCGGCGCCATCACGCTCAGGGCCCATGGCGCGGCCAGGCGCGGCGCGGCAGCCGTGCGGATGATTCGGTGGACAACGGTAGCGCGCGCCCCTGCCGCATCGAGGATCAGGTCGATCTCCTTTTGAAACCCCGTGGTCGGTTCGGGAGGGGGCGTCAGCCTGACTCCCGTCTCGCCGATCTTCTCCCATGCAACCGTGCGATTGTCCGGATAGTAGCTGAAAGCGGGCCCCTCCGGGGCAAGCCACAGCCTGTGTCCGCCGCGGATCTTCCATTGCGGCTCGCCCACGCCGCCCGCCTGGTCGGCGTATATGTTGAACGGATTGACTCCGCCCGTTCGCGAATACGAAAGGATGCGGGGACCGACGTCGAGAGTCACGATCAACTCGGCATCGCCGTTGGAAAGCCGAAGCGCGTTGGGCCATCTGCGGAAATCGATGACGTTCATTGCGACGCTCATGGCACGACAATGGTGGTTTTTGGTTGGGAAACGAGCAAAGACCTCTCCTACCCGAAGCACAGCGCGCCGGTTCCGGCGCACGCGGCGACGATGGCCCATGGCGGCATCCGCCAGAACCGGAGGGCGCAGAAGGCGGCCAGCGCGAGCGCGAAGCGCCAGGGATCCGTGATCGTCGATGTCCAGATCGGCGAATAGAATGCGGCGGCGAGGAGCCCGACGACCGCGGCATTCACGCCGGCGAGCAGGACGCGGGCCCACGGGACGCCCCGAAGGCGTTCCCATTGCGGCAGGGTGCCGAAGAGCACGAGCACCCCGGGCACGTAAATCGCCACGAGCGCAAGCAGCGCGCCACCGATTCCGCCGGGGGCGATGATGGTCCCGAGATAGGCGGAGAATGAGAACAGCGGTCCGGGCACGGCCTGGGCGGCGCCATAGCCGGCCAGAAACACGTCCTGGGAAAGCCAGCCGAGCTTGACCGTGGTTTGCTGCAGGAGCGGAAGCACCACGTGGCCCCCGCCGAAAACAAGCGCCCCGGCGCGGTAGAACCCGTTGAGGACGAGCAGGAAAGGCCTTGGCCAATTTCCCGCGAGCCATGGCAATGCAAAAAGCAGACCGAAGAAAAGACCGAGGAAAACCAGGCCTGCGCTTCGGCGGTGCGATGGCTGCGCGGCGGCGAGGACCTGATCCGGGGCGATCCAGCGGCGGCAGAGCAGCCCCGCGACGGCCCCGCTCCCGAGGACGACAAGCTGCACCCACGCGGCCGGAAAGAGGACAAGGGCGACGGCGGCCGCGGCCGCGATCGAGGCCCGGGCCGGATCCGGGCAGAGTTTGCGTGCCATCGTCACGACGGCCTGTGCCACCACCGCCGCGGCGGCGATCTTCAATCCCTGCACCCAGCCGGCATGGGACAGGCCGCCGACAGACCGCACTCCGTAGGCGAACGCAACCATCAGAGCGACCGACGGCATGGTGAAACCGAGCCAGGCCGCGAGCGCCCCCTTCCAACCGGCCCGCTTCCAGCCGATCACGAGTCCGACCTGGCTGCTGGCCGGACCGGGAAGAAACTGGCACAGCGCCACGATGTCCGCGTAATGGGCCTCGCTGATCCATTTCCGCCGGGCAACGAATTCGTTCTGGAAGTAGCCGAGATGGGCAACGGGACCGCCAAATGAGGTGCAGCCGAGCTTCAGAAAGGCTCCGAGCACTTCGCCGGGTCCTCCGTTCCCGGACTGAGCGGGCGCAGCCATGTCATCCATGGGGCGTTGCTGGGTCGATTTCAATTCTGGCTGAGGTCATTTATGCCCGGAGCGGGAATTGAACCCGCACTTCCTTTCGGAAATCGGATTTTAAGTCCGAAGCGTCTACCGTTCCGCCATCCGGGCGAAGTGCGGGGAAGCCTCCCCAAATGTGCCGGGAAAGGCGAGCCTGCGTTATAGGGTTTGCGAATTTCCCAGCAATCGGCTATCGATCGCGCAAAGCGATGCCCCAGATGGCCACCCCTTTCCTCGCCCTGCTAATCCCAGGTCCGTTTGCCATCCTCGCCTTGAGCGTGGCCTTCATCGTCGCGGCGATCGCCCTCGTCCGCGTGCACGCGTTCTTCGCCCTGATGATCGCCGCAGTCCTGGTCGCCGTCCTTTCGACCGCCGCCGGCCCAGGCCCCCATCACTACGTCCAGGCGATTGCGACCGTCACGGCTGCGTTCGGGTCGGCGGCCGGAACGCTCGGTTTCACCCTGGCCCTTGCGGCGGTGATCGGGCTTTCGCTCATGGAAAGCGGATCGGCCGAGAAGATCGTACGATGCCTGATCGACGCCTTCGGCGAGGGCAACGCCGCCCTGGCCCTGATGGTCTGCGGCTTCGTGCTCAGCGCCCCGGTCTTCATCGACACGGTCTTCATGCTCCTGCTTCCGATCGCCCGGGCCCTGAGCGTGCGGACGGGAAAGAATTGCCTACTGTACGTTCTCGCCACCTGTTGCGGGGGAATCATCACCAACGGCACCGTGCCGCCGGCCCCGGGGCCCCTGTACGTCGCGGATCATTTGAAGATCAATCTCTTCATCGCGATCCTTTCAGGCGCGGTATTCGGGATCATCCCGGCGATCGGGGCCCTGGTCGGGGCGCGCTGGTTCAATTCCCGAATGCCTGTTCCGGTGCGGGCCACCCGGGGGGAGTCGCTCGAATCGCTGGCGGCGGCCGGCTCGCGCCCGGATTCCGATCTGCCCTGCTTTGGAGAGGCGATCGCACCTGTCCTGACCCCGTTTGTCCTGATCGCCGCCGCCTCAACCCTGGGGATCGTGCATGGCCTGCCCTTCCTGCAGGCCCATCTGCCTCCCCGGATTGCGACCCTGATCGGCATTCTAGGGGACAAGAACGTGGCCCTCATGATAGGCGCCACCCTCGCCGTCAGCACGAATGTCCGCCGGCGGAAGCTCGGGTGGCGCCGCGCGGGCACCGTCCTTGGAGCCCCGCTTGAGACGGCGGCCATCATCATCCTGATCATCTCGGCGGGAAGCGCCTATGGCGAATCGATCAAAGGCGCGGGGCTCGGCGAGGCCGTCCGGGCGGCGGCGGCGGGGCACGCCATCAGCTACGTTTTTGTCGCGTGGCTGCTCGCGGTCGTTCTGCGGGCCGCACAAGGTTCGGCCACTGTCGCTATGATAGCCGCAGCCGGAATCGTCAGCTCAATGGCGGGACCGGCCGGATTCGGCGTCCACCCCCTGTACATCCTTCTGGCCGTTGGGTACGGTTCCAAGGCGATGTCCTGGATGAACGATGCGGGATTCTGGCTTGTGAGCCGGGTCGGGGGCCTGACCCAGGGGGAAGCCCTTCGCAGCTGGTCCATCCTGGCCACGGCTGTATCCGTCATCGGACTCCTCGAAATCCTGGCGGTTTCCAGTATTTGGCCCAGGCTGCCATTTTAGGCCGGTTTGGCGCGGCCTTCCCCGGGGGTCAATTCAGCTGGCTATCACAAAACTGGGGAGCCGGATTAGCGTAGCTTTAGCCGTCCAGCCGTCCGGCAAATTGACTCGCCGCCCAACCCGGGCGCCGCCTAAATGGGAGTTCGTCTCGAAAAACCTCTTGCTTCATAGATTATGAAACTGTCCAAACTCCGTTGGTCGTCGGCTGCTCTCGCATTCGCCTCCGTACCCGCCGTGTCGCTGCGGGCGAGCGAGGCCGACATCAAAATTCCGGACCTGACCCAGGTCAGATTCGACGGCCTGGGCGGCCTCAGTGGAATCTCGCTGATGTACATAGGCATAGCCCTATGTTTTGTCGGCGCGATCTTCGGGCTGATCCAATATACGCAGACGAAGGCGCTGCCCGTCCATGAAAGCATGGCGAAGGTTTCCAACTCGATCTGGGAGACCTGCAAGACGTACCTGTTCACCCAGGGCAAGTTCCTTGCAATTCTCTGGCTGCTCATCGCCGCCTGCATCTTCTACTATTTCAAAGTGCTCGAGGGCAATAGCGTGAAGCATGTCTTGGTTGTGCTTCTCGCATCGATTCTCGGCATCCTTGGTTCCTACGGTGTCGCCTGGTTTGGCATTCGCATCAACACTGTCTCCAACTCGCGCACGGCGTTTTCCGCGCTGAAGGGCAATCCGTTCGCCACCCTCGGCATCCCCCTTCGCTCGGGAATGAGCGTCGGACTGCTGCTCGTCTGCGTGGAGTTGTTCTTCATGATCTGCATCCTGGTGTTCCTGCCGCGGGCGCTCGTCGGCCCCTGCTTCATCGGCTTTGCGATCGGTGAATCGCTCGGAGCGTCCGTCCTTCGCATATGCGGCGGCATCTTCACCAAGATCGCCGACATCGGCTCCGACCTCATGAAGATCG
>CAZSEH010000121.1:0-2291 GCA_964605835.1 uncultured Opitutaceae bacterium
TCGCCTTCAGCCTCGCGGCGTTGATCCCCCAGCGGACCGATCGCGCGTGGCCCGAGTACTGGTACCAGAATCCGCATGCGCGTTACGTCGTGGTCGCTGCGAAGCCGACCGATCACTCCGGCACGCCCGGCGAGATTGAACCGGCCTGGCGGGATTTGTGCGACCAGCTGGTCGCCACGGGCACTCACGAGTGGCTTCTGAAGACGCGCGGCTTGCTTGTGCTCGAATGCAGGCAACCCTCGCACAACCCATGAAACCCAGGGGCAAATTCTCCATCCGCATTGCCCGGTGGCATGCATGCGCCCACCGGTCGGCCCTCGTCTGGCTGGCATTCATCGGCACCGGGCTTGCGGCCCTTTCGGTTGCGGTGCTTCGCCGCGGAATGATTCACCCGGAGGCGTACTCCTTTCTGCCCCACTACCTGGGCGACCGATCCCTCGCAGCCAAAGTGTTCGATGTCGGAAAGACGGACTGGAGTCTGTATAACGGGCGGGAACTGAGTTACTTTTTCGACTTCCTGGACTGCCGGTTCATCGCCTGGAGCATCGATCACGGGTGGCCGCATTTCCTCTCGGCCTGCCATTACGTCTTTCTCGGGCTCACTTGCGCAGCCATGGTCTGGTTTGCCCGGCAACGGCTGCGGCTGCCCCGGCTTGCGGCGGCGCTGCTGGCGCTGCTGTTTCTGACGACGCCCGCGGTCTTTCTCGGAGGGAGCTACTTCCGCTCAGCCAAACAGGGGGTCACGCTCTGCCTGCTCCTCAGCGCGTGCACGGTCGCCCCGGCGTTCGCATCGCGCGACAGGTCGCGCCGTTTTCCATGGCCTGCCTGGGCGGGCACCATCGGCGCCGCATCGATGATGGGCTTCTTTGACCGGCAGGGATTCTTCCTGATCCTGCTGCTTGGATTCGCCCTGCTGATCCGCGCAGTCGTGGCCCGCGACCGCGACGGCCTGATCTGGCTGTGCGCAGCCGCCGCGCCGGCGGCGCTTGTAGCCTGGTACAACCGTCAGCTCGGCCCCGCGTTGATCGAGCACTTCAACGGCCACCGACCCTCATTTGCCTTCCAGGAGCTGCCCTGGAACGAACTGACAAATCGCGAGACGCTCTTTAACGTCCTGTTTTACGCGCCGCAGCTCATGCTCGACAACCTCCGGTTTCTCCTCGGCGACATCCCCCTGCTGCTGGCGGGGCTGGTCCTGGTTGCCGGAGTGATCGCGCTCGGACCGCGCTGGCCGTGGCCAGCCTCGACTTCGGAACCACCGCCGCCGAAATGGCGGAGATTGGCCGGCGTGGCGGCGGCGGCCTCATTGCCTTTGGCCCTGGCCGGCATGGACGGAGTGATGATTCTGCGGATGAAAGCCGTGATCGGGCTCGATCTGCGGCGATTGTACTACGGGCTGCCGAGCATGGGGGTCTTCTGGATCCTTGCCTCCCTGGCCGTGGCGGCGCTCTGGCGGCACTGCCGGGTGCGGGCGCAGGCAATCTGGCTGGCGCTCTTTGTGCTTGTTGCCAGCAACGCGGTTGCCCTGGTGGAGCATCGCGCCATCATTCGGCTCGGGCTCTACCGCGACTTCTACCGGACGAGTCCCGCGCTCATTAGTGCCTTGTCCAACATGGACCAATTGCCCCTGCAGCCCCCGGGCGCACCGTTGACCCCGCTGGGTTGGCTGCCGGAAGGCTCCTCTCCCGCCAGGGACCCGCTCATCCATTTCTTCCAGGAACGCCGGCTGAAGCGCATGGCGCAGCCTCCCAGGTGAACCGTGCCTTCGGTCTCCATCATCATTCCCTTTCACAACGCCCGGCGCTGGCTCGCCGCGGCGATCGAATCGTCGCTTGCGCAAACCATTTCCGAAAAGGAGGTCATCGTGGTCGACGACGGATCGACCGATGAAAGCCCGGCCATCGCAAGCCGGTATGTGAACCAGGCCGTGCGGATCGCCACCCAGGCAAACCGCGGCGCCAGTGCGGCCCGCAACCATGGGCTGCGCCTGGCGCGGGGGGAGTTCATCCAGTTTCTGGACGCCGACGATTTGCTTGCTCCCGACAAGATCGAAAGGCAGGTGGCCGTCCTGTCCCGCGCTCCCGGCTGCGTCGCAACCGGCGCCTGGGGTCATTTCCGCGATTCGCCCGCAGACGCCGTCTTTCACCCTGAGCCGGTGTGGCGGGGCGCGGACCCGGCCGATTGGCTCATCGCCTCATGGTCGGGGGGGGGGGGGGGGGGCACCCCCCCCGGGGGGGGACCCCGCCCCAAAGCCGCCCGTGGCGGGGGGGGGTGAGCGTGGGTTTGAATAG
>CAZSEH010000121.1:2301-8273 GCA_964605835.1 uncultured Opitutaceae bacterium
CTGGCTGACTCCCAGCGCAATCGCCGCCTTGGCCGGGCCGTGGAACGAGTCGATTTCACTCGATGACGACGGCGAGTATTTTTGCCGGGTCGTCCTTCGTTCGCGCGGCGTGCGATTTGTGTCCGAAGCCCGATCCTTCTATCGGGCTCACGATGATCCCCGGCTCAGCCGGAGCGGCGGCCGAAGGGCCGCCGAGTCATCCTTTCTCGCCTGCACCCTGAAGGAGCAGCATCTTCGATGCATGCATGATTCACCGCAGGCGCGCCGGGCAATCGCCGCCAACTACAGCCGTTTCGCCTGGGAGCAGATCGCCATTGCGCCCGACTTGGAAGAGGAGGCCGTCCGGCGCTGGAAGCGGCTGGCGCCCGACGTTCCTCCACCCCGGGCCGGCCGCGTGTACAATCTCGCGGCCAGCGTTCTCGGCTGGCGGCGGGCCCGCCGCCTGCAGGTCCGATTTGGCCGACCGAGCCGATGATTTCTGCTCCCATCCACCTTTACGATCTTTCGCCGCCGCAACAGCCGCGATGGTTTGCGGGTGACCAGTATCCGCGGGCGCTCGTCCGGGCGGCCGCTCGGTTCTGGCGCGGAACCCCGCCGGTCGGGTTGGGCAAGGTCACCCGCAACCTCGGCCTGGGGCTGGACCGGATTGGCCAGCCCTACCGCCTGCACAGCAGTCCGGTTCCCCCCGGCGGAGACGGGGTCGTCGGAATCATCCATGGCCCCATCGAATCAGCGCGCAAGATTGCCGTCGCATGCCGGAGCGTGACCGGCCCTGGAATACTCGATTTTCCCCAACAATGGCCCGCGCTGTTTTCCGAGACGAAGGCGGCCTTCCATCTGCAGAACTGCGAATGGGCCGCCGCCTATTATCGTCCTTTCTTCGGGAACCGGGTTCGTGTCTGGGCGATGGGCGTGGATACGGATACCTACGCCCCCCGTCCGGATATCGCAAAAGACGTCGATTTCCTGGTGTACAACAAGCTGCGCTGGCCCGGGGAGCACCCCGAGCCCGGTGTTCGCGAGCATTGCCTTCGCGAACTGGATGCTCGGGGGCTGAGATGGCGGGAGATCGTCTATGGCCGATATCCCCGGGGACGGGAGAGTTCGTACCACGCGCAGGTCGCGCGAAGCCGGGCCATGCTCTTCCTGTGTGAGAATGAAACCCAGGGATTTGCCTACAACGAGGCTCTCAGCATGGGCGTGCCCATGCTTGCCTGGAATCCCGGTCTCTGGCTCGATCCCAACCGCCATGCCCGCGGCTTGTCCGATTGCCCGGCGAGCTCGGTGCCCTACTGGGACGAACGCTGCGGTGAGCAGTTCCGGCGGCTTGGCGAGTTTGGAGGGGCGCTGGACTGCTTCCTCGAGCGGCTCAGGGCCGGCGCCTATCATCCCCGCAATTATATCCTGGAAAACCTGACGCTCGAACAGGGAGCGCGCAGATACGTCCAGTTTCTCGCCGAGGCGACCCTGGCGTGAAGAGTCCCCTTCGCATCCTCCTTTGCTGCCAGCAGGATTTGCAGGCCCATCCCGTGCCGGCCTATCGTTTTTGGGCGCACTATTTTCGTGCGGCCCTCGCCGAGGCCGGCCACACATGCCTCGAGGTCCCGGACTGCGACTGGGCCGCCGGGTTGGAATCGCAACCGCCGGACATTCACGCTCTCTGGTTGGAGTCCACCTGGCAGAAGGCATTGCGGTGGATCCGGCAGGAACACGCACGCGGGCGGATCGACGTCTTCCTTTCGTACCTCTTCCCCGACCAGGTCGACGTTCCCTCCATTGCGGCTCTTCGACAGGAAGGCATGCCCTGCGTGAACTTCTTCTGCGACAACGTCCGCCTTTTCCGCCGGATACCCGCGGAATACGGCGCATTCGACCTGAACTGGGTCCCGGAGGCGCCCGCGCTGGCGCTGTATCGTCGGGCCGGTTTTCCCGTCATCCACGCGCCGATGCCCTGCTGGGTGCCTCCAGCCTGCCGCACGCCCGGCGCAACCGAAACGCTGCCCGCGACCTTCGTTGGAACCCGCGATGAACAGCGCGAACGACTGTTCGCAAGGGCATTCGCCTGCGGCCTCGACATGGAGCTGCGGGGTCCCGGATGGCTCGGCCCGGCTCCAGGCGCAAGCCCTCCCCGCGGCCGGGGCCCGGCCCTGGCGCGCAACCAGTGGGAATTTGCGAGGCGCCACGGTCTCGCGGCGTTTGCCCGCAAGCTAAGGGAGGGCATCCGTCCCCGCCCTCCCGTGACCTTTGACTTCGCGCCGTTCGAGCGACCCGCGGTCTGGGGCGACGACTACCTGCGGGTCCTGCGCGAAAGCCGTGTCTGCGTCGGCGTCAATCGCTTTCCTAGCCTCGCCCATCCATTTGACAGGCCCGGCCGTTATTCGCGGCTGCGCGACATCGAAGCGCCCATGGCGGGCGCCTGTTACCTGACCGAGTGGGCGCCCGGCCTTGAGGAGTTCTACGAGCCAGGAAGCGAAATCGAGGTCTACCGCGATGCGGAGGAGCTGTGTGAGAAGGTCGCAAAATTGAACCGCGACGAACCCCTGCGTCGGCGGCTCCGCGCGGCCGGACAACGCCGGGCCCTCGGGGACCATGCGATCGCGCGCACAGTCGAAAAGATCGCCGGGCGGTTGAGTTTGTAGACGCCCCGCCTCCCGGCCGTTTCTTCAATCATCAATCTTCGATGCCAGCCGCCCGGATCTCCATTGTTTCATCCCTGCACCTCTGCCGCAATCCCCGCGTCTGGAAGGAAGCGAGCGCTCTGGCAAACGCGGGCCATGACGTCACGCTGGTCCACGTTTCAGCGCACCCGGACTATGAGGTGGTCGATGAGCGGATGATGGCGGGAGCCCCGTTCCGGAGGCTGAAGGTCGATCTTCTCGGCACGCGCCCGATGGAGCGCCTGTCGGCCTTCTCCCGGCGCTCGATGATCTGGTTGGCGCGCCGGCTCAATCGAGGTATCGGCGCCAATCTCCCGGGGGCGCTGGGGCCCGGACGCGCCTTGAGACGCCTGACAGCCGGAACCCGCGCCGATCTCGTCATAGTGCACACCGAAGCGGGCGCCTGGGCGGGCGCGCAGTTGCTTCGGCGGGGCTGGAACGTGGCGGCCGACTTCGAAGACTGGTACTCGGAGGACCTCCTGCCCGAGGCCCGGCGCTCCCTGCCCCTGCAGAGACTGAAGGCCATCGAAGGTGAGCTTCTTCAAAAGGCGGCCTACGTCTCCGCCCCCTCGGAAGCCATGGCAGACGCCCTCCAGCGCGCCTACGGCGGGAACCATCCCCTGGCCCTGTCAAACTCGTTTCCCCTGCAACCCGAACCCGCCCCGCGAACGGCGAATCGGGTTCCCGAACTGGTCTGGTTTTCGCAGACGATCGGGCCCGGGCGCGGGTTGGAGTTGTTTTTGGCCGCGTGGTCCCGGACGCCATTGCCGGCGTTCCTTACGCTGATCGGAGCCGTCACCGACGCCTATCGGGCCTCCCTGCTCTCGACCCTGCCCGCTTCCCTGCGGGCCCGGCTGACCTTTCAAGCTCCGGTTCCGGCCGACGACCTCCCCGCCTTTCTCGCCCGATTCGACGTCGGCCTTGCGCTCGAACAGGGCGATCCGCCCAGCAGGGACCTCACGATCACAAACAAGATCCTCCAATACCTAAACGCGGGGCTTGCCGTCTTCGCGAGCGACACGGCCGGACAGCGCGAAGTCCTGGAAAGGGAGCCCGCCGCGGGAGTTCTCGCGCCGCTCGGTGATGCCGTCGCGGCCGCCGCCGCCCTCGGGCGCCTGCTCGAGGACCGAAGGGAATTGGCAATCCGCCAGGCCGCCGCCCGCCGGCTGGCGGAGAGGGTCTACCGCTGGGAAAGGGAAATTCCGCGCCTCCTGGCCGCAGTCGACGGCGCCGTGGCTGCCGGCCCCGCAGCCCAGCGGCCGATCAAGCGAACGCTCCGGCGTACCCTCCAAGCCTGCGTCCGAATGGCCCTGCGCGCACGGAGCCGGCGATATCCGTTCACCGGCTCTCCTTCGACACTGATCGTCGCTCCGCATGACGATGACGCCTCACTCGGATGCGGTGCCCTGATCGCCGCCAAGGTGCAATCGGAATGCCCCGTCGCTGTCGTTTGCCTGACCGACGGCGGGGCGTCCCATCCGAGGCATCCCACCCTTGCGCCTGCCGCGTTGATCGCCAGGCGGCGCGCAGAGGCTGGCGATGCGATGGCAAAGCTTGGAATCGGGCCTTCAGCGCTGACCTTCCTCGACGCGCCCGATGGGACCCTCGCCCATTTGGACGAGGCTGGGATGGAACGCCTGTCGGACCGCCTCGCCGCCGTGCTGGCCCGGGTTCGCCCGGAAGAGATCTTCGTTCCGTGCCGCAATGACGGCAGTTCCGAGCACAACGCGGCATTCCTCCTGACGGGCAGCGCGCTTTCGAAGGCCGGATTGCGTCCCCGCGTTCTTGAGTACCTTGTCTGGGCTTGGTGGGATCCCCGGCGGATCCTGCCGATCCTTTTTACCGGAGGCCGGATATGGCGGGTGGGCGCGGCCGCTTCCGGAGACCTGAAGCGGCAGGCCGTGGCACGGCACGCAACGCAGGTTGAACCCACCCCCCCCTGGATGGAGCCTGTCCTGCCGCGCGACTTTGTTGACGTCCTCTCCTCCGGGGAGGAATTTTATTTTGAGCGGTCAGGCGGGAATCACGGCAAGAACACCCTCTCTTGAAAAAGGTCCTCATCGTCAGCCCACATTTTCCGCCCGGCAATGCCCCGGACATGCAACGGGTCCGAATGAGCCTGCCCTACTATCGCGCCAACGGCTGGGAGCCGGTTGTTCTGGCGGTGGGTTCGGCGTGGCAGGGCTGCGCCCACGAAGATGAGCTTATGGAGATCCTTCCGCCGGACGTAAGGATCGTCCGCACGCGGGCGTTCTCGACCCGCTGGACCCGGCGCGTGGGCGTCGGCAACATCGGCTTGCGCGCATGGCTTTTCTTTCTCTGCCGGGGCGCGCTCCTGCTCCGAAGGGACAAGTTCGACCTCATTTTTTTCTCCACGACCCAGTTTGCCCTGTTCACCCTTGGACCCATCTGGAAGCGCCTGTTCGGAATTCCGTACGTCCTGGATGTCCAGGATCCCTGGAGGACCGACTATTACGAACGCGCGGGCTCCCGAAAGCCGCCAGGCGGTTGGAAGTACCAGTTTGCGAGGCTGCAGGCCAGGTTCCTCGAAGGGTGGTGCTTTCGCGGCGCCGGGGCGATCATGAGCGTTTCGGGCCGCTACATCGACGACTTGCGCGCGCGCTACCCAAAGGTGGCCCGCACACCCTCGGCCGTCCTTCAGTTTGGCGTAAGCCGCAACGACATCTCTCAGGCCGCGCTGAAGCCGGCATCGGCGGGTAGGTTGGTCCGGCGGCCGGGAGAAAAACACGTGGTTTACACCGGCGCTTCGGGCCCGGTCATGCCGCATGCGTTGCTCGTTCTTTTCACAGCCCTGCGCCTCTATCGCGAGCGTTCTCCCGAGAAGGCCGGCCGGCTGCGCTTCCATTTCGTCGGAACAAGCTATGTGCTCCCGGGGCACGGACTCCCATCGGTCCTGCCCATCGCCGAGCAATGCGGTGTGAGCGATCTCGTGGACGAGATTCCCCACCGAATCGGCTACCTGGATGCCATCCGCCTCCAACGGGAAGCCGACGCCCTTCTCCTCCTCGGATCAAGCGATCTCGCCTACTCGCCGTCCAAGATATACCAGTACTATCTGGCCGGAAAACCGATCCTTGGATTGGTTTTCCGCGACAGTGTCATGGAAGCCCTGCTCGACCAACTTTCCTGCGCCTTCATGGTTCGCTTCCGCGAAGCCGGGCCAAAGGACGAGGCCCATGCCGACGCGGCGCGGGCTTTCGACCTGATCCTCGAGGACAGTCTCATGTCCGGCCTGCCGCCGCGAAATGACACCTATTTCACGGCCAATTTTCTCGCCGAGGAGTCAACGCGGGC
>CAZSEH010000122.1:0-7996 GCA_964605835.1 uncultured Opitutaceae bacterium
GGCAAGTCCGTCGACCCCATCAGGTAGCGGTCGCACTCGCGGGCGGCTCCCCGCCCCTCGTTGATCGCCCAGACCACCAGGCTCTGCCCTCGCCGGCAGTCCCCGGCGGCAAACACGCCGGGCAGATTGGTCGTGTACTTTTCAAGGTCGGCCCTGATGTTCGAGCGGCCATCGACGGCAACGCTCAACTCCTTGAGCAGCGCCTGCTCCGGCCCGAGAAAACCCATGGCAAGCAGGACCAGCTGCGCGGACCTTGTTTCCTCGCTGCCCGGCTCCTCGACGGGCACGAACTGGCCCTTCTCGTTCCGGTCCCATCGGATGCGAACGGTCACAAGCGCCTTCACGCGGCCTGCGTCGTCGCCGATGAATCGCTTCACCGTCGTCAGGTAGACGCGGGGATCGGCGCCGAACCGGGCGGCTGTCTCCTCCTGGCCGTAGTCCATCTTGTAGACCTTGGGCCACTCGGGCCACGGATTGTCGGCCGCGCGCTCCATCGGCGGCTTCGGAAGTATCTCGATCTGCGTCAGGCTCCTGCAGCCCTGGCGGACCGCGGTTCCGACGCAGTCCGTGCCGGTGTCGCCCCCGCCGATCACGACGACATCCCTGCCTCCCGCCTGGATGGGAGCCGCCCCGGGGTTCCCGGCGAGCACGGCCTTCGTGTTCGCGGTCAGGTATTCCATCGCAAAATGGATGCCCTGGAGCTTGCGGCCCTCGATCGGAAGATCGCGCGGCTGGGTGGCGCCCGTGCAGAGCACGGTCGAATTGAATTCCTTCAGGAAGATCTGGGGCTCGACGTTGTCGCCGACATCGGCGTTGCAGATGAACTTGATCCCCTCCTCCTGCATGAGCTTGATGCGGCGCAGGACCACCTCCTGCTTGTCGAGCTTCATGTTCGGTATCCCGTACATGAGGAGCCCGCCCGGGCGGTCGGCCCGCTCAAAGACGGTCACCGTGTGCCCGACCCTGTTGAGCTGCGCCGCGGCGGAAAGCCCGGCCGGGCCCGAGCCGATGACGGCGATCTTCTTCCCCGTGCGCGACGAGGGCGCCTCCGGAACGACCCAGCCCTCCTCCCACCCGCGGTCGATGATCGTGCATTCGATGTTCTTGATGGTCACGGGCGGGTTCGTGATCCCGAGGACGCACGACCCCTCGCAGGGGGCGGGGCAGACGCGGCCGGTGAACTCCGGGAAATTATTCGTGCGATGAAGCCTTTCGAGCGCCTCATGCCAGAGTCCCCGATACACCAGGTCGTTCCATTCCGGAATCAGGTTGTTGATCGGACAGCCCGACGCCATGCCGCTTATGAGCTTGCCGGTGTGGCAGAACGGCACGCCGCAATCCATGCAGCGGGCGCCCTGCTTGCGGAGCTTGTCCTCCTCCATGTGGTGGTGGAACTCCTTCCAGTCGCGGATCCGCTCAAGCGCGGCCCGGTCCACGGGAAGCTCCCGCAGATACTCAATGAATCCAGTTGGTTTGCCCATCGTGTAAGGTTGAAGCCGGATTGCGATGCGGGGGTCAGAGTCCGCCGACGCGGGACAGGTCGCGGGCGTTCTCCTCGAACGCGGCCATCACCGCCTCGTCGCCGGTGAGCCCCTGCGCCTGGACGCGGCGCACGCAGTTGAGGACCCTCTTGTAGTCCTTGGGCATGATCTTTGCGAAAAGCGGAACCATCCGGTCCCATTGGTCGAGCACCTTCCTTGCGCGCTCGCTTTTCGTGTGGGCGAGATGCCGCTCGACCAGGGAGCGCACTTCCGCGATTTCGCCGGGGTCGTCGAGCTTCTCGACGCCCACCATCTGGAGGTTGATGCGGGCCGGGAAATCACCCCGCTCATCCAGAACGTACGCGACGCCGCCGGACATGCCGGCTCCGAAGTTGCGGCCGGCGGGCCCGAGGACGACGACGCGCCCGCCCGTCATGTATTCGCAGCCGTGGTCGCCCACGGACTCGACAACGGCGTCGACTCCGCTGTTGCGGACGCAGAACCGCTCGCCCGCCATTCCGCGGATGTAGGCCTCGCCGCTGGTCGCCCCGTAGAAGGCCACGTTCCCGACGATGATGTTGTCCTCGGGCACGAAGGTTGAGCCCTGCGGCGGATAGACGATTATCTTCCCGCCCGACAGGCCCTTGCCGATGTAGTCGTTCGCATCCCCCTCGAGGACAAATGACATTCCCTTCGGGACGAAGGCCCCGAAGCTCTGCCCGGCCGAGCCCTGGAAATGAACGCGGATCGTGTCCTCCGGCAGGCCGGCACCGCCCCACTTGCGGGTGAGTTCCGATCCGGTGATCGTTCCGACGACACGGTGGACGTTTCGGATGGGCATCTTCAGGTTGACCTTCTCGCCGCGCTCGATGGCGGGCTTGCAGGCCTCCAGAAGGACCGTCAGGTCGAGGGACTTCTCGAGCCCGTGATCCTGGGATATCTGGCAGTATTGGCCCACGTCGTCGTCGACGTCCGGCCGGTACAGGATGGCGCTGAAATCAAGGCCCTTCGCCTTCCAATGGTCGACGGCCTTCCGCGCCTCGAGCCTGTCCGCGCGGCCGATCATCTCGTCGACGGTCCGGAATCCGAGGGAGGCCATGATCTCGCGCAGATCCTCGGCGACGAACCGCATGAAATTGATCACGTGCTCGGGCTTGCCCGCAAACTTCGCGCGCAATTGCGGATCCTGGGTGGCGACGCCGGCCGGGCAGGTGTTCAGATGGCATACGCGCATCATGATGCAGCCGGTCGCGACAAGCGGGGCCGTTGCAAACCCGAACTCCTCGGCGCCGAGGAGGGCCGCGACGGCGACATCGCGCCCGGTCTTCAGCTGGCCGTCGGTCTCGACGGCGATCCGGCTCCGCAGATTGTTGAGGACCAGGGTCTGGTGGGTCTCGGCAAGCCCGAGTTCCCACGGCAGGCCGGCATGGGTTATCGATGTCTGCGGCGACGCTCCGGTGCCCCCGTCGTAGCCGCTGATCAGGACGACATCGGCGTGCGCCTTGGCGACGCCGGCCGCGATCGTTCCGACACCCACTTCCGCGACCAGCTTGACGCTGATTCTCGCGCGCCTGTTGCCGTTCTTCAGGTCATGGATCAGCTCCGCCAGATCCTCGATCGAATAGATGTCGTGGTGCGGCGGAGGGGAAATGAGCCCCACGCCCGCCGTCGTCAGCCGGGTCTTGGCGATCCAGGGATAGACCTTGGATCCCGGCAGCTGTCCGCCCTCCCCGGGCTTGGCGCCCTGGGCCATCTTGATCTGGAGCTCGCGCGCGTTGACCAGGTACTCGCTCGTGACGCCGAAGCGTCCGGAGGCCACCTGCTTGATTGCGGAATTCGCCGAGTCGCCGTTGGGCAGCGGCTTGTACCGCCCGGGGTCCTCGCCGCCCTCGCCCGTATTGCTCTTGCCGCCGATCCGGTTCATCGCGATCGCGAGAGTCTCGTGCGCCTCCTTCGAGATGGAGCCGTAGGACATGGCGCCCGTCTTGAAGCGCTTCATGATCACCTCGGCCGGCTCGACCTCCGCCAGGGGGATCGCCGTCGCGGGCTTGAAGTCGAGCAGGCTTCGCAGCGTGCAGAGGTTCTTCGACTGGTCGTCGATCAGCCGGGCGTACTCCCTGTACGCTGCGGCGCTTCCCGTGCGGACGGCCTTCTGGAGCCGGTGAATCGATTCCGGCGTGAAGAGGTGGGCCTCCCCGTCGCTTCTCCACCGGTACTGCCCGCCCGAGCGGAGCACGTGGCCGTTGACGGGCCGGGTCGGAAACGCGGCATGGTGGCGGGCCAGGACCTCCTGGGCGATCACGTCCAAGCCGATTCCGCCGACGCGGGAGGAGGTTCCCGTGAAATAATGGTCGACCACGTCCTGCCGCAGGCCGAGGGCCTCGAAGACCTGGGCCCCCCGGTAGCTCTGGATCGCCGAAATGCCCATCTTGGACATGACCTTGATGACGCCCTTCGCCGCCGCCTTCACGAAATTCTTGCAGGCGGCCTTGTGGTCGATCCCGCTCAGAAGGCCCTCCCGGATCATGCCGTCGATCGACTCGAAGGCGACATACGGATTGATGGCGCTGCATCCGTAGCCGATCAGCAGCGCAAAATGGTGCACCTCGCGGGCCTCGCCCGTTTCGAGGACCAGGCTCACGCGAGTCCGCAGGCCCTCGCGGATCAGGTAGTGGTGCAGCCCGGCGATCGCGAGAAGCGCCGGCACCGGCGCAAAATCGCGGTTCACCCCCCGGTCCGAGAGGATGATGACGTTGATCTCGTCCTCCTCGATCATGCGCCGGGCCATCGCCGAGAGTTCCTCCACCGACTTCGCCAGGCCCCTTTCGCCGCGGGTGACGCGGAAAAGGATCGGCAGGACGCCGACCTTGAGACCGGGCATGTTCTGCCGCCGGATCTTCGCAAACTCCTCGTTCGTCAGGATCGGCCACTTGAGCTCCACCCGCCGGCAAGCCGCGGGCTGCGGATCGAGCAGATTTCCCTCTGACCCGAGACGGGTCTCCGCGCCAATGACGATCTCCTCGCGGATACAGTCGATCGGCGGATTGGTAACCTGGGCGAAAAGCTGCTTGAAGTACTCGTAGAGGAGCCGCGGCTTGTTCGAAAGTACCGCGAGCGCCGCGTCATTGCCCATGGAACCGACAGCTTCGACGCCGTCGCGCGCCATCGGCGTCAGGATGATCCGCTCGTCCTCGTCCGTGTAGCCGAAGGCGATCTGGCGCTCGAGAAGGGTCTTGTGGTCGGGCGCGGGGACCTCCGGTGCGTCGGCGATGTCGCTCAGGTGCACCAGGTGCTCGTTCAGCCACTGCCGGTAGGGGCGCTCGGTCGAGAACTTCCGCTTGATCTCCTCGTCGTCGACAATGCATCCCCGCTCGGTGTCCACTAGGAACATGCGGCCCGGCTGGAGCCGGCCCTTCTGGAGAATGTCCTCGGGCGGCACGACCAGAACCCCGGCCTCGGACGCCATGATCACCCGACCGTCCTTCGTGACATAATAGCGGGACGGGCGCAGGCCGTTCCGGTCGAGGATCGCGCCGATCTGCTTTCCGTCGGTGAAGGCTATGGACGCGGGACCGTCCCACGGCTCCATGAGGCAGGAATGATACTGGTAGAATGCCCGCCTCTCGTCGTCCATCGACTCGTTGTTGGACCACGGTTCCGGGATCATCATCATCATCGCGTGCGCGATCGGCCGGCCGGCGAGGGTCAGCAGCTCGAGGGTGTTGTCGAACATGCCCGAGTCGCTGCTGTTCGGATTGACCACCGGAAGGATCTTTTTGATGTCCTCCCCGAAAAGGGGCGACTCGAACAGCGCCTCGCGCGCGTGCATCCAGTTGATGTTGCCCCGCAGCGTGTTGATCTCCCCGTTGTGCGCGAGGTACCGGTACGGATGCGCGCGCTCCCAGCTCGGGAAGGTGTTCGTGCTGAAGCGCGAATGGACCAGGGCGAGCGCCGTCTCAACCGCCGGCTCCCGCAGGTCGGCAAAATACTGGTCGAGCTGCTCGGTGAGCAGCATGCCCTTGTAGACAAAAGTCTTGTGGGAAAGGCTGGCCGTGTACCAATACTCCGCCCCGTCCATCGTCGACGTGCGGATCTCGTTGTAGGACCTTTTCCGGATGACGTAGAGCTTGCGCTCGAATGCCATTGGGTCCGCGTTCGCCGGATCGCGGCCGATGAAGACCTGCCGGATCATGGGCTCGCAGGAGCGGGCCGTCTCGCCGAGCATAGAGTTATTGGTCGGCACCGTGCGCCAGCCGAGGAATACCTGTCCCTCGGACTGCACGATCTGCTCGAAGCGCTCCTCCAGCCTGCGGCGCTTGATGCGGTCGCGGGGAAGAAATATGAGCCCGCTCCCGTATTCGCCGGGACCCGGCAGCGCGATCCGCGCCTTCGCGCAGACCTCCTTGAAATACCCGTGCGGAATCTGGATGAGGACGCCCGCTCCGTCGCCCGTGTTTGCCTCGCACCCGCAGGCACCCCGGTGGTCCAGGTTCTTCAGGACCCGGAGCGCATCCTTCAAAATCTGGTTCGATTTGCGGCCCTTGATGTCGACGACGAAGCCGACGCCGCAGGCATCGTGCTCGAACCACGGATCGTAGAGGCCCTGCTTCTTCGGCAGGCCAGGTCCCCGGAATCGGGGCTTCTTCGTGACTTCAGTTCGGGTGTGCATCAGTGTGGGTACGCAAAAAAGGCCGGCGTTTCGGTTGGAGCCGGCCCTGCAAGGTTTCTGTAAAGCTCAGAAGGGCCGTTCCATTCAGAAGAAGCGGACGGTTTTCGTGGCCATTTTGGCATACTCCTCAACATCGGAGCAGCCTGCGTTTGTGGGGGCCGCGGCGGAAGTGCCGGTCGGCTTGACGAGATCGTTGCTCAGAAGGTAGTTCTCCACTTCCTCGCCTGAAATGTCGGCGAGCATCACTCCGTCGATCTCAACGCATGGCGACAACGGCTGGCCGGACTTGCGCACCATCTCCGCGTAGCTCTCGCGGCTGCCGATGATGTCGATGTCCTCATACTCGAGCCCGTACTTTCGCAGGATGGCGCGAACCCCGTTGGACCAGCCGCAGGAGGGCTTGAGATATGCCTTGATTGTCATGAATCGATGGTATTCGAACGCAAAATTGGTGCAAGCTATACGGCCGATTGAGCGCGGCGCAAGAACACTCTTCGGTTTTTTTAGCAGAAAACGTGCCCGAATCCTCTTCCCGGTTACGGCACCTCGAAAACCTCGATCATGACGTTGCCCGCCGTGTTGCTGGCGCTGGTGACCTGCGCCGTGTAGCCGCCCGGCGCCAGCGTGAGCAATACCTCCGAATCCTTGCTGTTGGGATCTGTGAACGGCTGCGCGTAGACGGAAGCTGCGACCGAAGACAGCACCGAACTGCCGCCCCACCCCGCGTTGTAGGCGATTGCTGTGTCGGCCGAGTTGAAAACCGTCAGCTGCGGGTCCGGCATCACCCCTGTGACATTCTGGGCGATCAGGGCCGGGCCATCGGCCCGGATCAGCACGGTCTTTGCCGTCGTGCCGCCGATCCAGAATCCCGCCGTCAGGCTGCTGTTCGAAGCCACCAGCAACCGGCAGGACAGATTGATGAGCCTTGGCGTCGTCGCCGTGTAGGTGCCCGCCGGCGTGTCATCGTAGAAGGCAGTCAGCGTCTTTCCAGTGACGCCCGAAGCGCTGCACACCTGGACCGTGTATCCGCCCGGTGCCAGGGGAACCACAACCGCCGAATCCTTGCTCGCGGGATCCGAAAGTGCCGTGGCGTATGTCGCAATGTCCGCGGCTGTCACCGCCTGCTGGTTGCCCGGCGAGCAGCCCCAGCCGCTGTTCGCACCGATGACGGTCTGGCCGGAGAAGACATTCAGCTGGGGATCGGGCATGGTCCCGGGCACGCCCAGGGTGGACATCGTCGGTCCCAGGGCTTGAACAAGGAGACTCTGCGATCCCGTCGTGCCGGCTCCACCAATATAGAATCCGACCGTCAGAAGCTGGCTCCCGCTTCCCGCGAACGCCAGGGTCGACAGGTTGCTCAGCCGGCCGGGATCTGCCGGCGCGTTGGTCACTGCTAAGGTGGCTGCGTTACTCAG
Organism: uncultured Opitutaceae bacterium; assembly: GCA_964605835.1. Taxonomy (GTDB): domain Bacteria; phylum Verrucomicrobiota; class Verrucomicrobiia; order Opitutales; family Opitutaceae; genus Palsa-1447. The sequence goes on from CAZSEH010000122.1 coordinate 7,566, forward strand.
GACCGAACCGTTTGAATTGCTGACAAGACATGTGTAGGCCCCCGCTGAGTTCGCCGTGGCTTGCACGACCAGGATCGCGTTCGCCGCTCCAGCGATCGGAGCCCCGTTCAGATACCATTGGTAGGTCGCGCTCGTGCCGCTTGCATCCGCCTGCAGCCGGGCATCGGCCCTGGGGCCATCGGATGAGCTGGATGAAGAGGATTGGACAATCCCTGAGGAATTGACGCTGAAGACGACCGTGCTCCCGGTCGCGATTGTCTGCGAGGCCGGCTGGGAAGTGATTGCGGGGCCGCCCGATGCGGCGCTCACCGTCAGCATCGCAGTCGGGCTTGTGGCGGAGCCTGCAGCATTTGTGGCAACGACCGTGTAACTGCCGGAGTTGGCAACTTGGGTGCTTGAGATGGAATAGGAGGCGTTCGTAGCACCCGAGA
>CAZSEH010000123.1:0-7918 GCA_964605835.1 uncultured Opitutaceae bacterium
TCCTGGTACGCCTGGCGCATCGGGGAGTTGTCGGGATTTGGGGGCTGAATCTTGTCGCGCGAAATCATGAAAATGTAGATCAAACCGCGCGTGGGATCGGCCCAGCTGTTGGTGCCGAAGGCTCCGCCGTGGCCAAAGCTTCCCGGCGAAAGCGTGTTGTTTGCCGCCATTTTCGTCGGGTCAGTGACCACGCAAAACCCGTATCCCCAGGGCATCCCCGGCCGGGCGGTCAGGCTGCCGATCTGGTTGCGGGTCATCTCGTCCAAAATCTCGGACTTGATCAGCTGGCGGCCGTCCACCACGCCGCGGTTCAGCATCATCTGGTAGATCTTGAGCACGTCTTCCGCGGTCGAAAACAGTCCGGCGCCGCCAAGCGCGGGGCGAAGGTTGTCTGTGATCGCGCCGTTGTACATGTAGGAAATGACCGTCTCCTGAAGGCGGTGCGCGGCGGCGTTCAAAATGTAGCTCCGGGCCCGGCTTCTGTCCTGCTCCGCCGTGGGCCAGAACGTCGTGTGCGTCATGCCGAGCGGGTTGAACAGCCGCTCCTGCATGAATTCCGCGAACGGCCTGCCGCTGACGACCTCCACCACGCGGCCGGCCACGTCCAGGCCCGCGGTTGAATACGCCCACCGGGCGCCCGGCTGGAACCGCAGGGGCTCGCGGGCGACGACCTTGGCCATTTCGGCCAATGTCCAATGCGGATCGGTGACGACATATTCCCCCATGCCGCTCGTGTGGGTGAGCAGGTCCCGGATCTGGATCGGCCGCGCGGCGGGAACGAGCACGCGCCTGTCCGCCGTCCTCTCCTGAGCGACCCACTGGCTGCGGAATTCAGGCAGGTACTTCTGCACCGGGTCGTCAAAGGACAGCTTCCCCTCGTCGACGAGGAGGGCGACCCCCAGGGCCGTGATCGGCTTGCTCATTGAGGCGATCCAGAAAATGTCGCCGGTCTGCATCGGCCGGCCGGTCGCAATATCGGATACGCCGACTGCGGACAGGTGCAGGATGCGGTCCTTCGTCGCCACCATCATGACGGCCCCGGAGATCTCGTTTTTGTCGACAAACGGCTGGACCTTTTTCGGGATTTCGGCAAACGGGTCGGCAGCCCGGGAGAGCGGGGCCAGCAGGACGAGGGCGGCCAGGGCGAGGATCGGGAGGTTTTTCATCGGGGGAGTTTCTGTTATCTCAGTTTCAAATTCGCAATCTCGGGATGGACGATCCGTGCGCCGGAATCCGTGTCTTCGAGCGTATTGTCAAACGGGAACGCCCCCCCGCTGAAATTGTGGATTCCGCGGATGGAGATGTCATCGGACCTGCCGACCCGCACACCGTACTCGAAGGGCGTGTTCGTGCCCGAATTGTGGTACATGAAGTAATTGACGAACTTGAGGTGCCCGCAGCCCTCCATCTCCAGCGATGCGGTCTTCTCGCACCCGAAAACCTCCTCGGTCTGCATCGTGTAGAATGTCCAGTTGCGCACGTTCTTCATGATCATTTCGACCCTCCGGTGGTGCTCGACCGACATCTGGTACATGGTGCCCGGATTTGACGTGTCGCTGATGACGAGACCCGCCGTGGCCGACTCGCTCGGCGTCCAGATTCCCCTGAAGATCCCGGCGCCGCCCCCTGTGATCCAAAGGCCGTAAAGCAGCTCGTTCCCCGTTTTTGTCCGCGAGGTGTTGATCGTCACGTCGTCCATGCACGACTCCGGAGTTGCCATCCACTTGACGCCCACTGCGCCGGCATTCGTGTTTTGCAGCAGAATGCCGATGCCGGAGACGATCGGAGCGGACCCGGCAGGCGCCACGATGACAGCCCTGGGATTGCCGGCATCCGTGAAACCGGCGGTCGATGGCAGCAGCGTCAGGCGGGTCTGCGACGGCTGGAGTCCGATCAAGGCGGTGTCCTTCCCCAGCGTGAGGGTGTCGGAAATCCGGTAGGTCCCCTGCGGAACGTAGACAGCCCTGTGCTGGGCGATGGCCTGCCGGAAGGCGGCGGTGTCGTCGGTCGTGCCGTCTCCCCGGGCTCCCAGGTCGAGGACGCTCACCCAGGACGACTGCGGCGGCAGGTCCGGACGATCGCGTCTGACGATTGGGGTTAGCGCCGGGATCGCCTCCCTCTTGAAAACCGTGTCCCGCCTGCGCGCGACGCTTCCGGCTCCGCCGACACTCACATGCAGCCCATGTGAGAGATAGCGGATTGCGTAGGTCTCGCCCTCGCCCGCGATCTTCAAGAGGTCAGCCGGAATCCTGGACAGCCCGCCCACGAAGGGATTGAACTCCAGGAAAACGGGGACCCTCGCGCACTCGACATCGTCCACGTTGATCTGGGTCTTGGGATCGTAGTACCGCGCCACCCAGACCGCCGAATCCCGGATGTCCTCGAATCGCGAGTCGCGCACATAGAGTCTGTCGGTGGATTCGCCGGTGAGGTGGCTGACCCGAAGCATCGGGATCTTTATTGCGCAGGGAACATGGCTGAACCGGCAGCGAATCACGGTCATGCCGGCCTCGTGGGTCTCGATCGAGGCGGCCCTCTGGCCCTCGAATTCGGAGTCGAACACCGTCGACTGCCAGCCCGCGGCGGTGACCGCCGTGCGGATTGCGAACTCGCCGCCGAAGAACCGGCAGGTGTCGATCAGGTGGCCGGTTTCCTCCACTGCGCCCAGGGCCGACCCGATTTGAAAATCGACATTCGTGAGCGACGAGTGCTGCGCATAGTGGGCCCTGACCGCGATCGCGGCTGGGTTCCCATCCCTGATCTCGATGTCGACATTGATCAGGCCCGAATAAAGCGTGCCTTCATTGCCATCCACGACCGGCCCGTCCGGCGGGCCGGGCTGGCTGGCGAAACAGATCATGTACCGGCCCGTTCCATCCTGATAGCCGGGAGTGTTTTCCGCCAGGGTGAACCGGGGCTTGCGGGATCCGTATCCGATCAGGCGAATGCCGCGCCAGACATAGACCGTGCGGCCCAGGCGGTATTGCCCCTCCGGGATGAAGACGATCCCCCCGCCCTGCCCCTCGCGCACCTTGTCGATGGCCTGCTGCAACGGGACCGCATCATCGCCAACCCCGTCCGCGTGGACCGAAAAGGCAGCTTTCGTCAAATAAACCGCGCGTGGGTCCTCCGGCCTCTGCGGATAGAGCGAGGATCCCTCCTGCGCCAGGGTGGACGGGCCCTGCCCAAGCGCCACAACGGCCGGCAGGAGGCCAAGGAACACGGAAAGCAGGCATTTGGAAAATTGGGGCCGTTTGGACGACATGACGGGGTAGCTCCTTATCATTATTCGAGGATCAAGCGTCTTTTTGTCTCTTTCAAGGTTTCCCGGCCAGTTTAGGTCCATATTCCGCGTCTCCGAGCCATTCTTTTCCATGTATCCGCCAGGTCCATCGCTTGACTCATGCCGAAGTAGTATCAAGATACTAATAGGATGCCACGCAAGATTCGCCAGCTCATCGCCGAACTTGAGTGCGCCGGATTCGCGACAGTCCCGACCAAAAGCAGCCATCGCAAATTCAGACATGTCACCGGAATCACCGTCATCCTTTCCGGCCAGCCAGGAGCGGATGCACACCATTACCAGGAAAAGGACGTGCGACGGGCCATCGCAGTGACCAGGGAGACGAAACAATGAAACATCCGATCGCATCTGCTTCCGTGAAGGCCGCATCGGCCCGTTATCTGAAGATCGTCGAATGGTCCAAGGACGACCATTGCTTCGTCGGTCGCTGCCCCGGCCTTTTCTATGGAGGATGCCACGGCAAGGACGAGGCCAGGGTATACAAGAGGCTTTGCAGGCTCGTGGAGGAGCACGTCGCAGAACTTCTCCTCAAGAGGGAGTCCCTGCCGCCGCCAACCGCCGGACGAACCTATAGTGGGAAATTTATCGTTCGCGTCGGACCGGACCTCCATCAGAAGGCGGTTCTCAAGGCGGAAGCCCGCGGCGAGAGCCTCAATCAGTTCGTTGCCGAGGCCATCGCAAACTCCTGAAAGGCAGGCAGCCCTTCAGCCGGCCCCTATGGCGCAGGCTCGGCCTTTGCGACTTCGACCGCGAAGGCGTAGGTGTCGCCGAACATGTCCGAACGGAAGATGATGAATTTCTTGTCGGGGGTGAAGATCGGGTTCGGCTCCAGCAGATAGTTGTGCTTCACCATGTGGACCAGCTTCTCGCTGTGGAAGACCCCGGGATGCACGAGCGGCTCGCCCGCAGGCGTCCCGTAGTTCCAGCGCATCGTCTTCCAGGGCGCCCCGTTGATCACGGAGTCCGGGAGGAAGAGGTAGATCCAGCGGTTGGCCGCGTCGGCCCAGGGCCCCGGCGGATTGTCCGCGCCGTCTCCGCAGAAGAGCGTCTCGTCGCTTGTGGCGTTGAAATGGATCGACCACTCGCTGCGCTCGATGTGGTACCAGGTCCGCTCCTTCGTCCCGATATTGTAGCCGGCCACCCAGAACACGGTGCCCCAGGGGGTCTGCAGGTCGTAGTAGATCTTCCTCCCGTCGGCGCTCCAGAATTCGTGGCCGCTCGCCTCCATTTCCATCGTCCGCGGCTGGACCAGGGTGTTCTGGGAGCCGTCGGTGCGGATGGTCCAGATCCGGTCGACCTTCCACCAGGGGCCCTCGTGGCAGTATAACAGCAGCGAAGGATCGGTGGGGGAAAACTGGAGGTGGTTCAGCCAGTCGGTGTTCCTGATGAGGACGGTCTGTTTTCCGGTAGCCAGGTCCACCGTGTAGATCTCGTTCGGCAGGTGCTGGGCCAGGCGCCGCTCCATCATCTCCATCTTGTCGTCCGCCTGGTAGCCGTTGCCCTTTGCGGTGGCAAACCGTCGCTCCGGGCTCTCGCCCAGGACCCTTGTTCCCGCGGCCAGGGTTTCATCTGCGTTGATCGCGGACACGCCGCCTCGTTCCGGCAGGTCGGCCAGCTTCTGCGTCTCGCCCGTGTCGAGGTTGGTCGCGCAGAGGGCATTGTCCTGGGACCTCAGGTAGAATACCCGCGGGGTCCTGTGCCCGACCATGATCACGCGCGCCCCACCCTTCACGACCGCCCGGTTCTTCCAGGTTGCGAGGTCCAGGACCGAGATGCCCCCGCCGCTCGTCGTGAAGATCATTTCCTTCCCGTCCGGCGTGAAGCAGTTGTAGTTGAAATACAGGCTTTCGGTGTTCGGCTCGTCCGTGATGCGAATCACCCGGTGGCCCGTCTCGGGGTCGATCCAGGTCCTCGGGGGGTTCTTGACGACAGGAGGTGTTTCGGGCGCCGAAAAGCCGGGAATGGGGAATGCCGCGGCGGCCAGGACAAACGCGAGGCGGGTTGTGTTCATGGGGATTGGGGTGCGATCAGGGGGAAGGGGGCCGGTGCTCAGCAGCAAGACGTCTGCAGCGAGCATTTGTCACGCTACAATACCTCTAGCGGCGACGGAGGAAAGTAATACCGGTGAATGGACGCCATCCCCTGCGCCTTTGCCCGAATGCGTCAGGAGTGAAGAAAATCAATTCCTCCCTGCCGGTCTCGCCCGCCATCCATTGCCAGCCGGCCCGTCCGGGATCGCTGATGGTCCCCGACCCAGCCGGACTTCGCGAACAGCGAGACTGGATTTTCCAGGCTTGTGCTGGCTTGGTTGAAGCTGCCGTAATGGCGGGAAGAACCCCCTCCATGAAGAAGATCGCAACGATTTATTGCCTGATTGTTTTCGCCTGCGCGGCCCAGACGGCGAATGTGCCGGCTTCCGCGCCGGCCCTACCGCCGAGACAGATCCCCTCGCTCCCGCCGTCCTCCACGGTCACCCCATCGGACGACAACTACAAATCCCACGCCAACCCCAACCACCAGTGCGAAGCCCTGGTCGCCGCGACGAAGGGCAAGCAAGTGGATGTCATCTTCATCGGAGACTCGATCACCCAGAATTTCATCAACGCTCCGACGGACAGATGGCCGATGGCCGGCAAGGCCGTTTGGGACAGGCACTACGCCGGCCGCAATGTGCTGAATTTCGGCGTCGGGGCGGACCGGACGGAAAACGTCCTCTGGCGCATGGATCACATGGACATCAAGGATTTCCGACCGAAGGTTGCGGTCATCATGATCGGCACGAACAACACCCGCGTTCCGGCCGATGCGATTGCGACCGGCGTGAAGGCGGTGTTGAAGAAGACGCAGGATACCTTCCCCGGGGTGAAAATCATCCTTGTCAGCATTCTGCCCAGCGCCCGGGCGGCCCAGAAAATGGCCGATGCGAACAAGATCATCCAGACCTTCGGGGACGACCGCTCCGTCTATTACTTCGATCTCGCATCGAAAATGACACCCGAGGGGGACAGCTGGAAGGGCGTCGGGCGCGACCACCTGCACCTCATGCCGGAAGGCTACGAATTGTGGGCCTCGGAGATGGAACCTCTCCTGAGCAAACTGCTCTCCGGCGGCTCCTGAACCAAGAGAAGCTTCTCGCCAGGGACTTCGCCCGCAACCAACACCGGCTCCCTTACGGTTTCGGCATCGGGCTTTGGATCAGCCGCACGAAGAGCCTCTCCAACCGGGGAATGTCCACCGCCCGGACGACGGTCGCGTCGGGCTCGCCCAGTCCGGGGCCGCCGCCCGCGGGCCAGCTCAGGGTGGCGCCGTAGTCGGGCCCATGGTCGATGACCACGTCCATCGCCAGTCGGTCGGAGTGCCGGATCAGGGAGGGATCGAGCCAGGCTTCCGCCGTCGTTTCGTCCCACATCGGGTACCCTGTCTGTCCGCAGCGGGCGAGGTAGCGCGCCGCCGGCGAGCCGCCCCCGGAAGCCTCCGAAGCCAGGGCGGGCGTCAGCTTTGTTCCGACGGTGGCGTCGTCAGGCACGACCGTGATCTTCCGCCAGGGCGCGTGAAGCGTGATGCGGGCGGCCTCCGGATCCCACCAGTCGTTGAATGCGACCCGCGGATTGTGGATGAATTGAGTTGAGAATTCGTCGGCCTTGTAGCCGTCGGGGTTGAAACTGCCGGCCATGATCCACAGCTCCTTCGCATTGGCGGCGAAGCGCTCGTCGATCCTGGCCGCCAGGGCAATGTTCGTGAAGGGCCCCAGGCCGATGATCGAGATCTGTCCGGGAAACTCCCGCACCTTCCGCACGAGGAACTCGGCCGCAACCTCCGGCGCGGGCAGGGTCGTCGGATTGCCCTCCTTCAGGGTCGGCACCACGTCGGCCGGATGGTAGGTCGGCCGGTCACCCGAGCCGCCTTCCGGCCACGCCCGCATCCACGCGCCCTTGTACGATAGCCTGCCATACAGACCCTCCCACCGGGCCGTTTCCTCCTCGGAGCGGACAAGGGGATACGTCGCGCCGGCCGCGACCGGGATGTCGGTGCGCCCGACCAGCTCCAGCATACGGAGCGTTTGCGCCACATTCTCCTTCTGCCAGCCGTCGCCGCTTTCGACGGTGATGCCGACCACTTCGACATCGGGCGACTGGATGATAAGGAGGATGGGCTGGAGATTGATTCCGCCAAAGGCGTCCTGGTCGATGATCACCTTGCGCCTGGGCGCGGCGATGGCGGAGGCGGCGAGGAGCAGAGTCACGAGGCCAAAGGCGGCGACTCGGCAGGCGGACGCACGGGAAAATAAACGGCTCATGGAAAGAGGAAGGGTTGGATGGCGCGCCTTCGGGTAGCCTCTAGCCCGGGAGGGAATGGGCAAGCCTGACTTCTGGGAGCGCCCATCCGGCCCGTCCTCTCTTCGGACTTGGTCCGTTTCAGACTGTGACAGAGCCGCCAAACGGCAGGACCCGGAACGCGCCCGGGGAAACGCGAGCCTCGGCCAGCGCCGCTGCGAGCGCCAGCGGCGGGTCCTCCCGCGCCTCGTCGGTTAGGGGGAATGTGCCCCAGTGCATCGCGGCGCTCAGGCGGGAGCCCACGATGGCGTGCGCCTTGACGGCCTCGGCCGGGTTCATG
>CAZSEH010000124.1:0-7880 GCA_964605835.1 uncultured Opitutaceae bacterium
AGCGAAGCGTGATTTCGCCCATGGCGCCGCCGTTGTCCGCGGGATTCTGGCTGATTCGGAACGTGGCAGGGGTGCCCTTTTCCTGGGTGTTCGCCTGTCCGGGAGTGGCACCGTAGATGTTCCAGTAGCCGCCTCCGCGGCTGATCAATTCTAGGCCGTGGAACCGAAGGGAGAGGAGGTTGCCATTTGCCTTCCTGACCTTTGCGGCGACGATTCCGTTGTCCAGGGTCGCCGTCTCTGCATCCTCGCTGACGACAACGGGTGAATCAGGGTTGGCGGCGCGCAGTGCGGACGTTGCCCATGCCAAGGCGAGGGCTGCGACAATCGCGACCCTGCGGGGGATAATTGTGTCCATAAACAGGTATCAGGCCATCAAGACCTTGAGCGCCACCGGGTAGTCGTTCGGAGACCGGTAGCCCACGGGGTCGATGTGCAGTCCATCCGCGGCCTGCCGCCAGACGACTTGTTCATCGGCTCCGAGGATCTGCACATGGGCGACTTTCCCGGGCTTTGTCTCCGCCGCCGTTCCCAGGGAGCGCACCACAAATCCATCCTGCGGCCAGCCCAGAGCAATCGCGTAGATCACATCGCCCTTCTTGCTTTGCGTGAACCGGACGTCGCCAGGGCCCAACTGATTGCGGCCGCGAGGTGCGGAGCGGACCGTGTGGGGGCCTTCGCCGAAAACCTTCCAGGGCCGGGTAGAATAGATGGCTTCGCCATTTATCTTAATCCAGCTGGTCAAGGCATCAAGTATCGCCCCCTCATCGGTATCGATGGTTCCGTCCGGCCTGCCGGGAATGTTGAGAATGAAGGTGCCGTTCTTGCTCACGACATCGACCAGCCACTGGATGGCTTGGCCGGGTTTCATGTAGGCGTGATCCTGGAACAGCCGCCGATTGTAATGCCACTGTCCGACGCAGGTTTCGGATTGCCAGACATGGGGCATAATACCGGCCGTGATTCCGCGCTCGTAATCGGCGACCACTGTCTTGGCCAAGCGGTCGGGCACCCCCTTGATGTTGAGGATGGCCTCCATCTTGCCACCCCGGGTCTTGAGGTTGTGATTGTAGAAGTAAGCACCGATATTCATTCCCGCCCAGCCGAGCGGCAGCAGCGTATCGTCGAAATAGAGCATGTCGGGATCGTACTGGTCGATCAGGTCGCGGACCCGGTCGTAGAAATTGCGCACATATGCCGGGTCGGGCATCTCGCTGATTCCGTGCACGGGACCATATAGGACGGCGGGATCGTATCCCTCCCACCATTGGCCCTTCCCGTCGGCGAGGGTGAGGTGCCCGTCATACGGCACGCCGGCCAGCGGTCCCGTCTGGTCGCACAATCTCGCCACTTGAAACCACCACCAATTGCGCGCCGCATGGACCGTCACGCCAAACCGGAGATCCTGGCGCCGGCACGCGGCCGCCCATTCCCCGACGACATCGCGATGCGGCCCGATGTTCTTGGAGTTCCAGGGATGAAACTTGGAATTCCAAGCGTCGAAGCCGTCGTGATGATTGGCCAGCGCGAAAAACATCCGCGCCCCGGCCTGCTTGTAGCGGGCTATCAGCGCCTCCGGATCCCAATCGAGCAGCGTCCATTGCGCGCAGAGGTCCTTGTACCCGAACTTCGAGGGATGGCCATAGTGCGCGCGGTGATAGTTGTACTGCGAATCCGCCTTCGAATCCTGAAGATACATCCTCCGGGCGTACCAATCTCCGTCCTCGGCCACGCACTGCGGGCTCCAGTGTGCCCAAATGCCGAACTTCTGGTCCCGATACCATTCCGGCGCCTCGTACTGTTGAAACGAATCCCACGTGGGCTGGTAGGGGCCCTCTCCGCCCAAACCGGGAGCGGGAGCCTCCAGGGTCACGGCATCCCAGGTGGTCGGCCCGGTCGTCGCATGCCCCGGTCCGGAACTTACGTTCACGACCGCCTGGTAGTCCGTCAGAGGATAGCTGGTGGCGGGGCTGGCGCCGCCGTCGGCTGCGCGGCTCAGTTTGGAGGCAAGGGGCAATGCGCCCGCCCCTGCGGCGAGTTTGAGAAAATCACGTCGATTCATCGTCGTTCCTTAGGTTGGTTCCGGGATAGCCGCCTGACATTCGCTTAAGAGTACGCACTGAAGGGGGACATCGCCATGCCCGTTTCAGGCCGAAGCATGGCGTTTTTCGCCGGTTTCGGACTGTTTCCAACACTGAAATTGTGCGCCCGGGTCTATTTTTCCGATCCGCCCGGAATCGGCCCTGTATCCCGCGTTGCGGCCGGCCCGACGGCGGTCGCGATCAGGCGCACCGGCCCCAGGAGCCCTGCCGGCAAGGGCTGAAGGCCGTCCAGGCGCTGCGGTTGGAACCGATCGCCGTATCGCTTGGTAACACCTGCGTAATTATAATTTGGCCAGGGGCTGCCTGCGATTTGATTGATGGCCAGGTTGGCCACATCGACGCGAATCTGATTTTCGCCTGCCTTGACCCGTCCGGTCACATCCACGCAGTAGGGCGGCGACCACACCGATCCAACCCGCTCGCCATTGAGGTAAAGGACGGCGGCTTCGCGCACGGGCCCCTCGAGCGCGGCACGGTAGCCCTGAACTCGGCCGACTGGAGACGGCAGGGCGGTCGCGGAGCCGAAATCGACCGATAACCGCAGTCCATTCCGGAGGAGCTCCGGGCCCGCCGTGACAGTCTTCTCATAGGTAGCAACACCCGAAAAATTCCGCTCGTCCGGCAATTCGCTCCAGGAAGTGAGCCGGGCCATCGCAACCGGCGCACTGGCGGGGCCAAATCTCACCGTCCAGTCAGTGCTAAGATCAACGGGCTGTGGCGTCTCGCCGGAAAACGCGACGGTTTCCGGCGCAGGCAGGACACGCGAAACGAATGCGACGATCGTTGAACCGTACGGCGCCAGGTCCAAATCGATGGCGGCGGAGTCCCCGGCGAGCGCGGCAGAACCCGCTGGCCGGACGCCTCCGGTCATCGGGTCCCAGATTTCGGGCCGCAGGCCGGTCGCGCGGAACCTCGCCTGCACGCGCCTGGGTTGGTTGCCCGTGTTGGCGAGGAAGTATATTTCGCCCCCGTCCGTATGCCGGTGCACAAAGCCGATCTCAGGCGATGCGGGCGATATCACCACGTCCGGAGCCAGTCGTTTTGCCAGCACCACGCCGAGCTGGGTTTCATTTTCAAGGAAGATCCCAGGCGCATCCGGGCCCTTGAAAAGGTGCTTGACGATCTCCCGCACAGAGGCGGTGTCCGCGTCAGTGGAGAGGTATCCCGGGGCCCGGTCCGGAAGCCGCCCGGTAGCAATCAGAATGCCGCCGCCCCGGGCGAACTGCTCAAGCTCTTTCAAAGTGGCCAGGGGAATGCGCTCGACCGCAGGCAGGACGACGACCGGATAGTGCAGCGCGCCAAAAGACAGTGCCTTTCCCTCAACATGGCCACGAAGGGCGAGGAAAGGGTCGTCGAAAAAATCAAGGTCGTAGCCGGCGACCGTTATGGTCCGAACCAGTCCGGAGACCTTGGCGCCCAGCACGCCGCTGAGGCCGAAGCCCCGGCCGAGGTTTGTCCACGCGTCGTCGTTTGGCAGATAAAGCGCGACATCGTTGGCCGGATTACCCTGGCGCAGGATAAAGCTCACCCGCTGCAGGTATTTCGCCACATCCGGCATGACAAGCCACCATGGGTTTTTTTCGTCAAACACGCCGGCCGCGTAAAAGCTCCAACCGGGATAGGGAACGCCCTAAGCGGTGTAGGGCCAGCCATGGCAGATGACCTGATTGATGCCGCAGAGGAAGTGCCGATCGGCCTCCCCCTTGATGTCCAGCGGAGTCCCCCGGAATACCTGGCCGTGCAGCCAGGTGAACGTCTCGGATGAGGCCACGCTCCCGCCGAGGAGGTGGACCGCCGAGGAGCTCCAGCGGGTGGCCGAAAAGCCCTTCCACTCGGAGCCTTCGCCCTCGGGTAGATCGCAGCTGGCGTAGCTGTAAAGCCCGGCGGGAGGCGTCCCATAGCCCTGGACACGGAACCTCGTTCCATGGTCGTGGGCAAACTGCGTGATGCGCCGGTTGAAGTAATCGTTGAAAAGCTCGGTGACTGTTTCGCCCCAATCGTGGCGGATTTCGAGCGTCTTCGGGCCCGCGTCGTTGAATAGCGCCGGCAACAGGGGTTCCAGGTCGTAGCCGCGGCGCCGCTTGAACTCCGCGAGCAAGTTCGGCGTCCAGTTCTCGCCTCCGACCTCCAGGCTGTCGCAGAAGACCGCATAGGGCGGGTTGGGGCCGCAGGCCTCCACTTCCGGGGCGGCGATCTCCCGGATGAACTTGTCCATGGCCGCCGGGCTATAATGGTCGACGACGCGACCATCGGCGCCGTACGCGGGCCGCTTGACCGCCATGATTCCGCCGCGGCGGATGTAAAGCTGGACTTGTGTGTCCGCCGCAGCCGCCGCCGGGAGCTGCACGGCATTTTCGCCGATCGGCAACTCCTTGAAGCTCCCTCCGGTCTCTTCGAAGGCCGCGATCACCGCCTGCCCCTCGGGAAGGGCCGGTAAGGCGGCTGTCCGCTGGCCGGCGGGAATCGCGAAGTTTTCGCTGCGCAAAGCCGTAGCGCCCTCATCGGCGGAAAACTGGGGTCCCCCGTACGGCCATCCGCTTCCCAGGGTCAGATCCATTCTCAGACCGAGTTCCCTGGCCTTGGCCGCGACGAACTTTAGGTCGGCGAGGAACTCCGGCGACATGAACCTGAGATTCTTCAGTCCCGGTACCTCGCCGTCGAGAGCAAGGGGGTAGGTGGGCTGGATCTCGAAGCCGCCGATGCCGCCCTGCTTCATCACCCGCATTTCACGTTCCAGCTCGCGAGGGGTGACTGCCGGCCCGAACCACCACCAACGGACCATGATGCGGGCGCTGTCGGGTGGCTGGATGAAGCCCTGCTGCAATGCGCTGGTGGCGGAGAGGTCCACCGCCCGGCTCGACGGTGCGTGCCAGCAAAGTGAAGCGGCGATCAACGCAGCCGCGATGCCAGGGAACCGGGTGAGACAGGGTTTCGGATTCATTTTGGGTGCGGCGGGCGCCGCCGAAGAAATCAACAAGCACCGGGGTAACCTCGGCATTGAGGGATCCTCGGGGTGGCCGTCAGACTACGGCGAGTCTTTCCGCATTTCCATTTCTGATCGAAGCATGACGGGATTCGCCCCGAGCGACGACATAAATGGACTCGGAACGGGAAGGCGGTCAATTTTCCCGCTGGAATTCCCATGGCGACTTTATCTGTTTTTGACCGCTTTTTTCGGGGCTGGCGCCCCGTGGCAGGTTCTATTCTTATGGCTTGCGGGGTGTCCCAAGCCCTGGCCGGCGGAGCCCAGCCGGCCTATCTCAACCCCTCACTGCCGGTGGACGAGCGTGTGCGGGATCTGGTGAGTCGGATGACGCTCGTGGAAAAGGCCCGGCAGCTCGATTTGTACCGGGGCGGCCGATCTCATTCGAACGAGTTGTTCGGCGGCGAAGCCTCGAAGACCGAGCTCCCGTTTGATCCGGCGCAAGCGGAGCTGGCATTTGGGAACCTGGGCATCGGCGGAATTCACGATCTCTATCCCCGACCCAACTACTACAACCAGCTTCAGGCCTGGATCATGAAATCGAACCGCCTGCACCTGCCCGCGATTTTCATTGAGGAGGGCCTGCACGGTTACATGGGAAATGATGAAACGGTGTTCCCGCAAAGCGTCAATCTAGCGACGACCTGGAACCCAGAACTGGCGCGGGAAACGGGTGCGGCGATCGCCGCCGAGGCGAGGGCCGATGGCATCGACATGATCCTGGCACCGGTGCTCGATATCGCCCGCGATCCCCGCTGGGGCAGGACGGAAGAGGATTTTGGCGAAGATCCCTGGCTCTCGGGTCGGCTCGCCGTGGCGTATGTCCAGGGCATGCAGGGCGATTCGCTCGATTCCGACCACTCCTGCATAGCGGAGCCCAAGCATTTTGCCGGGTACGGTTCGCCCGAAAGCGGAATCAACACCGCGCCTGTTCACGCCGGTGAACGCGAAGTGCGCTCCATCTTTCTAAAATCATTCGAGCCCGCGGTGATTGAGGGTCATGCGATGGCGATTATGGCCGCCTACAACGACATCGACGGCGTTCCGTGCCCGGCCAATCCCTGGCTGCTGAACACGGTGTTGAAGAAGGAGTGGGGCTTCCAAGGATTCGTCCTGTCCGATCTGGGTGCAATCCGGCGCCTGTATGAACTGCACCGCGTTGCCGCCAACCCGGCCGACGCGGTCTGCCTGTCCCTCAATTCCGGCGTGGACATGCAATTCTATGACTTCGACCACCCTGTCTTCGAGGCGGCCATCGTGGACGGGGTCAAAACGGGCAGCATCTCGACAGCGACAATCGATGCGGCCGTGGCTCGCGTTCTCCGGATGAAGTTTCTCCTCGGTCTTTTCGATCATCCATTCGTCGACGAGAAACTGGACCCCGCCGTCCGCCGCTCGGCAGCCCATCTGGCCCTGTCCCTCGAGGTTGGGCGCCAATCGATGTGCCTGCTGAAAAATCAGGACAAGATTCTTCCGCTCAGTAAAAGCCCCGGGACCGTGGCCGTGATCGGGCCCAATGGAAACATCACCCGCCTCGGCGACTACTCCGGGAGTGCGAAAGGCGACGCCGCCAATGGGTTGTTCGAGCAGGTGAAGAAGATCGTCTCACCGGGCACGGCTGTCCTCTACGCCAACGGCGAGGACATTCCGGCAGCCGTGGCGATGGCTCGCGGCGCCTCGGTCGTCATTCTCGCCCTAGGCGAGAGGCTCGGCATCTCCGGTGAAGGCTTCGATCGCTCGGATCTCAATCTGCCTGGCAATCAGGAGGAACTCATGGAGGCCGTATGCCGCGCGAACAGGCCGACCGTGCTTGTTCTGCAAAACGGACGCGCCCTGTCCATTCCATGGGCGGCAGAACATGTCCCGGCGATCCTCGAAGCATGGTTTCCGGGCGAATTCGGCGGGCGTGCAATCGCGGAGACCCTCTTTGGCGACAACAACCCGGCCGGCCGGCTCTCCGTATCCTTCCCGAAGTCCGTCGGTCAATTGCCTGTCTTTTACAACCACTTACCCGGCAAGCGGAACAGGTATGTTGGTGGCGATGACTCGCCCATGTTCGTCTTTGGCTACGGCTTGAGCTACACGAACTTCAAGTATGGCGCCCTGCGCATCGCCGCTCCCCCGGCCGGCAGCAACGCCGACGTGGCGGTTTCCTTTGATGTCACCAACACCGGTGATCGCGACGGGGACGAGGTCGCGCAACTGTATGCAACGGAGACCACGACGAGCGCTGCCACGCCGGTGAAGGCGCTGAAAGGCTTCGCCCGCGTCCACATGCGCTCCGGAGAGACGCGGAGCCTCACGCTGCGAATCAAACAGGCGGATCTGGCCGTTTGGGGCTCCGGACGGGAGTGGAAGGTCGAGAAAGGCGAGATCACCGTCGCCGTCGGCGGCAGTTCGGACGCAAATCTGTCGGAGAAATTCAATTTGCAATGAGGGAATGCCCCTACTTACCCAAATGAATCCAAATATCCCAAACGGCCGGTTTCCGTGGATTGGCGCCGGTCTTGCCATGGCCGTCCTCCTTGCCGCGGATCCCCTCTGTGTCGCCACAGCTCCAGAGGCAGCCGTATCGTGGCTCAGTGGAACGCCGCCCTCATGGCCGGCGGGCGTGAGCTGGGGAGTGCCGTGGCCTCGTGGCGCGATGCCTGCCGGCACAGCGGTAGTCGTCCGCACGGCGGGCGGACAGGTCGTCTCGACCCAGAGTTGGCCGCTCGCCTTCTGGCCCGACGGCTCGGCCAAATGGACCGGCGTGGCCATCGCGGCCGATTCCGCGCTCGCTGGAACCCTGATCGTTT
>CAZSEH010000125.1:0-7808 GCA_964605835.1 uncultured Opitutaceae bacterium
ACATGATCGGCTACACGACGCTCCCGATCGTCGCCATCCTGAGCTTCTTCATAGGAAGCGTGCTCGCGCTTCAATCCGGGTATTCGATGCAGGACTTCGGGGCGCAGCAGTTCATCGGGTCCCTGGTCGGCCTGTCGATGGCGCGCGAATTGGGGCCGATGATGGTCGCGATCCTCCTGGCGGGCCGGGTGGGCTCGGCAATAACGGCCGAGCTGGCGTCGATGAAGGTGTCCCAGGAGGTCGACGCGCTGATCACGATGAACATCCCGCCCGCGCGCATGCTCGTCATGCCCCGCCTAGCCGCGGTGTTCGTCATGATGCCCGTCCTGACGATCATCGCGAACCTGGTCGGCTGGTTTGGCGGCGCGATCATCTGCAAGTACACGGGCTTCATCGCCGTCAGTCCCGAGCAGTATTTCGCCGTCCTGCGGCAATTCGTGAAATTCAGGGACGTGTTTGACGGGATCGCAAAGGCGGAGGTCTTCGGCCTGGTCGTCGTACTTGTGTGCTGCAACATCGGGCTCAACACACGCGGCGGGTCCCGCGAGATCGGGCAGGCCGTCACCCGCGCCGTCGTCACCTCCCTGATCCTGATCCTCGTCCTCGACTACTTCGTCACCAAGCTCCTCCTCTCGCTTCCCGGCACCTGACCATCATGTCCGCCCCCTCAACATCCACGCGCAATTTCTTCACGGCCGAGGAAAGCGCCCCCGTCGGCGTCTCGGTGGAGAAGGTCTCGAAGAATTACGGCGCCCTCGAGGTGCTGAAGGACCTGACCTTCGCCGTCGAACCCGGCGAGATTTTCGTCCTCATGGGTCCGAGCGGAGTCGGGAAGAGCGTCCTTCTCCGGCACGTCATCGGCCTGGAGGCGCCGACCTCGGGCCGCGTCCTGATCAACGGCCATGACGTCATGGAGGAGGGGATACGGGAGCACGTCCGCATGGCGCTTGTTTTCCAGGAAGGCGCCCTCTTCAACTCGCTGAGCGTCTACGACAACCTCGCCCTTTACCCGCGCGAGCACCGCACGGGGACCGAGAAGGCCATCCGGGACAAGGTGATGCAGGCGCTGAAGCTCCTCTCGCTCGACGACACGGCTGAAAAGTTCCCCTCCGACCTGTCGGGAGGAATGAAGAAAAGGGTGGCGATCGCGCGGGCCCTTGTCATGGAGCCCCAGCTTCTCCTCTACGACGAGCCGACGAGCGAACTCGATCCCGTCATGTCGGCGACGATAGACGAAATCATTGCGACCCTCAAGAACCAGTACCACGTGACCACAATGGTCGTCTCGCACGATCGCGACCTGGCATTCAGCATCGCCGACCGCGTCGCGCTCATGATGGGAGGGGTGCTGATTCACGTCGGCTCCCCGGACTCGCTGAAGCAGTCGACCGATCCGCGCGTGGTCGATTTCCTCAACCCGAAAATCGACCTCGAACATCCCCGTTTCAAGAAGAACGCAACCTGAATATGGAAGGCTTTTTATGAATACCTCGCAACAAACCATGCGCGTCGGTCTTTTCTTCCTGCTCGGCGTCGCCCTCGTCTGGGTGACCTATGAGACGCTGAGCGGCGGCAAGCTCTTCAAGCCGAGCGGATACAACCTTGTAGCCGGTTTCCCGAGCCTTCAGGACCTCAAGGTCAGCGACGAGGTGCGGATGGCCGGGGTGAAAATCGGGACCGTTTCTGAGACGAAGCTGGCGAATAACCGCGCCGAGGCGGTCCTCCTGGTCAACAAGGGCGTCAAGGTGCCGTCCGATGCCACGGCGACCATCGCATCGGCCGGGCTGATCGGAACGGACTATGTGTCGATCGACCTCGGGACGGCGGGGGCTCCCCCGCTCGCGCCGGGCGGCGAGCTTCGCACGCGGGTGACGCCGGATGTCGCCACCATCATGACTGAACTCGGCGACCTCGGCCAGAAGCTCGACGGCGCCCTGAAGACGATCAACGACGCGTTTGCCGGCGACGAAAAGGGAGGCGGGCTGTTCCAGAAGCTCAACCATCTCGTCGGGGACAACCAGGGTAAGATCGACGCGACGATGTCCAATCTCCAGGAGATCACGACCAAGATGAACCGCGGCGACGGCACCCTGGGGAAGCTGATCAACGACCCCAAGCTGCACGACGACCTTCTTGCGGCGGTCGGCGAATTCAGGTCGACTGCGGACCAGGCCAAGGAATTCATCGCCAACGCGCAGGGAATGGTCGCCCAGGTGAAGGCCGGCCAGGGCGCCCTGGGCGTCCTCCTCTACGACCAGCAGATGGCGCAGGACCTGAAGCTCACGGTCAGCAATGTCCGGGATGTCTCCGACAAGCTGACAAACGGGAAGGGGACCTTGGGCAGGCTCATCAATGACGACAGCCTCTTCATAGGAGTCCAGGGCACGCTCAAGAAGGCCGACCGGGCCATGGACGGCCTGAACGACTCCGGGCCGATATCGGCCGTCGGCGTCCTTGCCAATTCGCTGTTCTAGCCTGCATCCATCACAAAACGGATGAAGATTGCGCAAGACCGTCTGGCGGCTTGAGACACCCCCTGCCTGCACTGTTCCTTTGTCTTTCTCTCGGTCCGCTCCCTGGCGGCGAGATCAGCCGGCTTGCGGAATCTCCCCGCTGACGAAAGCGGCAGCCCCGCGCATTTGTTCAATGCGGCTTCGGGTCAGGCGATTGGGGCGCCGCCGGGCCTGATGAAGGCCGAGGCGGGTAGGGCGCATAGCGGTAATCCTTGACCGTGAGGGTCCCTATCTCAACGCGGCCGTCGTCGGTGACCGGCAAGACCAGCATCCTCGGTCGAACCGTTTCCCTCCCGAAGAGCGGGCCGCCCGCCTTGACGAGCGCCGGAATCGCCTCGTCGATCGTGATGCCGACGGAAGGCAGGCTCATCTTGGCCTCCCACAGCATCACCTTCTTGTGGCTGTGCGCGTAGATTTTGAAATCGAAAGCCGTGAGCGCGACAAAGTAACGGTCCTCCTCGGCTGCCTGCATGACCTGCTCCCTTTCAAAGTCGAGGTCCAGATTCCGAAGGGTGTTCCCGCCGACAAGGGCCAGCATCTGGCTCTCGTTGAAGAACATGCGCTGGCCAGGATCGTCCGGTTCAAAGGTGCCGATCTGCGGATTCAGACTGCCCCATTGGATCAGGAGGATGAGCGAAGGAGCCGGTGCCGACTTCGAGATGACGAGGTAGCCCTGCCTGGCCAGTTCCACGGCCAGCAGATGGACGACCTCATTGGCGGGAGGGGGCTTCAGGCCCGCGGTAACCTGGCCCATCTCCCGGAATCCCCGCACTAGGGGAAGGTAAAAGGCGGGCTTCGCGGGCGACGGGAGAGGGGTTTTCCTGCCATCGGGCGTCATGTCCACGACAATGTCGACCTGGGTTTGACGGGATGCCCCGTGGCCGGCCGGGGCGGCCAGGGCGCCCAGGAAAACTGCCGCGACTACTTGGAGTTTCACTTGGACGGGGTATCGCCGTAGTGCGCCCTGTGCGCCGCATAGGCCGCCGTGTCGGCCAGCATGGCCTCGATCGCGGCCGCCAGGGGCTCGACGCGCACCAAGCCGGAGAACACCGCCTTGTCGCCGATCGGATCCTCGATGACGAACGCGGGCCGCTGGGTGATCTGGAGAGCGTGAAACTCGGCGGTGCTTGCGTTGGCCCTCGCCGAAACCGCCGCCGATTCCGCATGGGCGAGGAGCTTCTTCGGATTGATCCTTCCGGCCTTCGCCGCGACGGCGACCGCCTCGCCGATGGCGCCTATCTTGCGGCCGTCCCGCACGGCCGCCTCGGTCAGCGCCAGGCGAACCGCGTCGCCGGAAGCGCCGAAGTCCCGGGCCGCCTCGGCCACGAGATTGGGGGCATGATAGCGGCCCTTGCGCGATGCCTCGAACCAGCCCGAGTTCAGCATGTAGCCCGAATGCATCGCCGTGCCTCCGCTCCTTCGGTAGAACCAGTCGCATTGGTCGCGGGACACCGGAAAGTCGCCGGGATTCATCAGGGCTATGCGCCAATCGAACTGGACGCGGCCTTCGTAGCGGCGCTTCAGCTCAGTCCAGGCGGGCTCCGCCCAATGGCACCAGGACGACAGGACTTCGAGGTAGTAGGTGATTTTCATTTCTTTGAATCGCCCTGCTGTTTGCCGCCGAACAGCTCCTTCAAGCCGTGTCCTGCGGCGGCGCCAAGGGTCGAGCCGATCTTGCCCGCGGCCTGGGTCGACGCCTGGACAATGCTTCCCGATATGCTGTGCATGACGGCGACGGCGAGCTGGCTTGAAGTGATCCCGCCCTCGCTTTTCCCCACGTCCGTGAGCTCGACCGGCGGCATGGGAAAGGTCACCGCGGCGGGGCCGACCCCCAGGGTGACCCGCCCGTCCGTGAGGAAGAAATGACGGATCTCGAACTTGATCGGCTTGCCGCTGCTTGTGGTCGCCTGATCCGCCTGGCCGCTGCCGGCGGTTGCGCGGAGATTCCGGAGCAGGTCGCCGATGTTGCTGGAAATGACGCGCGTCTCGTAGACAAACTCCGGCTTGTCGATCAGGACTTCGTTGACGACGATGTGGTCGCCGAACAGGGAGCCCGGCGCCACCTCGATGTGCACCTTGCCGAAGAAGAACGCTTTTTCCGACGCCCACCCGCGGGGATTGCCCACGAAAAGGCCGGTGAGGGTGCCGCTTCCGCTCAGGGGGGAAATGCGGGCCCCCGCGAGGGTGACCTTCGTTTGCGTCAACTTCGGACCGAACCGGTTCACGCCCTGAGCAACCATCGAGCCGAGGAAGAAACCGGCGCCAAAATAAAGGACGAGAGCCGCGACGGCGAGGACGGCGCCCGCGATCAGGAGCTTGGGCTTCATGGGAAGGAAGAACCTCAAATTACGAGCATGGGCGGAATCGGCAAGTGCAGAGACCGGCATTAGAATTTGACTTGTCACCTGCGCCTGCGGCCGGAGCCTGAAGGGGCGGCACCCATGGCATCCGATTATAACGAAGCGAGCATCAAGACCCTTTCCTCGACCGAGCACATCCGGATGCGGCCCGGAATGTACATCGGGCGCCTGGGCAGCGGCGCCCACGCCGAGGATGGAATCTATGTCCTGCTCAAGGAGACGATCGACAACTCCGTCGATGAATTCGCCATGGGGTGCGGCCGAAGGATCGACGTCGACCTGAACGACAGGAGCGTGCGCGTTCGCGACTACGGCCGCGGAATTCCGCTCGGAAAGCTTCTGGAATGCGTCTCGGTGATCAACACGGGCGCCAAGTACGACAGCGAGACATTCAAGAAGGCGGTGGGCCTGAACGGGGTTGGGCAGAAGGCCGTCAACGCGCTTTCGGCCGCTTACCGCGCCCAGGCCGTGAGGGAAGGCCAGGCGAAGGAGGTCGAGTTTGTCCGCGGCAAGCTGAAGAAGGACCACAGGATTGCCAAGAGCGGCGAACGCAACGGCACTCTCGTCGAGTTCACTCCCGACGAGCAGCTCTTCGGGCCGGATTTCCGGTTTCGGCGGGAGTTTGTCGAGGACAT
Organism: uncultured Opitutaceae bacterium; assembly: GCA_964605835.1. Classification (GTDB taxonomy): domain Bacteria; phylum Verrucomicrobiota; class Verrucomicrobiia; order Opitutales; family Opitutaceae; genus Palsa-1447. The sequence goes on from CAZSEH010000125.1 coordinate 5,509, forward strand.
GCTCTGGACCTACGCCTTCCTGAACCGGGGCCTCACCCTCAACCTCAACGGCACCCCGTTCCGGTCCGAGAACGGCCTCCTGGACCTCCTCCGGAAGAATCTGAGCGGCGACATTCTCTACCCGATCATTCACCTGACCGGGGACGACATCGAGATCGCCCTGACCCACGGTTCCCACTACGGGGAGGAGTACTTTTCGTTCGTCAACGGGCAGCACACGACGATGGGCGGGACGCACCTTGCCGCATTCCGCGAGGCGCTGATCGAAACCCTCCGCAACTTCTACAAGAGGGAGTTCGACGCGGCCGACCTGCGGCAGTCGATCGTCGCCGCGGTCTCGATCCGGGTGATCGAGCCCGTGTTCGAGTCGCAGACCAAGACAAAGCTCGGTTCGTCCGACATGGGGCCGGAGGGTCCCTCGATCCGGGATTTCATCGGGAAGTTCGTCCAGCAAAGCCTGGACGCGCACCTGCACAAGAACCCCGCGACGGCGGAGGCCCTGCTTGCCAAGATTCAGGAGAGCGAGCACGAGCGCAAGGAGCTCGCCGGAATCCGAAGCCTCGCCCGCGAGCGGGGCAAGAAGGCCTCGCTCCACAACCGCAAGCTCAGGGACTGCCGGCTGCACCTGGGCGAAAAGGATGTCCGCTCGGATGCGAGCACGCTCTTCATCGTCGAGGGCGATTCAGCGTCGGGTTCGCTCACGGCCTGCCGCGACGTCCAGACCCAGGCGGTCTTCGCACTCAAGGGGAAGCCGCTCAACACCTACGGCCTCTCAAAGAAGGTCATCTACGAGAACGAGGAGTTTCACCTGCTCCAGTCGGCGCTCGACATAGAGGGGGGGCTCGACGGCCTGAGGTACGCAAGGGTCGTGATCGCGACCGACGCCGACGTCGACGGCATGCACATCCGCCTCCTGCTGATCTCGTTCTTCCTCCAGTTCTTCCCCGAACTCATCTCGGCCGGCCGGCTTTACGTCCTCGAGACACCGCTTTTCCGCGTGCGCAACAAGAAGGAGACCCGCTATTGCTACGCGGAAGGCGAAAAGCAGGCGGCCATGGCCGCCCTTGGCCAGGGCGTCGAGGTGACCCGCTTCAAGGGATTGGGCGAGATCTCGGCGGGCGAGTTCAAGGATTTCATCGGGGAGAACATCCGGCTCGAACCCGTTTCGCTGGCCCATCTCCACAACAGCGATGAGATGCTGTCGTTCTTCATGGGGAAGAACACCCCCGAGCGGCAGGAATTCATCATCGACAATCTCAAGGTCGAGAAAGACCTGATTGTGTCCCAATGAGGAACCGTTGCCACAACTCGGCCCGACCGAGCCGGCGCTGCGCGCGGCTCATCGGTACCTGTCAAAGGGCTCCGGGCCGATTGGATCGAGCGCGGCTCAGCAGTGCCCGTCCTCATATGGCGTCAATGGGACCGTAAACAAGATACATGGCCGCTTCAAAACCTAACGGAAAAAGGGCGGGCGCCCGCGCGCCCCGGTCGCCGCTGGCCGCAAGCTACCGCGACTGGTTTCTCGAGTATGCCAGCTACGTCATCCTCGACCGCGCGGTTCCCCAGATCGGCGACGGCCTCAAGCCGGTGCAGCGTCGCATTCTTCACACGCTTTGGGAGATGGACGACGGCCGTTTCCACAAGGTGGCCAATGTCGTCGGGGCCTGCATGCGCTACCACCCGCACGGCGACGCCTCGATCGGTGCGGCGCTGGTCGGAATGGGCCAGCGCGGATATCTCGTCGAGCCCCAGGGCAATTACGGCAACACCCTGACCGGCGACGAGGCGGCGGCCCCACGCTACATCGAGGCGCGCCTGACCGCGTTCGCGCGCGAGGTGATCTTCAATCCCAAGACCACGGTCTGGCAGGCGAGCTACGACGGTCGCGCCCGGGAGCCGGTCACGCTGCCGGCCAAGTTCCCGCTGGTCCTCCTGGACGGAGCCGAGGGGATCGCCGTGGGGCTTTCGACCAAGATTCTTCCGCATAATTTCAACGACCTGTGCCGGGCCGCCGTGAACCACCTCCAGGGAAAGCGGTTTCGCATCGTCCCGGATTTTCCCACCGGCGGAATCGCCGATTTTGCCGAGTACAACGATGGCGAGCGCGGCGGAAAGGTAAAGGTCCGCGCGAAGATCGAGGTCCGGAGCAAGGTGCTTCTCGCCATCACGGAGTTGCCCTTCGGCACGACAACCGAATCGGTGATCGACTCGATTCTCGCGGCCAACGCCAAGGGCAAAATCAAGGTCCGCCACGTCGACGACAACACGGCCGACGCGGTCGAGATCCTCGTGCACCTGCC
>CAZSEH010000126.1:0-7786 GCA_964605835.1 uncultured Opitutaceae bacterium
TTCGACCGGCAATTGGCGGACATGCACGAGCGGGGCGGCGTCAATGTCCTGATGCCCTTTATCTACACCCACGAGCGCCATCGGGCGGGCCTGGACCGGGCGCCAAAATTCCGCGGAGGCAATTACGCGATCCCGCACATGCAGTACTACAAGGACACGATCCTGACCGAGGAGGACATGCGGGCGACCGAGTTCGGCGACAAGGACCTGCTGGCGCTTGCGATACCCGCGGCCCAGAAGCACGGGATCAAGGTGTTCCCCTGGCTGATCGAGGACAATCATTGCCCGACGGATATCCCAAATTGGGAAAAACTGTACGAGATCGATTACCGCGGCCGCCGCGCAACCGGGCATCCTTCGGGACCATGCAAGAACAACCCGTACTACCGCGGTTACCTGATGGACCTCATAGAGGACTATGCCCGCTCCTATGATATCGGCGGAATCATGTGGGGAGCCGAACGCCAGAGCGGATTTCTAAATGCCCTGAATGTCGGCGGCGGGGGCGCTGAAGGCGAGGGCGGAGGAGAGGGCGGAGGGAGCCGTCGCGCCGGTGGCGGAGGTGATCGGGCCACCTTCACCTGCTTTTGCGAATTCTGCCAGAAGAAGGCGAAGGATCAGGGGATCGACGTCGAGCGGGCCCGGCTGGGTTTCGGCGAACTTGAAAAGCTTGGGGTCGCACGAAGGGCAAAGCAGCGCCCGCGCGATGGATACCTGGCTTCATTCTGGCGAGTTCTCTTGAACTACCCCGAACTGCTCGCCTGGGAGAATCTCTGGGTCAAGGGCCGGCACGAACTGGAGGCCGACCTCCACCGGAGGCTGAAATCCGTCAATCCTGCGCTTCCGATCGGCTGGCATATCTGGCAAAACGTGACGTTTAGCCCGCTGCAGCGCGCCGAGGAGGATTATGCGATTTTCAAGGACTTCTCGGACTTCGTGCGGCCGGCCGTGTACAACAACTGCGCCGGCGAACGTTACCATGGCTGGGTCAACGGTTCGCTGGGCCTGGTCTACGGCGACTTGCAGCCCGCCGAAACAATGAACGTCCTCTTTCAGGAACTCGGCTATCAGGAGGCGCCCTACGACAAGATCTCCTCGGCCGGTTTTTCGGCCGACTATGTTGAACGGGAAACCCGGCGCGCCGTGGAGTGCCTCGCCGGATCGACGACGCAAGTGTGGCCCGGCGTCGATATCGACGTTCCAGTTGGCGCAAACTCAAGCCAATGCACGCCCGGGGGCGTGAAAGCGGCCGTGAAGGCGGCCTTCAAGGGGGGCGCCACCGGAATCATTCTGTCGCGAAATTACGTCGAGATGAAGCCGGAGCATCTCTCGGCTGCCGGAGACGCCCTGCGCGAGCTCGGATTAGCGTGACGGGACGGTCCTGGACCACACGCCCACCGGGCCGAGCAGTCCCGACTCGCCCAGGACCTGGGGCCGGCCGAACGCGCTCACGACCGGTTCCGAAGTCAGGACCCGCCTCTCCGGCGGGCCGATGCGATCGCCTATCTGCCGGTTGGTCCACTCATTGGTGACTTTGATCTCCAATCGGTTGGATCCGGGATGCAATGCGTCGGTCACGTCCACGGAATAGGGCTGTGTCCACAGGATTCCGAAGGGCTTTCCGTTGACGGCAACTTCGGCGAGATCCTTCACTGAGCCCAGGCTCAGGATGATTCTGGCGCCCGGACGCAGCCAGGAGCCCGGCACATCCAGCGCATGAACGTACGTGGCGGTCCCGGAAAAGTACTTCACGCCCGCGTCGGCGTTGAGCGTCCAGGACTCGAGGCTTGCGAGCGCGATCGTGGCCGGGGCGCCCCAGTTCGGGGGAAAATCCACTTCCCAGGGGCCGTCGACCGCAGCCAGGAGGCTCGACTGGGCCCGCGCCACCATCCGCGTTGGATCGGCGGCTGGCTTCCGGAAGACAACGAAGACGGACTCGCGCGGAGCCAGTTCAAGCGGTACCGTCGTGCGCCCATCCGCGATGCGGAAACCGGCCGGTTCGATGGCGCCGGTGTCCGGATGCCAGTACTCCGCCGTTTTTCCGACTACGCGAAAGCGGACATCGAATTTTCCCCATAGGTCCGTGTGATTGGCGAGGAAGTAGATGTCCGCGCCGCCGGACCTGCGGTGGATCCACGACAAATCGGAGTCCAGCGGGCGGCTGTATTCGAGATCCTTCCGGATGCCGGCTGCAGCCAGGACATCGGGAAGCGGCAGCCCCCAGAAGATGCGGCCCTTTCCATAGTACCCTTTGTTGCGCATGGTCCCGTCGAGATCGCCCCAGACCTCGGAGGCGAGGGAGCGCACTTCGGCGTCCGCCGCAGGATACCCCGCAAGGCTCGGAGACTTGACCGCCCGGGGACCCACGATCGTCGCCCCGCCCGCCGCGAGATCGCGCACCTTTCGCAGCACCTCGGGGGTCATCTCGCATGATTGCGGCAGGACCAGCACCCGGTAGCTCATGCCGTCGGGCAGGACCAGCCGGCCATCTTCCGCCACCGACATCCGGTGGAGCAGGACGTCGGTGTTGATGCAGTCGTAGTCGTAGCCCTCTGGCGGCTGCGGCTGCAGTCCGGCGCCCCAGAACGACTGGCTCGAGGGTATGCCTTCGGGCAGGAGGTACGCCAGATCCGCCACGAACAGCCCCTGCTGGAGGAGATAGAAATTGCGGGCGAGATACGTCATGTAGGGCTTCGCCAGCTCCGCCCAGGTGATGTTCCGGTTGATGTGCGTCCCGACCATCGTGTTGCCGGGCTTGGTGTCGAGAGGCTGCTCCGCGGAAGTGTGGAACATGAAGCGGTTGACACCCTGGGCCAGCCAGTAGTCCCCGACCGCCTTCAGGGTCGCGGGCGCCTCGTAGCCGCCACCCGTGAAGGATTCGGTTCCGACGAGCGTCTTGCCGTAGGCATGGGAGGCGGAAGCCGCCCCGCGGACGTCCGCGTAGTATTGCAGCGCCGGATGCAGGGGGTGCACCCAGAACTCCCCCATGGGCACCTCCACCTTGCTCTTGTTCAGGAGGGTGTCCTCCATGATGTCCATCGAGACACCCGAGGCCTCCGCATAAAGGCCGATCCCCCGCTGGCGCAGGAGTTCAGCCATGGTGCCATAGTGATTGTCCGCGAGGAGATCGGCGATCGTGCGCCGGAAGTCCCACAGGAACCGGTCGCTCACATCGGCGCTGTCGACCACCCGGCCGGCCAGGACGGGAAGATAGGGTGTCGGATCGTAGCCCCGGCGCCGGTGAAATTCGGCGATCATCTCGTCGGTCCAGTTCTGGTTTTCCGCCTCCCAGCTGTCCATGGTCACGTAGCGCAGGCTCCTGCCGAAGAGGGGGCCGATCTCCCGGGCGATCCGGTCGACGTAGGCGTGGTAATAGCCCTCGACATACTTGCGGCTGAACTTGTCGACCTCAAAGCCCAGGCCGGCCTCGGGCGCGGGCCGGTTCTTCGCTCCGGTGAGAGAGTAGCCCATGCGGAGGATGGTCCATTTTCCGGGGGGAACCTCCCAGTTGAGGTTGCCGTCCCGGTCCATTTTCCCGGTGAGGTCGACAACTCCGCCGCGCGCGATCGCCGTCGCGGCCGGCGAAGGCGGCGTGGGGGTCGATTCGTAGTCGTAAAGAAAGCTGAAGCCCGCCTTCTCCTGCCAGTGATTCACGCGGGCCCCCGTGTGAACCACAAACTCGCTGACGGCATACTGCGCGGCCGGCTGCGTCCGGTCCTGGCTCATCACGCCTCCCGGCTGGGCGGCTGCACGGGTCATCTCGAGGCGGAAAAATCGGGCCTTCGTCTCGGGGATTGAGTACGTGCGGACCGTTCCGGCCCGGTACATGACCGGCCCGGGGAGATCCACAAGCGTCCGGAAGGAGGCCCCATCGTCGCCTGCAAGGAGACGGCCAAACGGCACGCCCCGGCCCGGGACGACGATCGTGATCGCACGGGCCGCCAGCGGCTCGGCAAATTCATACTGGATCCAGGCGGCCCCGCCGCCGGGAGGAGCGGCGACCGTGAGCGAAGTGTTGAGGTTGTCATCCATCAGGGGGGCGCCGTCGACGGGTCCGCCGCTGGTCGTGGTCTTCGGGTGCAGGTCCGCCGCATTCGATTCGCCCTCCGGTGTGCGGTAGGCCACAACCGCGCTGTCGCCGTAATACGTCGGATCGGGTGGAGCGGCGGCTCGCCCGCGTCCGCCACCGGGTGCCCAATTGCCGAACGGCCCGTTGTTCGACGGCGGTTGCGCGAGCTTCCCGCTGAAGATTTGGGGGCCTGAGACGGCCGTTTCGCTCCATACGAGCTTCTTCATGGCCTCTTCCGGCTTCACCCAGGGCCCGCCGGTCTCGCTCCAGCCGGCCGAGCTGAAAATCGACATTTCGAGGCCCAGCCGGTCGGCTTCCGCCGCGGCAAACCGGGCAGCGTCGAACCACTCAGGGCTGCCCCAGGCGAGCTTGTGCTCAACGCTCTGGCCGCCCCCTCCCGAGACATCAGCCATTTGCATCCCGGCGATCCCGACCCGCTTCATCCATTCGAGATCCTTCGTTATGCCCTCCTTTGTGACGTTGCCGCCCGTCCAGTGCCACCAGGTCCGCGGTTTGGCGGAGTCCGGCGGATCCTGGAATCCTCGGGCGAGGGCGTCGGGCTCGGCTTGGGCCGGCGCGGGAACGGCGGAGGCGGGACAAAGGGCCGCGATCGCGGCGAGGATGAGCGCGCGGCGGATGCGATTCAGGGCGGGGTTCGTTTCCATGGGTCGTCCTGGCTGGGTCACATTCCGGGCCGCAGAAATCGTTCAACCGGATCCTGGGGCAGGGCCCGCAGTCCGTCGTTGACGATCTGGGCGGTCATCTCGGCGCCCGTCCAGGTGGTGTGTGTCGTCTTGTCGGCGAAAAGGGCGGTCACTTTTTCCTGTCCCAGCGCGTTGTAGCGCGCCGCCAGCAGCCCGTTCAGGTCGAGGAAAGCGGCCTTTTCGGCCATGGCGACCTCGCGGGCCCAGGATGCGTGGCCGTCCGTCTGGTCGATCCTGCCCTCGTGCCACCGGTTGCGGGGAACCAGGGAACAGACGACGGGCGTGGCTCCCTTCGCGCGAATGTCCGAGATGTAGGCGCGCAGATACCAGCCGAAGGTGTGCACGGTCTCCTTTTCCTTCGTCATGGGATTGTCTCGCCCTTCGGTTTCCTCACCCGTGCCCTTCAGGGCACCGCGCGTCCCGTTGTCGTTGTGGCCGAACTGCATGATCACGACATCGCCGGACTTGAGCGCGGGAAGGATCCTTTTCCACTGCGACACGTACGTGCGGGCCCCCGTCCCTCCGACGGCCCTGTTGACCAGATTGACCCGCGCCGGATAGAAATACTTCTCAAGCGGATCGCCCCAGCCGAACTGTCCGTCGTAGCCGTTGCCGCGGCCGTTGCGAACCGTCGAATCGCCGATGAGCCAGATCGTCGGCAGCTTGGGATCGGCGGGCTCGGGGAGATTGATCCACTTGGCCATGTCCTCCGGGCCGCCGCCGCGGCGGGGCGGCTGCGGCGGAACAAAGACGTAGCTCGGCGCCGCGGTCGGCACCATCCGGCCCGAGAGCGACAGCAGCCGGATGATCGACTGCTCGCGCAGGCCCTTGATTCCGCTGACGATCAGGCAGGCGTTGAGCCGGGCGCCGTCCTCGTCGGTGTGCACGTGGTCGCGCGGATACAATGCGTTGACCGCCTCCCGCCCCATCCGTTCGAAGCAATCGGCGGCGATTGCGGTGAGGTCGATGAAGTCAACCTTCTGGGATTCCGCCAGGGCGCGGGCCCACTGCCCGTACTGCCCCGCGCCGCGCTCGACCCGCCCGTCCTTCCACATGTCGCGCACGGTGAGCGAAAGGAGGATGGGCCGGGCGCCCTTGGCCAGCGCGTCCGAGATCATCCTGCGCTCGTACCAGCCGAAGGTGTGCAGGACCTCGTGCTGCTTCGTGATCACGTTGTCGATCTCCTCGGTCTCATCGCCCAGTCCGGGCAGGGAGCCGCGGGCGACGCGCGGGCCGTTCCTGTCGGCACCGTCGTTCATGCCGAACTGGATCAGGACGATGTCCCCGGGCTTGAGCTCGGCATCGAGGCGTTCCCACCGACCCTCCGTGAAGAAGGTGCGGCTGCTCCGGCCGCCGGCCGCCCGGTTGGCGATGGCAACCCTGGCCGGATCGAAGTAATCGCCAAGGATCTTGCCCCAGCCGACGGCATTGGGTTCGCCGACCTGGGCGGTCGAGTCGCCGGCGATGAAGATCGTGGGCGCCGGGGTATTGGGCGCCGCCTTTGGCGCCGCGGCATCCTGGCCAAAGGAGACCAGTCCGGCCCCGACAAACAAGCCGGCGGAGATGATTCGGTGCATGTGGATTTCTCCAAGGGGGGTTGAAATGCGTCCGGGATCGAAAGGGCGGGCGCCGCGCAGGGACACCAGGCGCCGCCGGGAAAGGATATGGTTCCCAAACCAGCGGGTTCAAGCGATACAATAGAGGCTGTCCGAAGACCGACAATGGCCCCTGCCGCGCGAGCCCCTTCAGCCGACGCGGATAGGCAGGACGACAAAGGGCAGGTTCGCCAGGAAGAAACGCTGCTGGAGGGCGAGGGCCGTGTGGTTGTGCAGCCAGCGCGTGACCCGCGTCTCGTTGAGGAAGAGGAGCTGGCCGGCGAAGAAGATGTTGTGCGGGTACCGTTGCGAGGCCTCCTTCGAAAGCCGCATGATTTCGCCCATAACATCGGCGCTGACGGCGGTAAGGGCGGCTGCCCCGTAGCCGCGCGCACGGGCCCAGTCGACGTAGCGTTTCGCACTCTGCTCGGAGTAGGTCCGCAGCGCCTCGATCTCCGCCGATCCCTTGAAATTGCCGGCGTCGACCGCACCAACCTGGATGAACACAAAGTTTGAGAATGTATTGCCGAACATCCGGGGCACCTGAAGGACCGTGTGCAGACCGAGCCCGTTGTAGCCGTTGACGAGGACGATCGCCGTTCGCGCCTTGGGGTTGGGTTCGCCCGCGGCCTGCGTCTGCGATGTCGATTCGAGGTTTGCGGCCTCGACGATCACGTCCAGCCGGCGGAGCTGGTCGGTGACGCCGTTGTAATGCCGCTTGATCAGGAATGCCCCCAGGACAATGAAGCCCGTGATGACGATCGTCACGCAGCCTCCCTGGACGAACTTCAAGACGATCATCGAGCACAGGATGAAGAGCGTGAGCGCCAGGCCAAACCCGTTGATCGCCAGGCGGTGTCTCCAGCCCTTTTCCGCGTGTCGCACCTGCCACCAGTGCACCACCATTCCCAGCTGCGAGAGGGAGAAGGTGATGAACACGTTGATGCTGTAGAGGACGACCAGCGTGTCGACGCTGCCGTAGGTCGCCAGCATCATTATCAATGCCGTCGTCCCCATGACGAGGACCCCGTTCTGGGTCACGAACCGGTCGCTTAAGTTCGCGAAGCGCGTCGGAAACCAGCGGTCGAGCGCCATGTTGGACATGACTCGCGGTCCGTCGAGGAAGCCGGTCTGCGCCGCGACTATGAGCAGGGCGGCCTCGGAGGCCAGCGTCACAAACACGAAAGCCGACCCCACGGAGACCGAACCGATGTGCCAGGTCCACCCACTCGTCAGCTTTTCGCACAGGACCGCGTTGAGGGTCTTTCCCTCGACCGGCGAGACATTGAGAAGGATGTACGCCAGGAGCAGTCCTGCGACGGTGATCGCCAGGGACGCGCCCATGTAAACCATGGTCTTCCGTCCGGTGTGCACGCGGGGTTCCCGCAGGATTGGCAGGCCGTTGCTCACGGCCTCGA
>CAZSEH010000127.1:0-7684 GCA_964605835.1 uncultured Opitutaceae bacterium
CCGGAGGTTCCGATGGGAGCCGCCCTTAGCATGGCTCCAAAGGCGCAAGAGCGGCCCTTTCGCACCTTGCGCTGGCGAACCCGTTGTAATCGGATAGGCACAAGGCCAATGGATTACGTAGACCGCTTTCTCCGAAGATTCAGTCTCGTCAGGGGATTGGAGCGGTCCGTCGGTGATTTGGAACAATCCGTAGTCCAATTGAAGAAGACCGGCGACGCCCTGGAATCCGAGAACCGGAAGATGCGCGCCGAAATGGCCGACTGGACGCGGTTCTGTCCCCTGGGCCATTTCTATTCGCCGCTTCCCTCGAGAGACGAGGTGGCGGCAGCCTTCTCCCGCGACGGTTACGGCCCCCCCTTCCCGGGTATAGAGCTCAATGCCGACGGGCAGTTGGCGCTTCTCAAGGAATTCGCCGTCTATTACCCAGACATGCCGTTCCCTGAGAATGCCACGGCGGGCCGGCGGTTTCACCTCTCGAATCCGTCGTACGGGTGCTACGACGCATTCGTGCTCTACTGCATGATGCGGCGCCTGAAGCCAAGTCGGATGATAGAGGTCGGTTGCGGCTACAGTTCGGCCGCGATACTGGACCTGAACGACGCGCTCTTCGCGGGGCGCCTTGCGCTTACTTTCATCGATCCGGACCTGGCCCGATTGCGGTGCCTTCTGCTTCCGGGCGATGAGGATTCCTTGAATCTGGTTGAAAAGCGGATTCAGGACGTGCCCGACAGCACCTTTGATGCCCTGGGCGCCAATGACATCCTTTTCATCGACACCTCGCATGTGAGCAAGGTGGGAAGTGACGTGAATCATCTCCTCTTCAAAGTCCTCCCAGCGTTGAAGCCCGGAGTCTACGTGCACATCCACGACGTCACCGGTGATCTCGAATATCCCCGCCAGTGGTTCGACGAGGGGCGCGCCTGGAATGAGTTGTATGTCCTGCGCGCGTTCTTGATGTACAATCGGGCGTTCAAGGTCATTTTCTCCTCGGCGCTCATGTTCAATGAACATCACGATCTCCTGCTGGAGCGCATGCCGAGGTGCGCCGCCGGCGGAGGAGGCCAGCTTTGGCTGCGCAAGGAGGTTGCCGGATAGCGCCGGGGGATTGCCCACGGCAACGGAGCTAGCCTGTGATGGCGGCCAAACCGGCTGAGGCTGCCCCGCCGGGATTTTTCACTGCGCCTTACGACTGCGTTTGCTGAAGTCAACGACGCCGAAAGGGAGCCGTCGGCCGACGGATCCACTCTAGCGTGGCAAGCCAAACCCGTCGGCTGGTGCCACAAGCCCAAACTCCAGCTTGCGGAGGCAAACTCCAAGGAGCCTCGCGTCCGCATTGTCCGAGTCGGCCTGCGCCGCGGGACGGCAGGAATCCGGCAATTCCCATGCAAGTTCAACGAGGCCGGGCGACGACCCGCCGTTCCAGCACTCCTTGGGAACCGTGATCGAATAGTCCGATAGCTGGGTGACCAGGATCTCGTGAAGCATGCGACCATTGGCGAGAACGCGAACTCGCTGGGATCCTCCATGGGCGCGCGGAAGCGCGCTTGCACGAAGCGTCATCCTGACGTCCGATCGCGCGGGCTCGGACCAGAGCCGCATCAGGACGACCTTTGACTCGGTCCACGTCATGTCACCCTCGGGTTTGCTGAGCCCAAAGGTCTCCTCGGGGTGCCGCAGGTCGAAATCGAGGGGAAACCGCCTCCGTTCATGGCCCGAGCTGTCGTCTCTCAAATCGCGAACAAGTCTCTCTGCGGCCATCGGACGCCCGAGGGCGGGCTTCCACCACGAGAACGGCCCAAGGGCGCGGGATTCCTCAATCGACTGAATCACGTGGTCCTCGCCGAACATCTCCTTCCAGATTCCGCCGTCCGACTCCGGAACAAAAAAGCGAACCCCCAGGCGATTCAGTGCGGCAGCGACGGTGGCAGCCTCATCCCATTCGTCATGCGAGAAGATCAGCAGCTTCGCCCTCTGCGGCAGGACCTCCCTTGACAACCATCGTGGGACCTTGACCGCGGCCTCCTGGCCAAGGGTATCGGCTCCGAGGTAATCCGGCCTTTCGCCGAACCGACCGGCGGCTGCCGCACAGGCGCTCACGATCGCGGCGAAAACCAGAGCCGTCACGCTCCCGGTCGCGCTCTCCGCGAGGGTCAAACCTGGGATCACCCAAATCGCCATCATCAGTCCGAAAATGAAGAGACTGTTGAAAAAGTAGATCCCCCCGTCCTGCCTCCGGGCCCAGACGATGCACAAGAGGACTGAAATTGCGCAGATCCCGGCCAAGTGCCGCTGAAATACCGCCGTGGGCCCGCGACTCACGCGTCCGCGCCAAAGGGCCCAGCCACAGCATAGGAATCCGACAAGCGCACCCAACACCCCTAACATGTATGTCTTAAGAAACTGCTGGCACGTCAGCGTGGCGCCCGGCGAAAACCAGTCGTTCTGCCTCGTGCTGTAGCAAAAATAGGAGGCTGTGTCCGCGACGGCAGCCCGCCAGCTTGGGCGAAGCGAATCGTGGGCGCTCTGTTTAATGTGAAGCAAGATGTTAAAGATGTTGCTCTCCCTTCCGCGGGTGGCGTCGATGACCCAAGGCAACACCGTCAGCGACCCTATGAGGGCCAGGACGAGCCACTGCGCCCTCGTTGGAGACGGTGCGGGCCCGACTTTCGCGCGCCGATAGGCCGCGGCTCCCGCGACAGCCAGAAGCACGCCTCCGACAAGCAGGAATTGGGCAATATGACCGTGAAGGAGGAATCCCGCGCTGAGTGCCAGCCAGACCGCGTGCCCGGTCCGGCCCGCCGCGACGCTCGCCGCGGCCACGACAAGCAATGCGAAGGGCATGATCAGCACCAGCGGGGGCCAGATCTCCGTGAATGCACCCGGGACAAGCGAGAAATGAATCAGGGCGATGCCGGTCAAAAGCAGCACCGACCGCCATGGAGTCACCGAGTGTGAGGCGGCGATGCCTAAGGCCAGGGACAAGAATGCGGCCTGAAGAAGGATCCCGGTGAGGAGATGGGCGTTGTGCCGGGGCGAGATGACCCCCAGCCAATCCTCGAAGACGATCTCGCCCGCCGCGTACGCATATTCGAACGCGGGCCCCGGGTGGCGGAAGTTGAACCGCGAGTAGTTTCCGTAGATTTCCCGTCCGTGCTTGGCGCTGTCGATAGAGAGGGCGTTTGCCGCATAGTCCGCGTATTCATACTCCGGCGTCCTGAATATGTCCCGGTCCTCCCAGAGAACCACGGAAACAATGATCAACCAGGAAACGCTCGTTATCCGGAATAATGGGCTGCGAAGCATCTGTTGGAGAAAGGGGGGCGCTGGCTCCTTCTTGAAGGCTGCTTCTACGGGATCTTTTGATTTACACAATTCATCGTATTCGGGGCATCTGGAGGACGGGGTGCGGGAACGGCTGCGGCAAACTCGTCCCACTCCCAGTTGCAGCCCTCACCGGGCAGGCGGCCGCGGGCGGCGCCAATCGATGGATCGCACGATGGCAGATGGGCCGAAGCGGCCAAGAAATGCCTGGGGGGCGCCCGCGCATGGAGCCCGTCCCGGCGGAGGCCGAGGTCATCGGCCTCAACGCTGCCGCACGAGACGCAGGTCGTAGATGGCGAAGGCAAGCGAGCGAGCGGTTGAGCTTGCCGATTCACGCACTCCAGGTTCATCGCTTGAAAAGGCGATATCCGTCGCCCTCCCCTTCGACATGGGAACGGCCGCCTCCCACTGAGACATGTCCCTGCCGATCCGGGCGCTCCAGATGACTCGGCCATCGATCCTCGCCGTGACCGTGCAGTCGGAGAGACTGCGCATGCCGAATCGAAGCTTCACCGGAGCGGCCTCCGGCCACCCATGCGGAATGAGCTCCAGCATCGCGGCGCCACTGCTCCAAGCCCATGTGTCGCGGCCGTCTTCCTCGCGCTGGAACCAGCCCGCTCCTGTGACGGCCCGGACCTCCCCGCCGGCGCCCCGCGTCGCAGCCAGCTCGTTGGGGGCTAGCTGGCCACCGAAGGCGCCTAGGACCATGCAGGCGGCGGCCGCATTGAGCCCTGCAAACAGGGCCAGCCTGGCGCGCGCACGACCAGCAAATCCGGCGGACCCAGATGGCAGCGAGGGGGAAGAGGGTCGGCCAAAAGCTGCTAGGCACCAAAACAAGAGGGTGGCCGGCCAGAGCTGGAGAAGGAGCCTGTCGATGGAGTTCTCAACGTGCCAGGCCGGATCCTTGGGCGTCAGGAGGTAGACAACGTAATAGCCGGCAAGCATCAGAATGACGGCCGCTCCGGCGCCCCTTTCCGCGGGGGTCATTCGCCTCCAGGGGCCGGCCAAGAGCGGGAGGAGAAGCGCAAGATGCGGCGCAAAGCGCCATTCCCCAAACCGTTCGCTGTGACGCCACAACGCTGCCAAGACGAGGCGGTGGCGCTCGCCGTCGCCAAGGAAACCAAGGCGCTCGATCGGCCGGCTCGCGATCAAGTCGTTAGGGGGCGCCATCGCGATCTTGAACAAGAGGACCGGAACAAGCGCGACCGCCAGTCCACCGAGGAACGGAATCCCATCCCTTAGCGAACCGCGCCTCCATCTGCTGGCACCCCATACCAGGACCGCAACCAGGACAAAAAGCCATCCCTCGTTCTTCGCCCACGCGGCCATTCCGGCGAAGGCCCCGGCCAGGGCACCCATTCCACGGCTCTTTGGGGCTCGCTCGCTCAGCACCAGCATCACGAGCGTCGCGAGGATCAAGTATCCAAGCGGGACATCGGCATATTGACTTGTCGAAAAGGTGACGAAAAAGGGCGTTCCCAGCAGCACCAGGCCTCCGATCATCGAAGCGGCCCGGCTCCTCAAATGGGCCACGGTCGAAAGGAGGAGCACCATGGTTGCGACTCCGAAGGCCATTGAAATCACGGCCGGGGCCTCTGGAGTCATCCGCCCCAGGTTGCTCCACGTTCGAGCAGCAGCCGCCGGCAGGAGCAGCGGGTAGTCCGGATGAGACCAGACGATCTGGGGACTGCGCAAGAGATCGGGCCACTTCTCGCCCCCGAAGAACATCAGTCGCGCGTGAAGATTCCAGATGGCCCAGGCGTCCCAGCCTCCGAAGGGCTGAGCCTCCCAGTTCCGGGCCGCGACAACCAACGATGCAACGCAGGCTTGTGCAAAGAGAGTGGCGAGCGCGAGGATTCCGAGCGAGGGCCGCCAATGCCGCGCAAAGCCGCCTGGTGAAGCGTCCGGTTCTTTCGGCCGCCACCACAGGCGGAGGGCAATCGCAAGCGCCGCCAACAGCTCAATCGCGCCGCCGAGGCGCCCGGGGTGGGAGGAAACCAGGGATGCGGCGAAAAAGACAGTGGAGGTGATGACGAGGCCCAGGCCCGCGCCAATGCCGAAAAGCAGCGGCAGCGAGGAAACCCAAGTCTCCCTTCGCGACCAGAGCGCCGTGGTCGCAAGCGTTCCCAGGGCCAAGGGCGCCAGGATGGCTGCGATGGACACCGCAATCATGGAGACCCCTTTCTGAGGAGGAGCGTCCCGTCGCCAAAATCCTCAACGACATTCCAACCTGAAGGAGCGCGGGCAGCCAGCTGGTCACGCGCAAGATCCGCCACGATCCATTCGTGGCCGCGCGAATCTGCGTCGAGAATCAACGGTGCAAGCGCGAACTGCGCGAGATAGTAGTCCTCCACCGATTTCGAGTCTGCCTGCCATCGCCCTCTAGGCTGCTCGCCGATGTAGCCCAAGGTTCCGCTGATGCCGCGGGCCGCGAGGGCGGCGCGAACGGCCGAATACCGGAGCTCGTGCCTCGCGATCGGGTTGCCGGGAAATCCGGTAGTGTCGATCGGCGCAGGCGGGGTCCCAACCGACATCCAGACAATGTTTGCAGACGAAACTGCAACGACGATTCCGAGCGCAACACTCCGGAAAACCTCCACACGGGACTTATTACGTAGTGCACCCTGGTCCATCATATTACAGGTGAACAATGACCTGAAAAATTAAAGGCGGGTCAATCCGGGAGGTCAGTCACGAAAGGAGCAAGCTTGTGCGAGTGCCGGAAGTCGAACCCGGATCAACGGCTTCCGAGGTCACCCCTTTCCCCTCTGACGGTCAGTTTCTCCTCTGACACGTTGCGTGGCATACCGCGCCAAGAAGCGGCGTTGTCCGGCTGTAACGGCTCCGCGAATTCAGAGCTCCGGAGAGCCCGGGTTCAAGGGTGGAAGGATGCCGAGTGTTGGGATTCTCGTAAGAGTTGCTGGACAGAGCCCTAGTCCTCTCTGCACCACGTAGACTTCGACCAATCCGATTCCTGTGTTACCGCTGGCCCTCTGCACCGCAGCGGTACAGTTGCCGGGAGGCAGTGTAACCAGGAATGCGGAATCCTTGCTTGAAACACTCCACGGGAACGCTCCCACTGCTACTGCAGCGCTGGCGATAGAAGCGGAACCGCCCCAGCCTGTGTTCGTGATGAGGACCACGTTGAGGGTACTCGCCAAACGACAATTCGCTCCGTGGTCGAGTTCGCGGTTTCCGAGCTCACTCAGATTCTCAAATTCTAGCACGTAACCGCATTTCCAAGGGAAGCCGATTTGAACCGTCTCTAATGGCCTTTGAGACCTAGGGGATACCCATGGGCGGGTAAGCGAAAGAGGCCCGAGAAGGCCTTTAGATAATCCGCAATTTACACTGGTCTATTCGCGCTTACATTCTGGTTCGCGCACTTACATTGTTCTTTATTTAGGAACACCTCAAAAATCCGTCTTGTCACCTGACTTCCAGATTCGGGGGCTACCCGGATCGCCCAGGCCCATGCGTTCATTGCCGAGGCGCATCAATTCGGGCCAAGATTTGACGCGCTCGGTCGTTGTCGGGCTGAAGCCGCAGTACTTCCCTAAGATGAGCGGCCGCCTCACTTGCCCGGCCTGGGACGCTGAGCAGCGTCACGGCGACATTGAAGTGGATTTCGGCATTGCCAGGCATTAGCCGAAGCGCCTCCTCATATTGGGCAATGGCCTCCGAGGTTCTCCCTTGGGCGCCAAGGGCTCCCGCAAGATTGTTGTGGGTCCCGCCATTATCTGGATTGAGGCGCAGCGCCTCCTCGTAGTGGGCGACCGCCTCGTTCAATCGGCCGGGCACCTTCGACAGGGCGTTCCCGAGGTTGTTGTGCGCCTCGGCAAAATCCGGATTGATGCGCAGCGCCTCTTGATACTCTGCAACCGCATCATTCAGGCGCCCGGGGGTCCTAAGCCAAGCCGTTCCGAGATTGTTGTGCGCTTCGGCAAAATCCGGCCGCAGGCGCAAAGCCTCCTGAAAATGGGCGATCGCGTCGTTCAATCGGCCGCGTATCCTGCCAAGAGCTCCTCCCAGATTGTTGTGCGCCTCCGCATAATTCGGCCGCAGGCGCAGCGCCTCCTCGTAGTGGACCACGGCCTCGTTCAATCGGCCCGGCATCCTGCCAAGAGCTCCCCCCAGATTGTTGTGCGCCTCCGCATAATTCGGCTGCAGGCGCAGCGCCTCCTCATACTGGGCGATCGCCTCGTCGAGTCGCCCGGAAACCCTCATCCACGCGTTTCCAAGATTGTTGTGTGCCTCGGAATAATCTGGATCCAAACGCAGCGCTTCATGGAATTGGGCGATCGCCTCATTCAATCGCCCGGGGGTTCTCGACAAGGCATTCCCGAGGTTGTTGTGCGCCTCG
>CAZSEH010000128.1:0-7639 GCA_964605835.1 uncultured Opitutaceae bacterium
TATTGGCGGGCAGGTCCGAAACGGACTCGCGCGCCTGACGGCATCGACGACTCCGATCATTCAGTCGATCGGGGTGTCGAACGATCTGCAGACGATCGCCTTGGCCCGGGGGGGCCCGGGTCCGGAACCCGTGGCCGTCATCTTCCAGTCCTCGCTCGATGGCAGCACCTGGACGACCCTCGGACAGGCCAGCTACGGATTGCTGACCTACGCCCAGGCAACGGCGCAGACTTCCCTCACAGGCGGCGGAAATGAGATTTGGTCCTACTCCATTCCCACCTCCTCCCCGCTTCCCGGTAGCTCCGAGTTCTTCATCCGGGCGCTGGCCGTCGTGCCCACATCCGAGAACGGATCGTCGGGGCTGACTCAGATCGCCTTCGCGCTTTACAGGGTTCCGCCCCCGAACTTCGGCAGCTCGACAATCGTCAATTCAGTTTCCGGATCGCTCTTCTACTACCAGATCGCGGGCGCCTATCCGGCGACAAGTTACACGGCAACGGGCCTTCCCCCGGGACTGAGCCTCAATACGTCCACAGGCGTCATTTCCGGAACGCCAACGACTCCGGGAACGTACTCGCCCACGCTGACCCTGACCAACGCGAGCGGCACGACCACGGTGCCGAACGCCATCGTGAAGAGCTTCATAATCGTCGTTTCCAGCGGCAACCCATCCGGCACGACCGGGCCCACGACGCGCCTGATCAACCTTTCGACCCGGGCGGTCGTCGCAACGGGAAGCCCGCTCACCGACGGACTGACCATTGTCGGGCCATCGCCGAAAACCGTCCTTTTCAGGGCCGTGGGCCCCGCTCTTACGGCCGTGGGCGTCACGCCGGTCCTTACAAAACCCCTCCTGCAGGTCTTCGACAAGAACCAGCGCGTGATCCTGTCCAACCAAGGCTGGGACGGAAGCACATCCCTCATACAGATCTTCCAGAGTCTGGGGGCCACTCCCCCCTTTGCGCAGGGCAGCGCGGACTGCGCCGTTGTGACGACCCTCGATCCGGGCGCCTACACGGTCAAGGTCACCTCGGCCGACGGATCGACCGGTTCGGTGGTCCTGGAGGCCTATGACGCCGATGCGGCTCCGCTCGCGGTTGCCCAGCGATTCTTCAATCTGTCGGGAAATGGCCCTGTCAGCCCGGGCAATCCCCTGATCGCCGGATTTGTGGTCAAGGGAAGCACGTCCAAGACGGTCCTCATCCGCGGGATAGGGCCGTCCCTGATCAATTACGGGATTCCGGCGAATGTCCCGGATCCGGTCCTGAGCCTCTATAACGTCGCCGGCCAGGTCGTCGCCCAGAACCAGGGATGGCAGAATGCGCCGACCAGCAACAAGTATCCCGACCCGAGCGGGATCAGCATCGCCACGGCAAATGCGAATGCCTACGCCTTTGCGCTGACGAGCGGCAACCCCGATTCCGCCCTCCTTGTGACGCTACCGCCGGGCAATTACACGGCCCAGGTGACCAGCGCCAGCGCGACAGCCGGCACGGCCCTGCTCGAAATCTACGAGGTTTCCGGCGAGACCGGCGACTAGCCTGTTTCACCAATTGTCGCTTCGAAAAGGCGTGGCGGGAAGCCCCGCGCCGTTGAACAGGTTCGCGTCCGGGGCGTTCTTCCAGGCGTAGCGGACGGCGACCGGCGCCGGCACCTCGGCCGAGCGGACGGCGACCGTATTTCCCGAGATCGAGGCGGAAGCCGGATGAAACTTCCGGTCGGCGCCCGCGATTTCGAATGACTGCAGGGGCTTGCCGGCGGCGGTCAGGCCGTTGTCCGCAAACGCGAAGTGCGCCCGGATCGAATTCCCCTCCACGGCTGCCTTCGAGAAGACCGGACCGGAGTAATCGACCGAAAGCCCGTACACCTGGGCCTTCGCAATCAAGGCTAGCCGGCGCCCCACCTCCTGCTTGTTGCCGGGATGGATGTTGTCGGGATCTCCGATGTCTATGGCCAGCGCCTGGCCGGTCGCCGGCAGGCTCAGGGTCTGCGCCTGCGCCTCGCGAAGCCAGGCCCAGGTCTCGCCGGTCGTGTCGGCGGGCGCCTTGTAGGAGGCGAGCTGCACCCAGTAGAATGGGAAATCGCCCTGCCCGAAATCCGACCGCCATTGCGGTATCATCGTGGAAAAGAGCCTGTGGTACTCGGAGGCGTGATCGGCGTTGGATTCACCCTGGTACCAGAGGGCGCCCCGGATTCCAAAGGGAAGCAGGGGATGGATCATCCCGTTGAACAGGCCGGCCGGCCTCCAGGGGCTGCCGGGGCCGATGGGCTCGCGCGGTCTTGGGCGCGTCTTCAGGAAGGCGGCGTGGCGGGTTTCCCCGGCGGCGGTCGCCGCGGCCTCTTCGCGCGTCCACTCTGCGATGGCCGAGTTGAACGCGGTCTTCCCAGCCGGATAGTCGGCGAGCGCCTTCTTCCATCGTTCGCCGACAACGGCAAAGGCAGGGTCGCCGGCGAGCGCAGCGGAACTCATCCAGGACTCGACCGGCGTGCCGCCCCACGTGCAATCGATGATGCCGACAGGCACCCCAAAGCGGCGGAAGATGTCGCGCGCGAAGAAGTACCCGACAGCCGTGAACTGGCCCGCGGTCCCCGGCGAGCAGGGAGCCCAGGAGCCCCCCACCGCATCCGCGGGCTTGTCGGCGATCTGCCGGGCGACCTTGAACTGGCGGATGAGCGGGAAATTTGCGGTGGCGGCCTCCTCCTCGCCGTTCTTCAGGCGGAAGCTCGTGCTCTTGGGATCGTAGACGGTGAACTCCATGTTCGACTGCCCGGAGCAGAGCCAGACCTCTCCGACGACGACGTCCTGGATCATGATTGAATTTTTCCCGGTCGCGACCAGTTCGGCGCCCTTGGCCTGCGGCTGCATCGACGGCAGCGTGGCCAGCCAGCGTCCGTCCGGATCCGCCAGCCCGTCGGCCGTGTATTCCAGATATCTCACCGTCACTTTTTCGCCGGGATCCGCGCGCCCCCACACCGGCACCGGCTTTCCGGTCTGAAGCACCGCGTGGTCGGCAAACGGCGGCGCGAGGGTCACATTGGCGTGCGCGGATGCGATTGCGGCTGCCGCCAGGGCGGGCCTTGACCAAAGGGGTACTCTCATAGAAGCCGGATAAAACCAGCCCCGTCACGCTTTACGATTCAGAAAAGAGCGCAGTTCCCCGGCGAGCTTCGGCCCGAAGCCTGGCACCTCGGCGATTTCCCCCGCCGTTGCGCCGCGCAGCCGGTCGATGTCCCCAAAATGATCCATGAGCGCCCCGCGGCGCACCTCGCCCAGACCCCCGAAGTCGTCGAGAAGCGACTCGCGGATCTTCCTCGAGCGCAGGTCGGCGTTGTATGTGTTGGCGAAACGGTGCGCCTCGTCGCGCAGCCGCTGGAGCAGCTGGAGCCCGGGGTGGCTGAGCGGAAGGTCGAGCGGCGGGCGCTCGTCCGGGAACACGATCGTCTCCTCCCTCTTTGCAAGGCCCACGATCGGAGGCGGCGGGAGGTCGAGAGCGATGAACGCCTTCAGGGCCGCCGCGACCTGTCCCCGGCCGCCGTCGATGACCACCAGGTCGGGGAAAGGGCAGTTCTCGTCGCGAAGCCGGCGGTAACGCCGTCCGACCACCTCCTCCATGGCCCGGAAGTCGTCGTTGCCGACGAAGCTCTTGATCTGGTAACGGCGGTAGTGGTCCTTGTCCGGCTTGCCGTCCGCAAACCGCACCATCGAGGCGACGACGTAGGTGCCGGAGATGTGCGAAATGTCGAAGCACTCCATCGCGGAGGGCGCCGCCTTGAGGCCGAGCGCCTCGCCGAGGAGCCGCAGCGCCGTCTCGCCCGCCGTCACCCGCGTCGGATCCGTGCGCTCGAAATGCCGCGTTTTCGCCAGGGTCTTCTCCATGGCGAAGATGACGTCCCGCAGCTCCGCCGCCTTCTCGAATTCCTGCTTCTGCGCCGCGGCCGCCATCTCGGTGCGAAGCGTCCCGAGCCATTCCCGGGACTTTCCCTTGAGAAAATCGCAGGCGTCGGCGACGCGCCGCAGGTATTCGTCGCGGCTCACCAGGTTCGGGAAGCCGTAGATCTCGCGGCGGACGTCGGCGTAGAGCTGCCAGTCTCCGCCGGGCATCCTCTGCGGGCTTGCATCGCCCAGGAGGATTCCGAACTGGCGGCGCATCTGGGCCAGGGTCCTGCGCAGGAGCCCGCTGTGGGCGAAGGGCCCGAAGTAGTGCGACCGGTCGTCCTTGCGGATCCGCGTGAGGCGGAACCGGGGCAATTCCTCGCCGGGGTCGACGCGCACGAGAAGGAAGCGCTTGTCGTCCGTGAAATCCGTATTGTACCTGGGCCGCCACTGCTTGATCAGCTTCCCCTCGAGGATCAGGGCCTCCGGCTCGGACTTGACCTCGACCGTGTCGAAATCCGCGATCATCTCGATCAGGGCCCGGATCTTCGGGTGCGAGACGCGGGACCGCCCCGCCTGGAAATACGACGACACCCGCTTGTGGAGGCTCCGCGCCTTGCCGACGTAGATGATTCGCCCCAGCCGGTCCTTCATGAGGTACACGCCGGGCTTGTCGGGAAGTCGGCGAACCTTCTCCTTCAGGCCGCCCGATGAGGCGTCACCCGGGTCTTTGGACGTGCTCATTGGCAAATGTTTGGGTTGCTGGGGTCATCCCTGGTTTGTACGCTATAACCGGTCCTCCCCCGCGCTCAACTTCGCTTTGTCCAGCGATTTTTCCAGATTGTTTGCCCCGAGTGGCAATTTTTGCCAATAGGTCTAGGTTTTTTGGGAACAAAGTATGATTTCAACTGACCCGCGATCCGCCGTTCCGCATGCCCCACGGCTCGCCCAAATGCGCTATGAGCTGCTGACGCTGGGTGACGAGTTGCTGCTTGGTTTGACCCCGAACGGGCACCTGTCGTTCATCGGCGAGGAACTTGCGCGGCGCGGCGTCATGCTCCGGCGCAATGTGACGATCACCGACGACGAAAGCGCGATCGCCCGCCAGTTCCGCGAGAGCTGGGCTTCGGCGGATGTCGTGATCACGACCGGGGGGCTCGGCCCCACCTGCGACGATCGCACGCGCGAGTCGATCGCCGGTGTCCTTGGGTTGGAGCTTGTGTTCGATCATGACATCGAGCGGACGATAGCCGAACGCTTCGCGCTCCTGGGCCGGAAGATGACCCCGAACAATCTGAAGCAGGCCTACCGGTTCAATCACGGAGATGTCCTTCCGAACGCAAACGGCACGGCCCCGGGGCTTTGGGTCGAGAAGGACGGCAAGGTACTGTGCATGCTCCCGGGTCCGCCCAACGAGCTGCAGCCGATGTTTCGCGACCAGGTTCTCCCGCGCCTCGCCGCGCTCGGCCTCCTGCTCGATGGCGAGGCCTACGTCCAGGTGCGCAGCGCCGGGGTGGGCGAGTCGCTTCTCGAAACCAGGCTCCAGCCGATCTTCGACCGCCACGGCGCCGCCCTGAGCATCGCCTACTGCGCCCACGCCTACCAAGTGGACTGCCGCCTCAGTTCCCCGAGCGGGGAAATCGGGCTTCCGCAGCTTCACGAGATAGCCTCGGAGTGCGCCCGGCTTTTGGGGGATGATTTCATGTGCTTTGGGCACGACTCGCTTGCGAAGGTCTGCGCCGACCTGCTCCGCGCGCAGGAAAAGAGGGTTGCTGTGGCGGAAACCGCGACCGGGGGGCTCCTCGCCAGCTCGTTCACGGACATCTGCGGCGCATCCAAGTTTTTCGCCGGCGCCTGCATCTGTTACACGAACGACGCCCGCATGCTCATGCTCGACGTTCCCGAGAGCATCCTCCAGCAGCACGGGGCCGTCAGCGCCGAGGCGGCGGTCGCCATGGCGACCGGGGCCGCCGAGAAGCTGGGGGCCGATTATGGGGTCGCGATCACGGGTTTTTCGGGTCCCTGCTGCGGATCAAAGGAAAATCCGGTCGGCACGATCTATGTCGCCCTGCACGCGCCCCAGGGCGTCTGGTCGAGACAGCTCAGCTGGCCCGGCCCGCGCCGGACCGTCAAACCCCGGGCCGTCAACGCGGCGCTCGACTGGCTCCGCCGCGAACTGATTCGGGCAAGCCGGAGCACTCCCGCATCGGCGGAGCGTGCGACCGGCTAGCCGGCCCCTATCCAATCAGGTTCTTCAGCGCCGCCAGGTACTTTGCCTGTGTCCGTGAAATGACGTCCTGCGGCAGTCTCGGTGCCGGCGGACGCTGGTTCCACTTCAAGGCGAGCAGGTGGTCCCGCACAAACTGCTTGTCGTAGCTCGGCGGCGACCGCCCCGGGGCGTACTCGTCCTCGGGCCAATACCGCGAGGAGTCCGGTGTCAGGACCTCGTCGATGAGAACCAGCGAGCCGGCTGGATCGGTGCCAAATTCAAATTTTGTGTCGGCCAGGATCATTCCCGCCCGGCGGGCGCGGTCGTGGCCCGCCTTGTAAAGGGCCAGGCTGACGGCCTTCACCTTCCGGTAAAGCTCCGCGCCGATCGCCGCCTCGCCCTGGACATCGTTTATGGGCTCGTCGTGCTGGCCTTGCGGGGCCTTCGTCGTCGGCGTGAAGATAGGCTCCGCCAGCCGGTCGGCCTGCCTGAGGCCGGGAGGCAGGCTCAGCCCGCAGACAGTACTGTCCTTCTGGTAGGAACTCCAGCCGCTGCCCGCCAGGTAGCCGCGGACGACGCACTCGATCGTCAGGGGCTTGAGCTTGCGGACCACCATGCTCCTCAGCTGCAGGTCGCGGTCCGTTATGCCCCGCCGCGCGAATTCGCCGGCCTGATCGGGCAAAAGGTGGTTGACGATGATTCCCTTGGTCTGCTCGAACCACCACAGGCTCATCTGGGTGAGGACAATGCCCTTCCCGGGAATTCCGTCCGGAAGAATGACATCGAAGGCTGAAAGCCGGTCGCTTGCCACGAGAAGGAGGGCGTCGCCCAGGTCGAAGATCTCCCTCACTTTTCCCGAGGCGATCCGGGGATATTTCACGGCGTCGATCGCCGTGACTGCATTTTTCGGGAGCGAGGAGGCGATGGTGTCGAAGTTCATGGGGAGTGACGCCTGCTACCCCAGGCAATTCCGGCCTCGTACGAAAGGAAAAAGTGCGTCATTCTCGTTTCCAAGAAATGCCTTGCTCGGCCCGCCCCATGCGGTAGCTTGCCCGGCTCCGCAGTTGGGTCCCCATCGTCTAGCCCGGTCAGGACACCACCCTTTCACGGTGAGAACCGGGGTTCGAATCCCCGTGGGGACGCCATCATAAATATATGATGGTCAAATGGAACCAATGCGGAGAGTCAAGCACCCCAAAGGCTCCCCGTTGCCATGGTCTCATCCATTTCCCCGTATTTTTTCAGCACCGCTGTGCGATACTCGGGTGCGATCGAAACGGCCTGCGCGGCGATCCGCTCGCAGTAGCCGCAAGCCTTGCACTCCGTGGAGGCACAGTCGCGGTTGCGAAAGCCGTCCAGGAAATCCTGCGGAATCTTCCGCGCATCCACCCGGATCGGGCACTCTGGCAGCGGCGACAGCCAGCCTTGCAGGCGCGCCAAATCGAGCATCGGTTTCAAACGAAGCGGATTCACCTGCCGCGGCTTCCAGAAATGACGCAGGCTCCAGAGCGATTCCTTGCGGACCGGTTGCTTGAAGCCATACGACAGCAGCAGTT
>CAZSEH010000129.1:0-7512 GCA_964605835.1 uncultured Opitutaceae bacterium
AATGGTTTCTACCTGCCCGCCACTCCCGTGTCCCGCAACTTCTCGGTCACGGCGTGCGTTATCGTGCCCGTTGCGCAGGTCATCACCTTCGCGCCCGTTACCGGCCATACGGCCTGCGACAGTGCGTTCACCCTGAGCCCGACCTCCACTTCGGGCCTGTCGGTCACGCTCGCTGTGACGAGCGGCCCTGCGACGGTGTCCGGCACCACGGTGACCCTCACGGGCGTCGGCAGTGTGACCTTGAAGGCGACCCAGGCGGGCAGCGGCGCGTACCTGGCCGCCACCCCGGTGTCCCAGACTTTTACGGTCACGGCCTGCGTTGTCCCGCCCTTGCCGCAAACGATCACGTTCGCTGCCATCCCCAGTCATACGTCCTGCGACGGTGCCTTTGCCTTGAGTCCGACCTCCAGTTCCGGCCTGCCGGTCACGCTTGCGGTGACGAGCGGTCCGGCCACGGTTTCCGGCAACACGGTGACACTAACCGGCGTGGGCAGTGTCACGTTGCAGGCCAGCCAGGGGGCCAATGCCACCTACTCGGCCGCGACCCCGGTTTCCCAGACCTTCGCGGTCACGGCGTGCGTGGTCGGGCCCATTGCGCAGACGATCGCCTTCGTTGCCATCCCCGCCCATACGGCCTGCGACAGCGCCTTCATCCTGAGTCCGACCGCCACTTCCGGCCTGCCGGTCACGCTTGTCGTGACGAGCGGCCCGGCCACGGTGTCCGGCAACACGGTGACGCTCACCGGCGTGGGCAATGTAACCCTGCGGGCCAGCCAGGCGGGCAACATTTCCTATTCGGCGGCCGCACCGGTTTCCCAAACCTTTGCGGTCGCGGCCTGCTGCGCCCCGCCCTTGATCAACAGCTTGTATGACGTTGAACCCTGGGATCCCAATCCGGCAAACATTACGCCAGGCGTGAATATCGTGCCCGGAATGGTCGGCGTGCCGTTGGTCCCCTACCAGATCACCGCAACGAACTCGCCCACCAGCTACTCCGCCGTGCTTCTTCCGCCCGGACTCACGCTCAACACGAGCACGGGACTCATCACCGGCACGCCCACCGTGGACAACACCTGGTTCACGACGATCACGGCCACGAATTCCTGCGGTTCCGACTCTGTCGTCCTCATCATTGTCATCGGCCCGGGCTGCGTGCCGCCGTTGATCACAAGCCTGTATGACGTCGAGCCGTGGGATCCGAATCCTGCGAACATCACGGTCGGAACAAACGTCGTGGGTGGAACCGTCGGCCAGCCCTTTGTCCCCTACCAGATCACCGCAACGGGCTCACCCACGAGTTTTGCCGCCGTTCTCATGCCGCCCGGCCTCTCGCTCGACACGAGCACGGGACTCATCACCGGAACTCCCACGGTGGACAACACCTGGTTTACGACGATCACGGCCACAAACTCCTGCGGCACTGGCTCCGCCATCGTCATCATCACGATCGCCCCGCCAGGCGCTCCGCCGTTGATCACGAGCCTGTATGACGTCGAGCCTTGGGATCCCAATCCGGCCAACATCACAGTGGGCACAAACGTGCTGTTTGGAACCGTCGGCACGCCATTCACCACCTACCAAATCACCGCCACGGGCTTGCCCACAAGCTTTGCCGCGGTCCTTGTCCCGCCCGGCCTCACGCTCGACACAGGCACGGGTGCCGTCACCGGCACGCCCTCCGTGGCGGGCACCTGGTTCACGACGATTTCGGCCACCAACGCCGCCGGCACCGGGTACGCGACCATCATCGTCACGATCGTTCCGCAGCCTTCCAGCCGGATCATAAACTTCTCCACGCTCGCAGCGGCCGGACCGGCGAGCCAGGCGCTGACCCTCGGCTTTGTCGTATCGGGCAGCAGCAAGACCCTGCTTGTGCGCGGAATCGGTCCGACGCTCAAGACCTTCGGCGTCGCCAACTCGCTGCCGGATCCGAAGCTCACCTTGTTCAGCGGGGCGGCCCCGATCGCCACGAACACGGCCTGGCAGACCGGCAGCTCCGCCGTCAACATCCCGGCAATGGACGCGCAGACCGGGGCGTTCGCGCTGCCGAGCGGCAGCAAGGATTCCGCCGTGATCGTTCTTCTCAACACCGGCGCGTATACGGCGCAGGTCATGAGCGCGGGCAGCAGCACCGGCACCGCCATGGCCGAGCTTTACGATGCTGACTCCAATCTCTCGACCCGCCTGATCAATGCGTCCGCCCGGATGCAGGTCAACGCGGCGAGCGGCAACCTGGGTCCCGTCACCATCGGTTTCTTCATCGGGGGCAACGCTCCGAAAACCGTGCTCGTCCGGGGCATCGGCCCCACCTTGTCGACAATGGGGGTCGCCGGAGCGCTGGCCAATCCGCAGATCACGCTTTTCTCGGGAAGCACCCAGCTCGCCACAAACTCAGGCTGGACCGTTGGCAACAACGCCGCCCAGATCAGCGCCGTGTTTGCGCAGGTCGGCGCGTTTTCGCTGCCCAGCGGCAGCCTGGACGCAGCCCTGGTCATGACCCTGCAACCGGGGGGCTACACCGTGCAGATTGTCGGCGTGGGCAACACCAGCGGCGTCGCCCTTCTCGAGGTCTACGACGTCAAGTGACCTTTTCCGGGGCCTGCGCTTCTGAGGAACAGCCACAGAAGCGCGAGGCTCAGGAGAATGTCGCGAACGAAGGAAACGCCGAGAGTGCCCGCATCCAGGGAACCAAAGCAGCCGCAGGAGATATCAAGGTGGCGCGCCAGAGCGGTGCCTATGGCGGCGGTGAACACGAGGCTCAGGGCCAGGAGCAGTGTCAAGCCGCCGCGCCGGCCCGGGCCAAACATCACGGCTGCGCCCGCAATGATCTCCAGCCACGGAAGATAGAACGCGAGCGGCTGGATCGCGAAATGGGGAAGGAGCCGGTAGTGATCGATGTCGGTCGCAAACTGCCCGGGATGCACGACCTTCAGCAGGCCAGCATAGGCAAACAGGGCGCCCACCATGATCCGGAGGAAGAAGGCGAGCCTGTTCATCGCTTTTGTGCGCCCAACCAGGCGGCCCAGCCTCCCTTGAGCACGTAGACCTGTCCGACCTGCAGTTCCCGCTGGAGCCGTGCCGCAACGTCCTGGCTCCTGCCGCACTCCTCATCGTCACAATAGACCACTACGCGGGCGCCGGGCCGCCATGCCGCCACAAAACCGGGCAGCAAGGCTTCCCAATTTTCCTCATTGAGCGCAAGCGCGCCGGGCACATGCCTTTGGGCAAAGGCCGCCTCAGTGCGCGCGTCGACCCACAGGGCACCTGCACCCGGGGCCCCGGCTTCTTCGACTGTGACTTCAGCGACAGCGGGTCCGTTCCAGGCCGGCTTGCGCCCTTCCGGCTGAATCCAGGCCGTGACAATTGCCGGCATCAGGGCCAGACAGAGCAATAACGAGGCTTCCCTTGCGCACTTCCTGCAAAATTGCATCGACATCATTTGCTTGGTGCCCGGGAAGGGATTCGAAAAGCCCGCGCGGTCAGATTTGCACGGTGTTGTTCAGACGGGTGGTCTCATCCAAGGCCTGGTCCGGATCGATCTCGATCGTGCATCCGCCGGCCGTCATCCCGTCGGGCAGGGTCATGCCCACTTCAGCCGTCTTTGGCTGCAAGTCCAAGGGCGCCGGGATGGAAGGGATCTGCCCTGTGCACACGATCCTCCCGGAGCGGCTGCGAACAACGACTGCCGCGGGCGGCGAGGCGACGGATCCGAGGCCGTGGACTCGGACGCGGATCTCCCGCCCATGCACCTGGACGTCCTCCGGATCGATTCCCAAGTCGGGGCGCGCCCAGTACGGCGTGCCGGGTGTGCGGAGAACGAAGTTGAGGATTGTTGTCGCGCGGGGAGGGAAGCTCAGCTCGGCGGCCTGCGACCTTCCAAACGGCATTTTCCAGGAGGACAGGGCCTTGTCCGCGTCGTCCCTTCCAGTCGTGTCGATTCCTTGTGTCACCTCCCATATGCCGGGATCGACATTCCAGCCCGTCATGGTGGCCCGGACCGGCGTTGTATCCAGGTTGTAGGCGATCACCTTGAAGGAGGTCGCCGTGGAGCGGGGAACGAGAATGGCGACGCTTTGGTCGTTGGCCGGGGCCTGGAATTTCCAGCTGATGACGTGGCCCGGAAAAGTGGAGTTGCGCACGAGCGCCACGCCTCCCAGTCGCGCGCGTTGCAGATCCGCATGGGGAACCCCGACGCGATCGATCCAGAGGCTGCCTTCCGTGTCGATGTATTCACCCAGGACAAGTTCCCGGATCTCGCGCAAGTATAGCGACTCGAGGTTGTGCTTGTCCCCGGTCAGTTGCCACGCGAGATGCTCGGGGGCCGCCGGGCGCGCGATATCTCCGTTTCCGATCGACATGGAGCGGTCCCTCTGCGGGCCTGTTCCCGGGCCCTGGCCGGACGGGCCGCGATCGCCTCCGAGGAAGCGGGGACCCCAGGCCGGCCGCAGTCCGAGCAGATCGATCAGGTTTGCGTTGACCGAGGCGATGGAGGAGGTGCCGCCGTCGAAGATCGGGTCGAGGTACTTCCGGTCTCCGGTCCACTTGTATGCGCTCCAGAAAAGCGGCCAGGGGAAGTATCCCCGGGTCGCCGTGCCCTCCTTGTCGTCGACAAAATGGATCGATGAAGGAATGGTGTAGTTCCCCGCCCCGTCCTTGTGGCGGTGCGCGAGAAGTCCATTGGCCATTTCGAGGTCGATCTTTTTTGCCGCCGGGCTGCCGTTGTATTCAATCAGGAGCTGTTCGGGCTGGAGAATCAGGTATTCGTAGGCCTTCGTGTATCCCCAGACGCTGTCGGTTCCCATCTTGAGCCCATTGTAATAGCATGAGCGGAAGAGCCGGTTCCCTGCAGGGTTGATTCCGCTCAGCCATTCGATTCCGCGCGCGGTCTCCATTGCACGCTCCAGCATCTTCGGGCTTCCGAAGTTGAGAATCAGGTTCTGGCCGAGGCAATTGAGGCCCTCCTCATATCCGTGAAGCTCATCCGCCTGGATCGTGCAGAGTCCGTTCGTGATCATCCCCTGGCGATAGCAGGCATCGACCTCCTTCCTGAGGGCCTCCCCGATCTTCTCCGGAGTGCAGCCCATCAGCGCGATTCCGGGCCATGCATTGGTCAAATCGGTGTCGTCGGACAAGCCTCCCCCATACTCGCCATTCTCGACCTGGCGGTTGTCGATCCACCAGTTCGCGAAATACTTCACATGGCCGAGCGCCTCGACCTGGCGGAAAGCCCAAAGCGGAACGCCGGCGGGGGGCGCCGGTTCCTGGAATGGGGGCCTGGGGGAGCCCGGGCTGGCGACCGCCCAATAATTGCGACCCGGATAGTGATTTGGGTTCACCCGCAGCAAGTCGGTGATGTCTCCCTTGAACCGGGTCCAAAGATGCAGCTTGTCGCTTTCTGGATGCTCCTCGACAAGCATGGCGTAAGCGTCCCTGGCCTGGGTGAACCGGTCGAGCTCGTGTTCCGCGCGGGCGGCCTCCCGGGGCTTGAATATCACGCGAAGGCCGGCTCCGGCAAGCGACGCACTCCCGAAATCGGCGCCGGCCGCGGCAATCGTCAGGTACAGGCTCTTCCCGGCGGGAAGGATGCGGTCGCGAAGATCGAGCCAAAGGGTTTTTGCTTCGCCCGGCTTCACGCTGAAGGTGAAGTCGAGCATGTCGCGCATGGGCCAGAGGGGGTCCTTGACCCGGATATTCATGGGGAAGAACTCCCCATGCGTCGGCTTTACGTCGAGCGCTGGAAGGTCGATCGCGATTCCGTCGAGGCCGCCGTCGACGGAGTCGAGCTTGTACCCGGGGACGCCGGGATCGCACGGAACCAGGATGTGGACGACGGGGAGGAATCGCGCACCCGGGCCGACCGCGGAGGCCGGGGCCGGCACGGACCCTTCAGGCACGGCGACCAGGGTCGCGCGCTCATCCGGAGGGTACCGCCCCGCGACAAAACGGATCAGGTCCTGCAGGCCGGCTGGGTCGCCGGCCTGCTGCGCCAGGTGGTACGATAGCCTGGCGCTTCCGCGCGGCTCCCGGCCTTCGGCAACGTAATACGCGGAAAATTCGCCGATGGGCTCCTCCTGCATGACATTGTCGAAACGGACCTTCCGGCCGGTGATGGGCCGGGCGAGCGCATGGACGGTCCTTTCCTGGCCCTTTGGCCGCTCAAACAGGACTTTGTCCCCGGCCGGGCCTTCCTTTCCCGGATCTGCCAGAAGCGTGAGGGTGCCCCAGGCGGCCCCGGAGATCTCGAGGTGATTCCATGGCTCATCCGGCATGAAGAAGGTGATGGATTTTCCGGAAAGCGAATAGCAATCCCAGTCGGGCAGCTGGAAGTAGTCGTTTCGGCCCGGCAGGCGTGAGCGGTTGTAGACTCCCGGCCATGTCGTCTCCCGGATCCCGTCGCAGGCCTTCCAATACCAGCGTTTCAGGTCATACGCGTCGTGAATCTCGACCTTCCGAATGGAGATCGACGAACCCGGGAGATAGGGCGGAGCGTCCCCAGGCCGGTTCCATCCGTAGCGGAGCGCCCATTCGTCGCGCCAGCGAGCGTCGGCAAGATCGCGGGTCGGCGCCGCAGCGATCCCGGCCGGAGCTGCTCCGCGCGCGAGGGCCGCCACATCTTCGTCGGCCAGCATCCGGTCGTAAACCCGGATTTCGTCGATGTCGCCCCCGCGGACGAAATTGTAATCACTCTGGACGT
Organism: uncultured Opitutaceae bacterium; assembly: GCA_964605835.1. Lineage (GTDB taxonomy): Bacteria > Verrucomicrobiota > Verrucomicrobiia > Opitutales > Opitutaceae > Palsa-1447. The sequence goes on from CAZSEH010000129.1 coordinate 6,695, forward strand.
TCGCGGGGCTGATGATCCGGGAATGCGGCCCGAATTGGTCGAGTCCCGCGTTGTAGACAGCAACCGCCTCCTTGGTTGCCGCAAGCCGGCCATCGATGTAGAAGCGTATTCCGCGGGTTTCATCCCATGAAAGCGCCAGGTGGATCCAGCGGTCGGGCGGCGGAAAGGGATCGAGGGTGACGGAGACGCGCGTCCGGGACAGGCTGGCGTCCGTGACAAAGGCGTCGAAACCGCTGCCGTTGTAGTCGATGCGCAGGAAGACCATGTCCCAGCTCGAGTGATCCGCGTAGCCGACGCGGAAAACGGGGAACGGTGTCGGCCCGACAGGGGCGTGCGGACGCCAGAAGAGGGAAAGTGTGCCCCTTTGGGCGAAGATATTTCCCGGCGCCCAATAACTCAGCAATTGAAGGTTGCCGCAACGCAGGGCCGCGCCTTTTGCGCCATCCGGGATCGTGGAAACCTGGGAATCGAAGTTCGGTGAGGGTGTTCCGCCGGCGGAGAAGTCCGCCAGTGTGCCGTGCTCTCCGGAAAGCAGGAAGAGAAGGCCCGGTTCAGGGCTGTCGGGAGCGGCGGCGGGCAGGCTCGGACTCAGCAGGAGAACCGAGAATAGCGGCAGGAAACACCCGGGCGGGAGGGTCTTCATGGGGAGGAGGGACAAAGTTGCTTCCAGACTTGGTGCCCAGGACAGGACTCGAACCTGCACGCCTTACGGCACACGCCCCTCAAACGTGTGTGTCTACCAATTCCACCACCTGGGCAAGTAACCAAGGGAGGGGATCAGTTATGGCAGGGGCCGCGGGTTGTCCAGCCCTGAAATG
>CAZSEH010000130.1:0-7434 GCA_964605835.1 uncultured Opitutaceae bacterium
CCAGACAACCGGGATGACCGCCGACCCATCCCGGCCGCTTCTGGCAATGGCAGGCGTAAGCCTCCGGTTCGGCGATCGCCTGGTGTTCCGCGACACGGACTGGACCTTCGCCCGCAACGAGCAGTGGGCCGTTGTCGGGGCCAATGGATCGGGCAAGTCGCTTTTTGCCCGGGCGCTCGCCGGGAAGGTCCCCGTCGTCTCCGGAGAAATCCAATACCACTTCCGAATGCGGGGCCGCCATAGGTGGGCGCCGGAGAGGGCGGTGGCACGGGTTTCCTTCGAGCAGCAGAAACTCCATGCCGGGGACGCCCCATCGGCGGCCCGGTGGTTCAGCCTCGAGGAGGAGGAAGCGGCCACCGTCCGCCAATTCCTCTCCCAGGACAGCGTCGAGGACGTGAATCCCTTCGAGGTTCTGCGGCGGTCGCGGCCTTCGGTTGCGGCATTCGGCCGCAGGCTGCGCCGGGTTCTGCGCCTGCTTGCGATTGATTCGCTGCTCGAGCGCCGCCTGCTGTCGCTGTCCAACGGGGAGATGCGCAAGGCGCTGCTCGCCCATGCCCTGCTGCGAAGGCCCCGACTCCTGATCCTCGACGATCCGTTCGCCGGATTGGACGTCGCGTTCCGCGCCCATCTCAAGGCGATCCTGGAAGCGCTGATGCGGCATCGTTCGCTTCACCTGCTTTTGATCGTCACCCACCCCGACGAACTGCCCCATGGGATCACCCATGTTTTGTGCGTGGATCGCTGCCGTGTCGTCGCCCAGGGACGCCGGTCCGCAATGCTGAAGCATCCACGGGTGCGGCGGCTTTTCGGTGGCGCCGCCCGGCGGAGGCCCGTTCGCTGGCTCCCGCCCGCCGCTGCTACCCGGCGGGCGGCAACGGCAGCCGAACTCGTCTGCCTGGAAAACGTCACGGTCCGCTACGGGCAGCGGGCGATTTTGCAAAACGTGGATTGGACGGTGCGGCAGGGCGAACATTGGGCGCTCTTGGGACCAAACGGCTCGGGCAAGAGCACCCTGCTCAGCGTCATCATCGGCGACCACCCGCAGGCCTACGCCAACACGGTGCGGGTCTTCGGGCGGCAACGGGGCTCGGGCGTGGACGTCTGGAGCCTCAAGCGACGGATCGGCTTCGTGTCCCCGGAACTCCACCTGCACTTTCCCGAGACGCTGGGTTGTTTGGACGCCGTGGTCTCCGGTCTCCACGACACCAACGGCTGCCGGCAGCCGATCACCCCGCGCCAGCGCGGGGTCGCGCGCCGATGGCTGGCGCGCCTCGGCCTCGCCGATTGCGAGGACCGCACCTTCGGATCGCTGTCCGCAGGAATGCAGCGGATGGTCCTCTTGGCGCGCGCCCTCGTGAAGAGCCCCGACCTGCTCGTCCTCGACGAGCCCTGCCAGGGGCTCGACCGGATCCACCGTGAACAATTCCTGCGTGCGGTCGAATCCCTGATCGCGGCCGGGGAGTCGACGGTCATCTATGTGACCCACCGGCAGGATGAGATTCCGCGGGGTGTGCGACGGGTGCTGCGGCTGAAGGCGGGCTTCGTGCAGTGAGTCAACTCCGCCGGCCCCGCCTAAGAGATTGCTCGCGGAGGAGGCCGGCTCAAGGGCGACGGGCCGGCTTCGATTGGAATGTCAGGTGACGAGGCGCTGGGCCTTCGCCTGCGCGAGCAGGCTGATTTCCGCCGCCTTGAAGGCGTGCGCCTGGGTCATGGCCTTTTCTGTTCGATTCAGGCAGTCGAGGATAAACTGGCCGAAAAAGCGGTAGCCCACCTTGCCGGCGACATCCATGCGGTGCTCGCCCTTCTGGTCGGTGATGTAGACATGGTCGCTCGTGTCGTCCCGTGCGACATCGACATACTTGCGCAGTTCGACCGTGCCCTTGGTTCCGAGGATGAACGTGCGGCCGTCTCCCCAGGTGCTCAGTCCGTCCGGGGTGAACCAGTCCACCCGGACGTAGTTGATGGAACCGGTATTGCCCACCAGGCACGCATCGCCGAAGTCCTCGAACTCCGGAGTGTCGGGATTGGCGAAGTTTCCGATTGATGAGTGCGTGACGGTGGCGTCGGACGAGCCCGAGTAGGTCAGGAATTGCTCGAATTGGTGGCTTCCGATGTCGCAAAGGATGCCGCCAAACTTGTCGCGCTTGAAGAACCAGTCCGGCCGGGTCGACTTGCTGAGGCGGTGCGGCGCCAGGGACACGACCTGAACCACCCGGCCGATGACACCCTGGTCCATAAGGTCGGTCGCGTACATGCCCGCCTCGTTGTGAAGCCGCTCGCTGTAGTAGACGAAGTACTTGCGGCCAGTCCGGGCGACCACCTCCTTGGCTTGCGCCAGCTGCTCCAGGGTCGTGAAGGGGGCCTTGTCCGTAAAATAGTCCTTGCCGGCTTCCATAACCTGGCATCCCAGGGGGCCGCGCTCCGACGTTACCGCGGCGGCCGCGACCAGGTGGATTTCCGGGTCGGCGAGGACCTCGTCGAGGGACCGGGCGGCCTTGGCCTGGGGAAACTTCGCGAGGAAGGCGTCGACCTTCTTGGAATCGGGGTCGTAGACCCACTTGATCGTCGCACCGGCCTCGGTGAGCCCGTTGCCCATTCCGTAGATGTGCCCGTGGTCGAGGCGGACGGCCGCGATGTTGAATTCGCCCGGCTTGACGACCGGGTTCGGCTTGCCCTGTGGGGCGTAGTTCATGCCGCTGGCACTTTGGACGGGGCCGTCGGCGCGGGTCCGGGCAATCAAGGCACTCGCGGCCAGGGAGGCGGCGGTTGTGGAGAGGAATTGGCGACGATTCATAAAATTGGGGCGGCGGTCAGGCTCCGGCCATTTGGGTGATTCCGTACGGCCTGCGCTCCGGCCGGGAGAGCATCGAATTGGCCTCGTCATCGTTGAGGAATCGTTCCGTCTTCGGGTCCCAGTCGAGCGGACGTCCGAGCTTCATCGAGATCCAGCTTACGATGCAGGCGGAGTTGCTCCGGTGCGCGATCCAGGCGGGGGCCATCGGCGTCTCCCGGGATCGGACGCAGAGCAGCCAGTTCTTGTGGTGCTCTTCGCTCACCGGCAGGCGCACGCTCAATCCCTCCGAATTGAGCAGCTTCGGATCGCTGGCGTCCAGGGGCTTCAGGTTGCCGTGGTTCTGGGCCGGATCGCTGGCGGTGGCCACCCCGTCGCGGGCCACGAAGATCCACCCCTCGTCGCCGATGAACCGGATGCCGTTGGGAAACTTGTCCGAGACGGTCATCTTCACCCCTTTTGGGTAGTTCAGCTCGATGTGGTACTCCCCGTGCACGTTCCAAATCCTGTTCTTTGGAAATGTCGCCCGTCCCTCGACGCGGCTCGGCCCGGACAACTCGCAATCCAGGCCCCAGTGGGCCGTGTCAAAATGGTGGGCGCCCCATCCGGTGATCATCCCCAGGCAGTAGGACTCGTTGCGCAGCCAGCCGGGGCGGCTGTAATCCTTTTGGGGATGAACCCGCTGCTCGGTGTAATAGACTTCCGGCGTGGGCCCGAGCCACGCGTTGTAGTTCAAATTTGCGGGCACCGGCTGCTCGGGATCGTCCGGGGCCGTGGGATCGATCGGCAGGCCGATTTCGACCGCCTTGACGGCACCCACACGGCCGCTGCGCACGAGTTCGCACGCCTGGCGGAACTGCGTCCACGACCGCTGCTGGCTTCCGACCTGCAGGATCCGGGTGCTCGCCTGAACCGCGGCTCGCAGGGCGATTCCCTCGGCCAGGGTCATGGTCATGGGTTTCTGGAGATAGACATCCTTGCCCGCGGCGATGGCGGCCATGGCCAGTTGCGCGTGCCAGTGGTCGGGCGTGCTGATGACGACCGCGTCGATGTCCGCGCGCGCCAGCAGTTCGCGGTAGTCTCCGTAGGTTGAGACGGCGGGGACCGGCCGGGAATGCTCCCGGCAGTACTTCTCCACAAACGCCCTGCCCTCCTGCACCCTGCGGGAGTCGAGGTCGCACACAGCCGCGTAGTCCGCGAGGTCGGAGGCGAGGACTCCCGGCATGTCGTGCCCTTGGGCGATGCGTCCGCAGCCGATCTGGCCGACGCGGATCCGGTTGCTGGGAGCGTTCGAACCGAGCAGGCGCGACGCGATCACATTGGGCACGGCGAGCGCTGCCCCCAACTGCACGGAGGTCCGCAGGAAATCGCGACGGGACAGGCTTGTTCGATTGGGTGGCGTCGGCTTCATATTCGGGGGTGGTGCCGGGGTCTGCGTGAAGAACCGCCTCGGGGCGTGGCATCCCGGAGTCGGGGACGCTCTACCTATCCTTCCCGCGAAAGCGGAAACCTTGCAACGCTCGTTTTTGGAGTTCAGCCGGCCAAGCCCGCCAGGGAGGCCACAGCCGCCTTTGGGCTGGCCAACGCCTCCCTTGGGTTGGATGCGGAGCAGTTGAGGTCCCTCAGGAGTCCGTCGGCCAAGCCGTAGATCCAGCCATGGATCGTGAGCGCCTGGCCCCTTTCCCACGCTTCCACGACCGTTGAAGTCTGGCAGACATGGGACACCTGCTCGATGACGTTCAACTCGCTCAGGCGGGCGCCGCGTTCGGCTTCCGATCCGATGGCGCACAGGCAGGCGTCGTGCTTTTCGCGCACGTCCTGGACGTGCCGGAGCCAGTTGTCCGCGATCCCCACGCGCTCGCAGCGCAGGGCAGCCCGGATTCCGGTGCAGCCGTAGTGCCCCACGACCATGATGTGCTTCACCTTGAGCAGATCGACCGCGAATTGGATGACGCTGAGGCAATTCAGGTCCGTGTGAACCACGACGTTCGCGATATTGCGGTGAACGAACAGTTCGCCCGGCATCAACCCGACGATTTCGTTGGCGGGGACACGGCTGTCCGAGCAGCCGATCCAGAGGTATTCGGGCGTCTGCTGACGCTCCAGCTTAGAAAAGAAATCGGGAGTGTGCTTGCGGATGGCCTCGGCCCAAATCCGGTTCTGGTCGAATAGCTTATTTAGCGGTCCCACGCCGGGGGATAAAGCGAAGGAGCGGGCCGAGGTCGATCCTGAATCTCTGCCGGATCGGGACAGACCGAAAGTCAGCGCTCAGTTTGCGGCGGAGGAAGAAAGGCCCACCTTTGGTGTCCGTCCAGCCCGGCCCCGTTCGAAGATTTCATAACAAGAGACAAAAAGCCAACAATCTGAGACCAGAAACATGTCAACGCATACCATCCGCCTTCACCGCGTCCTTCGTTCGACGCCCGAGAAAGTCTATCGCGCCTTCATTGAGGCGGAAGCCATGTCCAAGTGGCTTCCGCCATATGGATTCACAGGAAAGGTCCAACACATGGACGCAAAGGTCGGCGGCACCTTCAAGATGTCGTTCACGAATTTCGGGAGCGGCAAGGCCGAGTCCTTCGGAGGGAAATACATCGAGTTGGTGCCCCACGAACGCATCCGCTATACGGACCACTTCGACAATCCGAACATGCCCGGAGAACTCCAGGTGACGGTGACCCTGAAGAAAGTGTTCTGCGGCACCGAGGTGAACATCGTGCAGGAGGGGGTGCCAGCCGTCATTCCGGCGGAGGCGTGCTACCTCGGCTGGCAGGAATCGCTCACCCAGCTGGCGATGCTTGTCGAGGCCGAGATTCCGGGCTGAGGCGCGCCAATCGCCCTTAAGTTGATCAGATGCGGGCCGGCCGTCCCTGCGGGGGTAATTCCTTGAATTCGTCGAGCATTGCGCAACCCTTGATAGGGCAATGGAAATCAAGCCGTCTAGATGGCTGGGAGCGGTGCAATTCTGCGCGGTGTGTGCGGTGGTCCTCGGGATGTACGGATATTTGGCCCGCTCGGGTGTGGTGAAGCTTTTTAGCCCGGATCCTGCCGAAACGTACTACAACCTTTTGGTTCGGGGCTTTCAAGCGGGCCACCTGAGCCTGCCCAAGGACCCGCCTCCGGGCCTTGCCCAGCTCGCAGATCCCTACGATCCAGGGGCCAACGCGACCTACCGGGTCCACGGTCTGCACGACCTGAGTTACTTCCGCGGAAAGCTCTACCTGTATTTTGGCGCCACCCCGGCCCTGGTCCTTTTCTGGCCGGTCTCGGCACTCACCGGCCGGCACCTCTGGAATGGCGAGGCCACGTTTATTTTCTGCGCGGCGGCCTTCCTGATTGGCGCGGGCCTCCTGTTCGCGCTGCGGCGGAAGCATTTTCCCGAAGTCGGCGACGGGGTCGTGGTTTCGTGCGCCCTGGCCTTCGGCCTGGCGACCGGGATGCCCCTGCTGCTGGCGCAGTCGGACGTCCATGAAGTGGCGATTGCGTGCGGATACCTGCTGACGTTGCTGGCGCTGGCGGCGATCTGGCAATCCGCGGTTCGGCCGGAGCAGCGGGGGCGATGGCTCGCGGCGGCGAGCGCCGCCTATGGACTCGCGATGGCGGCACGGCCCTCGCTTCTTCCAGGTGCTTTGTGTCTTTTGGTTCCGATAGGAGTCGAACTGCGGCAGGGCGGAAGGGTGGCCCGCCAGGCGATCTGCGCTCTGGCACCCATTGCCGTGATCGGGCTGGGACTGCTGCTCTACAACTACGAACGCTTTGGCCAAGCGCTGGAGTTTGGCGAGAACTACCAGCTGGCCGGCGACCGGCGGGACGCCGCCCCTCGCTTCAGCCCGGGATATGTGTGGTTCAATTTCCGGGTCTATTTTCTTGAACCGGTGCAGTGGACCCGGACGTTCCCGTTCATCGGCCGATCCGGCGCACCCCCGCTGCCCCCGGGCCATGCGCCGCCGGAGGATCCCTTTGGCGCCTTGACGGGCATGCCCGTCCTTTGGCTGGCCCTGGCCTCTATTTGGGTTTGGCGCCACCGGGCGGCCGGAAAGGCGTTGCGGGAGTTCGTCATGGCCGTGAGCGCCTTTTTTGGCGCCTCGGTGGTCACGCTGTGCCTCTTCTACTGGGCCTGCAGCCGCTACGAAGAGGATTTTGTGCCGGAATTGGCCCTGCTGGCGATCGTGGGGATTTTTGTCGTGGAGCAGGGCCTGTCAGGCCGGCCAGCCTGGCGGTGGATGGCCCGGTGCGGGTGGGGCCTCTTGCTGGCCTTTTCGGTGGCGTTCAACGTGCTTGCAGGCCTGGCCAAGTTTGCCGAGGTGCGGAACCACTACGCGGGGGCGCTCTTGGATTCCGGCAGGGTCGCCGAGGCGGTCCCGATCAGCGAAGAGGCGCTGCGCCTGAAGCCGGACCTTGCCGAGGCGCACAACAACCTTGGCATCGCGATGGCTCAGCTGCCCGGACGGTTGAAGGATGCAATCGACCAGTTTCGGGAGGCGGTGCGCCTGAAGCCGGACTTCGCACAGGCGCATTACAATCTGGGCAACGCTCTTTACGGCGCCGACCGGATCGCGGAGGCGGTGGCTGAGTTTGAGGAGGCCTTGCGTCTGAAGCCTGATTTCGTCACGGCCCACTTCATTTTGGGCTCAGTCCTGGAC
>CAZSEH010000131.1:0-7410 GCA_964605835.1 uncultured Opitutaceae bacterium
GGCAAGCGGCCGCTGAGTACGGCGGACAGCGGCTCGCCGGAGAGGACGCGGGTCGCATAGTCGGTGCCGTCGGCGCGCTTTTCCTCGCGGTGCAGGGCCAGTTCGTGGCGGTAGTCCGTCAGCGCCTGCGGCTGAATCGGCCCGGTGGCCAATGCCGCCACCGGAATCGAGGAGGTGGTTTTCCAGAACTCGTCGAAGCTCTTGGACAGCGTCGGGACGATCGGACCGCCGGCGAACACCTCATAGTCGCCCAACTGGCTGCCGGGATCGACCTGGAAATAGTCGTCGCCGACATTGCGGCCGCCCACCAGGGCGATGGCGTTGTCCACCACCATGAGCTTGTTGTGCATGCGGTAGTCGAAGCGCGGGCTATGGACAAGCATTTCCACCCAGCGTATGAACTGGACGCTGCCGCGGTAGGCCAGGGGGTTGTACAGGCGCACTTTGATGTTGGGGTGGGCGTCGAGCGCCTCCACCTCCGCCCCCTGCCCGGTGTTGTCAAAATCGTCTATCAGCAGGCGCACCCGGACGCCGCGGTCGGCGGCTCGGAGCACGGCCTCGGCCAGAAGCTTGCCGGTCTCGTCCGAGCGGAATATGTAGTATTGCAGGTCGAGGGTTTTTCTCGCGCGGTCGATCATCTCGGCGCGCAGCAGAAATCCGTCAATGCCGATCGGCACCAGGCGGAGGGCCGAAAGGCCGGGGTGTGCCATGCTGGCGTCGGCAAAATGGCGGCCGAGCGGGGTTTCCTCGGGATGTTCGAGCGCGGCCGAGGCCGCCTTCGGGTAGTGCGCGCCCGGTGGCAGCGATGCGCAGCCACCGAAGGCGGCGAGCGCGAACAGCAACAGCAACGCGGATGCCAGGACAAGGTGGCGGCGCAGATGCGCGGCACCGGAAGGCGAACCCGAGGAAGGGGTCATCGCGGCCTCACGGCTGCATGGTGTTGGTGGCGTAAATCGAGACGGCTGATGGACGGCGGGCTGATTTACATCCGGAATTTCGAGATGCAAAAGGACGCACAAGGCGTGAATTTCATTGGAGGGTTTTGGTCGCTGCAGGACTCCCTTTTGATCGTACATCACCCGCATCGTCACGGCCATAGGGTAATACCCTACGGGCGACAGAGCCTTGTCGTGGCGGGGCTGCAATCCGTCGTCAGGAGCCCCTACCCGCCCCCGGCGATGTCCGATTCCAAACCGGCCGAAAAGCGAGGAGTCCGTGGCGCAGAACAGTCAACCGCCGTCGGGTAATACCCCATGGCCCCCCGCGCCCTTCCGGCGCATGCTCCGATGCGCGGAAACAAGGGGAGCGCTTCCCCGATGTCTGACAATGGAAGATCGTTCCAAGCGAAGTTAGCGATTGTTTTGGCCTGCAAACTGCACTTAACCACCACCTCGAAGCAGTTCGTCATGGCAAAAAGCGTGGCAGAGGTATTTGTCGAAACACTCATAGCCGCGGGTGTTAAGCGGGTATATGGCGTGGCCGGGGATTCGTTGAACGCGCTGACCGACGCGATTCGCCGCCATGACGCGATTGCGTGGGTCCCCATGCGGCATGAGGAGGCGGCGGCGTTTGCCGCCGGGGCGGACGCCCATTTGACCGGCACCATCGCGGTGTGCGCCGGCAGCTGTGGTCCCGGAAACCTGCACTTGATCAACGGCCTTTTCGATTGCCACCGCAGTCGCGTTCCGGTTCTGGCGATCGCTGCGCAGATTCCGAGCCAGGAAATCGGCAGCGGCTTCTTTCAGGAGACGCACCCCGAGCAACTATTCAAGGATTGCAGCCACTTCTGCGAACTCATCTCCCACGCGAGCCAAATCCCGCGGATCCTGGGGATCGCGCTGCGCACCGCGCTGGTGAAGCGCGGAGTCGCCGTGATCGTCATGCCCGGCGACATCGCCCTGGACAAGTGCTCGTCGGCGCCGCTCTCCCTCGGGATTCTGGACCCCGTCTCCATCGAGCGCCCGGCCGACTCCGCCCTAAGCCACGCCGCAGGGATGCTTAATGACGCGCAAAAGGTGACCATCCTGGGCGGCGCCGGTTGTGATGGCGCGCATGCGGGCCTGCTGGCCATGGCGGCGCGGCTGAAAGCACCCATCGTCCACGCCCTGCGCGGAAAAGAGTTCATCGAGTATGACAATCCCTACGATGTCGGCATGACGGGCCTGATCGGTTTTTCGTCCGGTTATCACGCGATGATGAACTGCGATGTGCTCTTGGTGCTCGGCAGCGACTTTCCCTACCAGCAGTTTTATCCCAAGGAGGCGAAGGTCATCCAGGTCGACCGGCGCGGCGAACAGATCGGTCGGCGAACGCGCGTGGATTTGGGTTTGATCGGCACGGTGAAAGACACGCTGGCCGCACTGGAGCCGCTGCTGCTGGAAAAACCCCAGCGCACGCACCTGGATGCATGCGTCGATCACTACCAAAAAGCGCGAAAAGAACTCGATGAACTTGCGGTGGGCGAACCGGGCCACACACCGATCCACCCCCAGTATGTCGCCAGGGTGTTGGACGAGGTCGCTGCGGACGATGCGGTCTTCATCTGCGACGTCGGCACCCCCACCATCTGGGCGGCTCGCTATCTGCATATGAACGGCCGGCGCCGGCTGCTGGGCTCGTTCACGCACGGTTCGATGGCGGCCTCCGTGCCGCAGGCCATCGGGTCGCAGGCGGCGTTTCCGGGACGGCAGGTGATCACCCTCTCCGGCGATGGCGGAATCGCCATGCTGCTGGGCGACATCCTGACGCTGCCGCAACTCAAGCTGCCCGTAAAAATGGTGGTGTTTAACAACAGTTCCCTCGGCTTCGTGGAACTGGAGATGAAGACGGCTGGGCTGGTCCCCTTCGCGACGGGCCTGGTCAATCCCGATTTCGCCAGGCTGGCGGATGCCGCCGGCATCCTGGGCGTGCGGGTCGAAAAGCCCGAGGAGCTGCGCCCGGCCCTGACGAGGGCACTCCAACATGACGGGCCGGCCCTCGTTGACGTGATCGTCAACCGCCAGGAGCTTTCAATGCCACCGTCCCTCAGTGCGGAGCAGGCGCTCGGTTTCGGGCTCTACATGGTCAAGGCTGTGCTGAGCGGCCGCGGCGACGAGGTTGTCGATTTGGTGAAGACGAATCTCTTTCGCTGAGGCGGCCGAACGGCGCGGCTACCTCCCCTCCGTACACCCTTGGCCGAATTTCAGGCGCGTTTTGCCGCATCGCTGCGCGAGCCGGCAATTTGGGCAAGCTCATGTGCGATATCCTCGGGTGAGAGGATAAAATCAACGCATCCGCTTGCGATTGCGCTTTCAGGCATGTCCGGTTGCCCTGCAGTGTCCAACTTCTGTGCAATGGTAATGCCCCCCGCCTCCTTGATGCCACATAGCGCGGCGGCCCCATCGCCGTCATAGCCGGAGACAATGACTGCGACCAGCTTGCCCTCCCAGTGTCGCGTCAGGGATCTCAGGAAAACCGTGATCACATCGGGCCACCCCCGCGGCTTTGAGATCGGCTTCAGGCGAAATTCGCCGTTGAGAACGTGCAAATCCCGCTGCGCCGGGATGATGAATACGTGGTTGGGCTGGATGAGCAGTCTCTCCGTGATCAGCTCGACCGGCATCGCGGTGAAACGTGGGAGGATTTCGTGGAGTCTGGTGGCAACCTCTCTAAGATGATTTACAATGACGATGGCCACGCCCAGATCGGCCGGCAGATTCTTCAACAACCGGATGTACGCGTCGAGCCCGCCGGCAGAACCTCCCACGCAGACAACCGGAAATTTGTTGGCTGAATTCCCGCGCGCGGCATCCACGTTGACGGTCCCCATGACGATTGCTGCTGATTGTTTTGGAATGGATGCTCCCCTGCCCCGAACCCGAAGGCTCAGAGATTGGCCTTGGTCTCGTCGAGAACCGCTCGCGCCAGGGTCTCGTCGCCGAGCAGGATCGCCACCTTGGTCACATTATTGGCGGCCGCAGCCACCCTGAACTCGATCCGCTTGTCCTGGGCTGTCCGGGCGACTATCACCACGGAAAAAGCCGTCCGGGCCTCGCTAATCTTGGTGAATCGGAGGTGAGGGATCGCGGTATCGAACGCGTTGGCGACAGAATCCAGGCTGTTGCTCAGAGATGCGTCCAATTCCCCCTGGGCGTAGGCTTCGGTGCCCGCCCCTGCGGTCACCGAGGGCACGAGGAGGTCGGTCGTGAGCGTTTTCTCCACCCGAGGTGAAAACCATCCATAGTGCAACAGACCGCGATTTGCCGTGTTTGGGTGGTATTGTTGGCTGATCACGAGAAAGACTGCAAATGCGCAGCCGGCGGCAATGCTGACAAGTATGAGAGCGGGCTGCTTTATCGTTCGCATACAGGATCAAGATAGTGGCCGCACCCAGAATGAAGCCATTGGACTCTACTCCGAAGAAAGTGACGTCGGAGACTGCGCATCATGCCAGTCAATCGTGCACAGATAGCAGTAGGTCTGCTCTTGGATTCCAGAGTAGGGTCCTTGCAGCCAATTCCGGTCGAGAGGAACAAAAACGGCAGGTGCCTTGCCGCCCGCCACATCTTCCCATTTCAACACGGCAAAGGGCATTCCGGCTTGGAAAATGAGATCTGTTTTTCCGACATACATCCTCTTTCCCTTGCGAAAGCTCGCGAAGCATTGGAAGGCATCCCTTGTATAGGGCTGCTTCCAGAAAGAGTCTGCGCGACCGGACGAGGCCTCGCCGAAGGGCTTGTCTTGGCGGGAGCCGGTGGCGGGGTCTGCTTGTGTCTGCAACGCCGACTCCTCGGAGGGAGCAAAGTCAACGAATCGAATCATGATTGCGTAGGGTAGTCCTTCCAGGCCTCGACCGAAATGGGGTTTCCCCCTAACCGCTTAAAATAGGGAACCCTGGCCAGCGTAGTTCCAAATGCGGGTTAGACCCCATGCGCCCGGGATTGGATTTGGTGTAGGTTCTGCTCACCAGATCCCTCCATTTCATGAAAACGGACCTCGCGAAATCAAGATGGGTTCTCGTGCTTTGCCTACGATGAAGATAATTCACGCGGCTGGCGAATTGTACCCATACATGAAAACCGGCGGGCTGGCGGACGCCGTTGGCGCCCTTACGACGGCGCTTGCGGACAAAGGCCACGAGGTGTCCGTGTTTCTGCCGGGTTACCGGGCGGCGCTTGAACACCCCGATGTCGACGGAGGGCAAGTCTGCCTGCAACTGCGGATTGAGATGGCCGACCAGCTGTGCTCGGGAGAAATTCGCACGTTTTCCCCGCGCCCAAACCTGACAATTTTCTTCGTTTGCCGGGAGGAGTTCTTCGATCGCCGGCACGCGTACGGAGATGGCGGGAAGGACTACGACGATAATGCCGAGCGGTTCATCTTTTTTAGCAAGGCCGTTGTCGAGACCGTCCGCCGGCTCGGTCTGCGGCCGGATATTGTCCATGGGCACGATTGGCATGCGGCGCTGCTACCGCTCTTGATCCGCGAGGCCGAGCGCCGACACGGCCTGACCCTGGCGGTCAAAACCGTTCTTACCATTCACAACCTGGCCTACCAGGGGGTGTTTCCGGCGGCAGTATTCTCCCAGACAAATCTGCCCGATGAGCTGAACAGCGTCGAAGGATTGGAGTACTGCGGCCAGGTGAATCTTCTGAAGGGCGGGATCCTGTTTGCCGACCGGGTAACCACCGTAAGTCCGAACTATTCGAGGGAGATCCAGACTCCAGAGTTCGGCTTCGGCTTGGACGGAGTCATTCAGACCCGGGCCAAGGAGATCGTGGGGCTTCTCAATGGAGTCGACACGGCCGTTTGGAATCCGGCGTCCGACGCCAGCCTCCCGGCCCGCTACTCGGCAAAGGACCTGTCGGGAAAGCAGACTTGTCGGGCGGCGTTGCTGCGCCATTGCGGTTTCAGGCCCAGTCCCACAGGGCCGATTTTCGGAATTGTCAGCCGGTTTGCAGCGCAAAAGGGCATTGATCTGCTGCTTCAAAACCGATCGTTCTTTGTGAATGAAGACTGCCGGTTGGTGATGTTGGGAACCGGGGACAAGCGCTATGAGGACGAACTGCGCCTGCTGGAGTCGGCTGCACCGACAAAAATCTGCCTGCGCTCGCAATTCGACGAAGCGACAAGCCATCTGATCGAGGCGGGAAGCGACTTTTTCCTGATGCCGTCCGTATTCGAGCCGTGCGGCCTGAACCAGATGTATTCCCAGATCTACGGCACAGTGCCGATCGCAAGCCGTGTCGGCGGTCTTTCGGACACCGTCTCGGACGCCGACGAGAACCCGTCCACAGGGACGGGCCTCATGTGCGCTCCGACCGCAGCGGCCCTGCGAATGGTCCTAAAACGCGCTTTGGCGCTATTTGCGGACAAACGGCGATATTCCGCTGTTCAGCAGCGTGGGATGGCCCGGGAGTTTGGCTGGGAGCGGGCCGCGGTTGCCTACGAGCGGCTCTACGAGGATGCGGCAGCCAACGGGTGACCCGAGCCGGTGAGTTCGTTATCCGGTTCCGGGAATATTCCTGTCTGCGGGCTTCTTTGCGGGAGGCACGGCGATGTCCAACGCAGCGCTCAAATCAATTTCATGCTCCTGCTCCTCGACGATGATCGCGCGCAAGGCCTCGCTTAAAGCAAATTCCCCCATCGCCTCGGCCTGCCGGATGCGCTCGCGATAACGTCCAACCGTTTCCCGTTCGTTCTCCAAATCTGCGCGCAGCATTTCAACAGGATCTTTCGATGTCTTCACCGGTTTGGGCGACACTCCAGGCATGCCGCCCAGATAATCAATTTGTTTGGCGATCTTTATGGCATGCGCCAGCTCTTCCCCGGCATGCGCTTCCAATTCCCGGGCAATATCCGTGTACGCGGCGCCCTTCAGCACCTGGCTGTACACGGTGTAGGCAATGATCGCCTGGTATTCGCCGGCCAGATCCTCGTTCAGCAGCTGGATCATCCGTTCGCGAGTGATGTTCAATCCTGATGTAGTTTCTTCTTTAGCCATAATATTTCCCGAGTTGGCAGCCGGCTTTTATGGTCTGCTGCGCCTGGTGGTTTTCATGCATTCCATAGGTCCGCCCGTCCTTAGGCCTGCACGGTGAAGCCGATTTTGATGGTCACCTGCCAGTGATCCACCTTTCCCTTGGTGATGTTGCCGCGGGTTTCGACCACCTGGAACCAGCATAGGTCCTTGACGGTTTTGTGCGCTCGTCGAATGGCCGTGGCAACTGCGTCCTCGACGGTCGTGGTGGATGTGCCGGTGAGCTCAATGATCTTGTAGACGTGGTCTTTCATCTTCGGTTTTTTTGTTGGCCCTGCCGGTTAGTCGACCGCCAACTCGACGGAGGTATCGCCGCGCAGCGCTTTGGAATAGGGGCATGTCCGGTGTGCTTCGTCCATGATGCGTCGAGCATGAGTGCGATCGACACCGGG
>CAZSEH010000132.1:0-7266 GCA_964605835.1 uncultured Opitutaceae bacterium
GCAAGTTTCGCCAAAATACATCCAGAATTTGCCATTAATCCTGGCCGCGACGACATGCCCATCTTTGACTTCATTCACGATGGACGCTGACTTAAGTTGAACGCCGTGATTGTCCTGGTACTTCGAACCGTTGAAAGGAGAGCCGTATTTGGTCCAAGCGCGCAAATCCTTCGTGCTGGCAATGCCCAGGCGGGGCACCTTCCCATGGTATTGGGTATAAGTCAGCACATAGAGGCCATCTGGTGATTCGGTAATACGCGGGTCTTCGCAACCGCCCACGCGCTCGCTGCCTGACCACTCCATGCTTTGCTGGGCATCATCCGCTGGGTAAAACACCGGTGCCGGATCGGTTTTAAAGTGAATACCATCGTCGCTCTCCGCATAGCCGATTCGGGAACAAGTGTTACCCGGGCCTTGCTGGGCGCGGAAAAGCACGACGATCTTTCCGTATCTCACCACGGCGGCGGGATTGTAGACCCAGGCTTTTTCCCAATGGACCGGTTCCTTGCTCAGCGGACAGTCAAAAACCGCATCGGGATCGGGCTTGATGACGGGTTCATCCGCAGGACGAACGAAAGGCCCGATCGCCCATGCCTGAAGATCATTTTGCCCTTGAATTCGCAGATTCGCAATCGGCAAACACATCAAGGCGCCCAAGACGGCGCGTAATTTAAACTCTCGCTGAGTCATGATTTTTATTTGAGTTCGATTCGGGCAGGGCGTAAACGCCCCAGTGGCAGTCCGTTGGTCGCCATCCACGCGCCCAGTTCCTCCAGGATATGAAACATCCGGGTTAGGCCCCCTTCCAGACTGAGCCCGGCTGCGATCCCATCTCCAGCAGCAAGGTTCCCCCGCCGACCAACTCCGCATGGGAGAACCATGGAGTCGTCAGGGCCTTGCCGTTCATCATCGCCGACTGGATGTATTTGTTGGTCGGGGAGTTATTGTGGGCGATGACGGTGAACGTTTTCCCGTTGGGCAGAGCGATGGCGATTTTGGAGAACACCGGACTGGTGATCGTGTACATTGGAATCCCCGGCTTGACCGGGTAGAAACCCATGGCGGTGAACACCACAAAGGCGGACATCGCACCCCCATCCTCGTCGCCGGGTGTCCCAAAAATATCGTCCTTGAACCACGTATCGAAGATCAGCCGCGTCATCTTCTGGGCTTTCCACGGAGACTCGGTGTAGTTGTAGAGATAAGGGATCAAAAACGAGGGCTCATTTCCCATGGCGAAATTCCCGATCAAGCCGGTATTGTCGGGCAATTTGGAGAGAAACGCTGCCTTGCTTCGACCCAGGTTCTCCAGGAACAGCTGGTCGAGCCGGTGCTCAAAGGCTTTCTTCCCACCCATCAGATCCACCAATCCCTCGACGTCATGCTGGACGTTCCAAAGATAAATCCAGCCGTTGGCTTCGGCGTAATACTGCGACACGGAGCCCTCCGGAAACTTTGGATCGATGCTAATCCACCGACCATCAGCGTCCTTGGGGAGCAAGAACCCTGCCTCCGGATTCCAGAGATTCCGATAATCTTTCGCCCGCGGCGCATAGCGTTGAGCAACCTCGGAATTCCCCAGTTCTTCGGCCCATTGGCTAAGCGCCCAATCGTCATAGCTGCGCAAAAGGGTGACGGCGACAGCTGATCGATTCTGCCCCTGGGCGGCCGGATAATAACCCTTGGCGGCATAGAAATCCTCAATGTCGCCCTTTGGGCCCGTGCGACCCGGGAGCATCGTTGCCTGCTCAGCATTCTTCAGACAACCCGCAAATGCCTGATTGACGTCGAAATGGCGAATCCCCTTGCGGTAGGCATCGAGAAACATGATGACCGAATGGAAGCCCAACATTCCCGCCCGGTTGCCGTAAAGCTTGGGATATTCCGGCATCCATCCGCCCTCCGTGTACATCCGGACATACGATTGAAGCATGTCAGCCTCCCTGTCCGGATCGAGAATTGCCCGGAGGGGATGAAGGGCCAGAAAGTTTCCCCAGGTATAATCGTCGGTGTAGAACGCGGTGGCATCCTGGTGAATCTGGCGATCGTAGCCGCTGAAATATTTCCCGTCCTCCGTTATGTCGACCATCCGCGCATAGCACCGATAGAGGGCGGTGTAGAAGGTTCGCCGCTGCGCCTCTGTTCCGCCATCGACCTTGATCCGGTCGAGCACGGAGGCCCACGCGGATCGGCCCTTCTCCTCCATGCCCTCAAAGGACATGCCATCAAGTTCCTCGAAATTCCTCCGGGCCTGCTCGCTGCTGATAAAGGAGATGGCGTATCGAAATTCGATGACGCCCGAATCGCCTTCGGCATAGCTGATCCAGACCTTTTCTCCGTCCATCGTGGACGTCTTTGTCCCTCCCCAGGTACCGATTGAATACTTTCCCCAGTCTTTCTCACCCCGGCTCTTTCCGGCCTTTGGCGCGCCGGAGAACACGCCATACATGTAGGCGGTGCCCTTTTGCTGGTGATTGGCATCATTCACATTCTCCGTGCCGTAGACCTCTCTGCCGTTCGCCAGATCGTAGAGACCGCCAGGGTAGCAGTGGCTCAATAGCAGGTTTTTCGAAACGCCATCCGGGAAGGTGAACCGGTAGATTCCGGTCCTCGCGCCCGCGGTGAACTCCACCTTTATGCGCTCATCCGCCAGCACCGTGGAATAATACCACGGCCGATTGACTTCAAAATCCTGGTCATAATTCAGCCGCCGGTTCCAGCCCGCCTCGGCAACTTCCCCAACGGAGGGCTTGATGGAAAAGATCAGCTGGGGAGTAATTACGTTTAAAGCCGACAGGGGGAAGGCGGTGATCTGCAGGTCGAGATGATCGTAGCGTATGGGGAATACGCGCACCATCTGATTGGGCAGATTGACCACTGGACGATTGGGATTGAGGAGCGGCGCCACGTTCCCGATCGTGGGATCGACGTAGTTGAGGTTGCCCTCTTTCGCCCGCACGCCGCAGTCGCAACCGGCTGCGAAGGCCAGGATAGCGAACAGCGCGTTTCCCACCCGCCGGTTGATTGCATGCGTTGTGTTCATGAGTGGGTTTTTGTCCCGCAACCTTGGGATTGCAGCCAGGGCGATAGGCTCGGCTAAGCCTTGAAATCGCGCACCGCCTGCCCGCCCGCGGTCAAGTTGGCCAGTTTCATCTCGGAGTATTTTCTCGAAAAGAGGACGCCATCCGCCCCGGCGCCCAGAGCGGCCGTCGTCGCGGCATGGACATCCCCGGGCTGGGTCTTTTTCTGGCCGGAGCCAGTCGGAACGTCGATATCGAGGCCTGGATAGACCCGACATTTGCCCTGCACCGTTGCCAGGGTGCGCTTGGTTTCTCGAAAGACGTAGTCTGACGACAGCCCGGCCGTGGGAAGCTGGTCCAGTGGCGCCTCATTGCCGTAGTTGAGCCATTCGTTGTGCAGGCGCAGCACCTCGTCCTTGGGCACATCGCGCATGATCCCGGACGCCATGTTATTGATGAAAGCAGCATAGCGCGGCCCGCCGCAGTTGTTGTAGACGACGATCTTCAGAAAATCCGCCACCTCGGCCAGCTCGGCGAAATCCTGCTCGGCCCTGAAAATTGGACTGAACGAGGCCTGGTGCCAGATGTGGAAGCCGACCTGGACCTCGGGCCGACTTTTCTTCGCAGCCTGACGGACATCCGCGTAGATACCTTGCTTGCTGTCGGTCCAAAGCTTCTCCCAAGCGAGAATCTCGGGGTATTCGAGCAATAGCCGCCAGAACGACACAAAATAACCGTCGGCCGGTCGGCTCCCTATCCGCGCAGCCCGGACGAATTGGCCGAGTTTCTCGAAGCCGGCGCGTGCGCGGGCGACATCGATGCCGCGGGCCCGCGCGGCCTGCTGGTGAAGCTCACAGAAACAGGTGACCCGGGTGGGGTCGCCGCCCCCGATGGCGTTCAGCAACGGACCCTGGCGCTCGGAACCCCACATTACGCCGTCCACAGGGTAGGACTGGCAATAGTCCTCCGTGAGCCCGATAAGGAACTGGCGGTAGTCAGGATGCAGGTGGCAGAGCGAATTCGCCGGACGGCCCTGTAAATCGGTTTCGTGAAGCTTTTCGACGCCCGGCAAATCAGGTCGAAAGACGTCCTCGTACCAGGCAAAGACGTTCATGCCACGCGAGTGCGCCTTGGGCAGCACGTCGGCGAGGACATCGTAATCGCCGAAGTCCGGTGCCTTGGTTTGTTTCAGCGAGGTGTACCGGTAGAATTCCGCGTGCGGTGTCGCGTAATTGCCGCCGTGAAAGGTCTTCTCATCGGACTCCTGCCGGCCATGATCCGGGAAAGCCGCCCCCGGCACCTGCCGGCCGGCAATGCCGCGGCCATACGTGAAGGCGGCGGCAAATATCGTGTTGACTGCCCCTCGTTCCTGCAAGGTGTCCAGCACCCGTTCAGTTCCCTCGTCCCTGAAGGACACCGCACCGGCCTGGATGCCGATCATTTTCGCCGACGCCGATGCGGCGCGCAGCCCGAGGGGCAAAACTGTGGCTCCTAGCGCTGCGACAGTGGCCGCCGATGCTGTCTTGACGAAATCCCGCCGCGTCGCGCCAGAAGAATCGGTGGGTATTCGATAAATCGCGATTCTGGGCATCTTCATGTGAGGTGTATTTTCAAAGCGACGGCCGAGGTGGAAACAGGCGGCTGCTTTGGAGGCTCCACGCGCAATTCGGACGGTGTCTGCCGCCAAGCCAGCCTCTCGTCCGAGCCCAGAAGCTGCACGTGCAGGATCTTTCCCGGGTTAGTGGCCGCAGAAGACCCGAACGCCTTCACCCCGAATTCTCGCTCGGGCATCCCGAGAAAGATGGCGTACACAACCGTGTTCGCTTTGTTCCGGGTGAACCGAATGTCCGCGGGCCCGAGGACGGACACGCTGCGGCCCTTGGCATTGCCGGCCTTCACCGCATGCGGACCTTCGCCAAAGATCTTCCATGGCCGTGTGGCGTAGATCGCCTCTCCGTTGACCGCCATCCACCCACCCAACTCGTCCAGGATGTGCTGTTCCTTGGCATCGATCGTGCCGTCAGGTTTGCCGGGAATGTTGAGCACGAAGATCCCGTTCTTGCTGACGACGTCCGCCAGCCAGTGAATGACCTGCCCGGTCGGCAGATAACCCCCGTATTCGCCGGGTTTCTCAAAGTGTGCGCGGTTATAATGCCAGCTTCCAATGCAGGTTTCAGACTGCCAAGGATAGGGCCGGATGTCGCTCATCAGTCCGCTTTCCAGGTCCGCGACCGCCGCTTTGGCGAGGCGGTCCGGAACCACCTTGATGTTGGCCACCACATCCAGCCGCCCCCCGCGAACCCGGAGGCTGTGGTTGTAGTAATAAGCCCCCAGGTTCATCCCCGCCCATCCCAGCGGAAAGAGCGGATTGTCGAAATAGAGCAGATCGGGGTCGTGCTGATCGATCAAGTCGCGGGTGCGGTCGTAGAAGTTCCTGACGTACGAAGAATCAGGCAGCGCATTGAACGGATGTTTGACATTATACAGGCGCTGCGGGTCGTATCCTTCCCACCATTGACCTTTGCCGTCGGCCAAGGTCAGGCGACCGTCGTAGGGCACGCCGGCCAGAGGGCCCGTCCGGTCGGCCCCATGGGCGGTCTGGGACCACCACCAGTTGCGTGCCGCGTGCACAGTGACGCCAAAGCGAAGGCCCTGGTCGCGGGCCGCCTTCGCATAGGTTCCGATGACGTCGCGGTGCGGGCCGATATTCTGGGCATTCCACGGGTGATGGCGGGAGTTCCAGGTATCAAAACCGTCGTGGTGATTGGCGAGGGCGAAGAACAGCTTCGCGCCGGCCTTGCGGTAGGCCGTCATAAGCGCGTCGGGATCCCAGTTCAGGAGCGTCCATTGCGCGCAGATATCCTTGTAACCGAAGACCGAGGGATGGCCGTAATGTTGCCGGTGGAATTGCCCCCGCGGCGAATCTTCCATGTACAACATGCGCGCATACCAGTCGCCGTCCTCCGCTACACATTGCGGACTCCAGTGGTTCCAGATGCCGAATTTCGCATCCTGGTACCACTCCGGGCACTCGTAGTTCAGCAGCGAATCCCATGTGGGCGCAAAGGGCCCGTTGCCGGCGAGCCCGGGAGCCGGCCAGTCCATTGGCGTGTCATCGACCGAATCGCCTGGGAGCGGCAACGCGCGGCGTTCGGGACCCGACGTCGGCTTCCAATTGGCCGGATCCAGTTTCTCGTACACTATCCCCGATCCGCCGAGCGCATAGAATATGCGATCCTTCTCGGGAATGGCGCAGAATTCCGAAAAACTAAGCGTGGAGAGACCGTAGCCCTCCGCAATCGGCCCGATTCCGGCCGAGGCCGTTTCCATTGCGGCGCGCAACCCCCGGCCGGCGCCCGGCAGGCAGGCCGCTCCGGCGGCGGCTCCGATCAACTTGCAGAATTCTCTTCGTTCCATGGTTGGTGCATCGTGAGACGGAATCAGTTCGGTGTGACGTCAGGCGGATAAATGACATCCCGCGTGCGCTCTGTGGGTGTGACCTTGAATTCCCTCAATTGGCCTTTCTCGAACCTTCCCTCGATCGTCGTGCCATAGGGAGCATGGAGCTTAAAGGCGACGTCCCATTCCCTCGGCCAGGCCGGCAGAATGCGGATCTCCCTGCCCGGCGTTTGGAGGAGCATTTCCTGCAGGCCGATCATTCCTCCGGCCGTCCAGTTGTGATCAGGAGACCAGTCGAAGCCGGGCCCGACAAAGGTTGGGAACCGTGAACTGTTATCCGAACGGTCGTCCAGCTTGTGCTCCAGGGTGAACTTAGCCTCATCGGCCAGGCCCATGCGCGCTGAATAGATCACGCTCGGACGATGGCCGATATAAGCCTTCTTGTTTTCCGGACTGATCTGATCCCTCCAGGTGTCGAACGCCCAATCGAACCTTGGCCCGCCCGCATAGAGCAGATTGTAAGGAAACACAGAGAGCAGATTCGGATAGAAGCCTCCCCCGCGCGATTGGTCGTTCAGCGCCATCGCAAGAATTGTCTCTTCTTTTCCATCGACTGATTTCCGGTAAACGGGCAGCTCCGGGATACGGCCTTGAAAATCAGCAACATAGGAGCGCTGATCCGACTTCACGGTGCCCTCGGGAAGGGCAAGCAGCGCCGTGGCGATCGCCTGCAAGCCCGCTACCGCGTCGGCCGGGTTAGTGGAATTGAGGTGATGTTCGCCCGGAGTCGACGGGAAGATGACCAACTTCCCCTGCGGGTCCAGGGGTTGGCCCTCGAGGCGCCGGT
>CAZSEH010000133.1:0-7179 GCA_964605835.1 uncultured Opitutaceae bacterium
TAACTGGGATGTTGCCCTGCAATTCCTGACCAAGCATCTCCACCCCGGGAGCTAAGGGACCCCAGAATCCATCGGAGCGTCACCGTTGGGTCACGCCTGCACATTAAAGAAGTGCGGTTCCGGTTCAGCCTGCCCGTGAGCCGTGTCAGGTGCCGGCCTGGAGGCACAGGCGGCGGCAGGAAAGGAGTGCCGGACTTGAGACACCGAACCGCTTTATAATCATCAACTCCCGAACCGAAGGCGGAACTGGTTTCGGCGAGGCGAAAATGCGGAGGCTCCGCGTCC
Organism: uncultured Opitutaceae bacterium; assembly: GCA_964605835.1. Classification (GTDB taxonomy): domain Bacteria; phylum Verrucomicrobiota; class Verrucomicrobiia; order Opitutales; family Opitutaceae; genus Palsa-1447. Next base: position 286 of record CAZSEH010000133.1, read on the forward strand.
CGATTGGTGATATGATTCACTTATGCCAGCCATCGAATCCAGCATGGGCTGTCGCCATTGACCGGCAGTTGTGCCAATGAGCGTCGATTCTCCCGCGATTCCGCCTGTCCGCATCCTCGTCGTCGACGACGAGCCGTATCAGATAGAATTGCTGCGCGGGATGCTCAAGGGCCATGGCTATTCCGTAACCGGATTTGTTTCGGCCGATCAGGCCGTCGCGGCCGTTCGCGAGGGAGGGTTTGATCTGCTGATGACGGACCTTCATATGCCGAAGATCAGCGGGAGCGATTTGCTCAGGACCGCGCTGAAGATGGATCCGCATTTGATCGTCATCGTGATGACGGGATTCGGGTCGATCGACACGGCCGTTGAAACCATGAAGGAAGGGGCTTTTGACTATATACTGAAACCCCTCAAGGCGAAGGGACTCCTGGCGGTGTTGTCGCGCGCGCTGACCATGCGAAGGCTGCGGCTTGAGAAGGAAGCCCTTCAGGCGGGCCTGGAGAAGCGCACCATCGAATTGGAGGCAACGACCAGGGAGTTGGAGGCGTTTTCGTACTCCGTTTCGCATGACCTGCGCAACCCGCTTGCCGTGGTCGAGGGGAACGCCAGCATGATCATGGCGCATGCGCGCAAGGCCAACGAGCCGCGACTGCTCGCGATGGCCGAGCTGATTCACGCGGGCGCGGAGCGGATGAACTCGCTGATACGCGATCTGCTGCAGCTGGCGCACAGCTCCTCGGAACCCATCAACCGGTCGACGGTTGACCTTGGCGAACTGGCGCAGGCGGCCAGCGGGGAACTCCAGAAGGGAGATCCAACCCGCTCGGTCGAATGGACGATCGCCAAGGGCGTCCCTGCGGATGGCGATCCCGGCCTCCTGCGGGTGGTCTTCGACAATCTGCTCTCCAATGCGTGGAAATACACGGGCAAGGTCGAGCACGCCCGCATCGAGTTTGGCGCGGACAGGGAGGCCATTCCCCACCAGTTCTTTGTCCGGGACAACGGCGCAGGATTCGACACGGGCGAGGCCGGCGGGCGCCTGTTCAGGGCGTTTCAGCGATTCCACCCGGACCAGGATTTCCCGGGGACTGGAATCGGCCTGGCCACCGTTCAACGCATCATTCACAGGCACGGCGGGCGAATCTGGGCCGAGGCGGCACCGGGAAGGGGGGCGACCTTCCGCTTCGTTCTGGCTTCGCCTCCGGGGGCGGCTGCCGACTCCGGCACGGGGAATGAGCGCCGGAAATAGGCCGCCACGCAGATGAACGGGCGCAGCCTGCGGTTGAGCGTTTCCACGAAGGTTCTGATCCCGTTCCTGCTGCTGCTCGGCCTCATTCCCGCGACCGTGCTGGCGACCGTCCTCAATCCGGGCATGCGCGCCTGGTACGACCGGTACCGGATGCTGCTGATCGTGACGATCGCGGGCACCGTCCTCAGCGCCGCCGTCGTATGGTTCTTCGCCTGGCGCCTTACCGGCCTCCTCCGCCAATTGCGCGAGATGGCGGAAACCATCGGCAGCGGCAACTTTTCCCGCCGGATCGCGGGATACTCGAACGACGAGTGCGGCGATCTCGCCGACACCTTGAACCGGATGGCGGAAAACCTGCAAAGGTCGCGCCTTGAGCTGGTGAGGGCCGCCGAATCCCTGGAGGACACGCGGGCTCGGCTGATTCAGAGCGAAAAGCTTTCCGCCGTCGGCCAGTTCGTGGCCGGCGTGGCCCACGAGCTGAACAATCCGCTTGCGGTTGTCATCGGTTTTTCGGAATTGCTGCTCGAGCGGGAAACGGATGAAAAGATCCGATCGCACCAGGAAATGATCGGCAAAAGCGCCCAACGGTGCCAGAAGATCGTCGCGAATCTGCTCAGCTTTGCCCGCGACCACCAGCCGGAGCGAAAGCCGACGTGGATCAACGGCATAATGGATGAAGTGATCGAGCTCATGGCGTACGAACTGAGGACGAGCAATATCGAGGTCACCCGGGACTTTCAGGCAATCCTGCCGCCGATCATCGCCGATCCGCACCAGCTCCAGCAGGTGTTCGTAAATATCCTGGGCAACGCCCGGCAGGCGATCGAGGGATTTCGCCCCGACGGAAGAATCATTGTGCGGACACGCGCCAAGGAGGGTTTCATCCTTGTGGAGATCGCGGACAACGGCCCAGGGATAAAACCGGAGCACGTCCGCCGCATATTCGACCCGTTCTTCACGACCAAGCCCGCCGGCAAGGGCACCGGGCTCGGTCTCAGCCTGGTGTCCGGAATCGTCCGCGAGCACGGAGGCCGAATCGACGTCGAGAGCGGGGCGGGGCTGGGCGCCACCTTCGTCGTTGAATTGCCGATCACTGCGGAACAGGCGCCGCCTGGGCGCGCGACGGTTCAACCGCCGGCCCGGACCGTCCGTCCGGCGGGATCAAGCGGGAGGATGATCCTGGTCGTCGATGACGAGGAGTGGATCCTCGCCCTTGCGCAGGAACTCCTATGGGCCGTCGGCCACGGCGTCGAGACCGCCCCGGATGGCGAGGCGGCCCTGGCGGCGATCCAAAGGCGGAACTTTGACGCGATTGTCTGCGATTGGAAAATGCCGGGGATCAGCGGCGTCCAATTCTATCAGAGGCTGCTTGAGGCCAGGCCGCAGATGGCGGAACGCGTGCTATTCATGAGCGGGGAAGTCATCGACCAGTCGTTCCAGGAATTCCTGCGGCGCGGCGAAAAGACATGCCTCGCCAAGCCCTTCCCGGTCGAGGATTTCCGGAACGCCGTCGAGAAGGTTCTGACATTGAATGCAGGCCCGGCCGGCCGGGCCTGCTAGGCGCCTTCCGCCAGCAACTGCCTGATCACCGCCTCAACGTGGTCCGGCTGAAGCCCGATCACCCGGACCACGCCCTTGCGGTCGACGATGGCGTAGGTCGGATAGTAGCGAACCATCCAGCTCCTTTCAGACGCGAGGCTTGGATCGCGGGCGGTTGGATACTTGATGCCCCGGTCTCTCACGACCTGTGCCATTTGATCCTGGCCCTGGCTGTTCGTGCAAACGCCAATTAGGACCAGGCCTTGGCGCTGATACTTCTCGAGCATTTCGTTGTTGTGCGGGATCGCGCGCATGCACGGTCCGCACCACGTGGCGTAGAAATCGACAAGGACCACCTTGCCCCTGAGGCTGGCGAGGTCCACTTCGCCATTGAGCCAGCCCGTCACCTCCAGTTTCGGCATGGGCTTGCCTTCCAGCATCGCATGGTCTGCGCGCATCCGGCCGTCAGTATCCCAGGTCCAGGCGTCCGGGAACTCCCCGGCATGCAGAACGGAGGAGGCGGACACGCCGCACCCCGCCAATGCAATCAACAAACACAGTTTATTCATGGTGATTTTCCAAGCAGACTCTCCCGGTGCCGGGGCCCGATCAGGCAACGGCCGGAATAACGTAGGGTTTCCGGTGCTCGCGGGTCAACAGGGCATTGGCTGCGTCATTCCCGATGAATCGCTGCGCAACCGGATCCGTCTCGAGAGGGCAACCGATTGTCGGCGGGGTCCTGCCGAGATCCACGTTGTTCGCGGCGAGGTGTTCGAGCATGCGCCCGACGGCCTCGGAAAGGGCCGGCCGGCCCTGGATCTGTTCACGCAGTTGGTCGGGAGGAGTCGCCTTTCCGAGGAGGTACGAGATGTTCGAAACGTGGGACAGGCAGCTGGAGACGTGGCTTTCGGCGACCGGAATATGAAGGTCCGATGTCCGCCGGCTTCGCACCGCGTCGATGAAATTGGCCGCGTGGCTTGCGTCACCCGTGAACTCCTTCACAAGCCTGCCGCTGTTGTCGTAGGCTTGGACGGACGTATAGGAAACAGGCACCGTGAGCGTGCCCCCCTCGCAGTGCACGACATTGCCGATCGCCATTCCCCGATAGGTGTCCATCTCGTTTGCACCGGCCTTTGTCGGAAGACCGCGCACCTCGAAGATGAGCGGTGCGGAGGGATAATCGTGCACGACAGCAAGGGTGTTGGGGGTCTGGGCGTCGTCCACATGCCCCAGGCGGCCGCCCACGACAATTGTGCGCGGCGCGATGTCCTTTTCGCCGAGGAACCAGCGCGCCACGTCCGTCTGGTGGAGGCCCACATTGCCGATGTCGCCGTTGCCCGTGTCCCAGAACCAATGCCAGTCGTAGTGAAAGTGCCGCCTGCGCGGGGGCGCGAAGGGCGCCGGGCCCAGCCAGAGCTCATAGTTGACGGTGTCGGGGACGGCCTGAGGTCCGGTTGTCAGGCCGATGCTGACGCGGCGCTTGAAGCACATGCCGCGGGCAGCGGTGATACGCCCGAGATTGCCGGCGCGGACCCAGGCGACGGCCTCCCTTATGCACGGGCTTGACCTGGCCTGTGAGCCCGCCTGCGCGATGCGCCCGTATTTCTCGATTGCGGCGTTCATCTGCCGCCCTTCCCGGATCTCGTGGGAGACCGGCTTTTCGAGATAAATGTCCTTTCCGGCCTGGCAGGCCCAGATGGCCTGCAGGGCATGCCAGTGGTTGGGCGTTGCCATGGCCACGGCGTCTATGTCGGGGCGCGCGAGCAGGTCCCGGAAATCGACCGCAGTATCCGGGATGGAATAGTCCCTGGAGGCGCGGGCGAGGACCGCCGTGTCGACATCGCAAAGGGCTACGACGCGAACGCCGGGCACCTTTTTGAAATCCTCGATGAGAAGGCGGCCGCGGCTGTTCAGGCCGGCGATGGCGACGCGGATATCGCCATTCGCGCCGCGGACCTGCGCCCATCCTTTGGGGGGCATCAAGCGCGCGGCGGCAGCCAGCGCGGTCGTTTTCAGGAATGAGCGGCGGGAGATTCTGGGCACCGGGGGAAATGCATTTAAGTGCATTCCCGAATTAGTTCAAATGCACTTGCCGGAAATGCCGGCAAGGGTCGCAGGGCTTGGTTCTCCCAGGCAGGCGAATGGGGGCCTGCGCCTGGGCGCCCTTCGAAGGTCTCCGGGAGGAGTCCCGAAGGCGGAATTCAGGAGGGGCCGGGCCGCGGCAGCCGGCGGCACACGAGGACGAGGCCCTGGACTCCCGACGCGTCGATCAACCCGCTCGCGAAATGGAGCGGCTTTTGGAAGAGAAGTCCAAGCGGAAGGAAGACCCGGTTGTACCACCGCATCGCCTTCGCCGGATGGTTCGAAAGCCACCACATTCCCCATTTAACCAGCCGTCCGTTTGCAGGCTTCATTCCGAATCCGGCGCTTTTTTCCAGCGTCAGGTCAAATTCAGAAAGCAACGCGACCAACTTGGCGGGCTCATATCGGCGCACGTGCCCGACTACATCGTCAAACTCCGTCCAAAGGGCGGCGAACAGGGGCACGGAAAACATCAATGTGCAGCCATCCTTGAGAACCCGGCTTATTTCCATGAATACACGCCGGTCGTCCTCGATGTGCTCGATCACGTCGAAACCGGCGACCAGGTCGAACTCGCCGTCGCGGAATGGAAGCGTGGCCATGTCCCCGGATTCGGCGATCCCGCCGCGCTCGTTCAGGTATTGAACCGCAGGCGAACTCAAGTCTACAAAATGGGTTCCGGCGACAGGCAGGCGGGGATGCAATCCCGGGCCGAGTTCCAGGCGCATCGGGGCCGACGCAAGCAGTTCCGAGATCACAGGCCATGTGTTGAACCGCTCCGGGCGTATGAATCTCGCCCGCGACCAGAGGTCATCGTAAAACCTGCGGTTTTTCGCCGTTATCGAGCCGTCGGGTCGTTTTGCCACTGCGCCTGGATTTTGGGCTGTCGTTCCGGCTTTCGCCAGCAAAAGACCTACTCCTTCTTGCGCTCGTAAGTCATTTTCCCTGGAGAGCGCCGGTGTCGTCGTTTGAATCGGCGGCGAACGCGCCCAGTGACGCGGCAAAGGCGAGCCAGATGCAGAGGATGTGTTTCATGACACTCCTGGATCGGTGGTTATTTTTTAATCTATTGCCACGCGCCCACTTCCGGGCGCGGGAAGGAAGGTCGAAGCTAACCGCCCCGGAATATTTTGCAAACGGCCCGGCCATTTCGTCGCGCCGGCATCAGCCCAACGGGTAACGACGGGCTGGGCCGACCGGATGCCTCCGAGAAACCGAATCATTGTTTCGTTCGGCAAATCTGCTATCGGAAGCACCATGATCCCGCCAATCACCACCCGTTGCCTTGCCGGTCGCGTTGCCCTTGTGACCGGCGGTTCGCGCGGAATCGGGCGGGAAATCTGCCTCAGGCTCGCGGGCCACGGCGCAAATGTGGCGGTCCACTTTCGGCAACAGGAGGAGCAGGCCAAGGCGGTCGAGGCTGAGATCCTGGCCTCGGGCTCCCGCGCCATGGCCGTCCGCAAGGAGCTGGACGGAGAGCCTGCGTGCCGCGACCTCGTTGCCACGGTGACGCGCGACCTGGGCCCAATCGACATACTCGTCAATAACGCCGCGGTTTTCACGGGCGCCGCCATTGAGGAGCTGGATGCGGCCATGTGGAATGAGACTCTGAATTTGAACCTCTCCGTGCCGTTCTACTGCATCCGCGCCTGTCTTCCCGCGATGCGCCGGCGAGGCTGGGGCCGGATCATTTCCGTTTCGTCGCAGGCGGCCACATTGGGATCCCCCGGCCATGCCCACTACGCCGCCGCCAAGGCGGGGCTGCTGGGACTCACGTTTTCCGTGGTGCGGGAGTTGGGAGCCTCGGGAGTCACCGCCAATGTGGTTTCGCCGGGCCGCGTGGAGACAGACATGCTGGCCTCTTACCTCAAGACGAAGCGGGTGGAGTGGCTTGCCCAAACCCCGCTCGGCCGATTCGGCCGGGCCGGGGAAATCGCGGCGACGGTTGCGTTCCTATGCTCGGATGATGCGGGATACATCACCGGGGCGGACGTGAACGTCAACGGCGGAACCGCCTTGGG
>CAZSEH010000134.1:0-2928 GCA_964605835.1 uncultured Opitutaceae bacterium
GAGGAGGGCGGCGAGTTGACGATCGTGAGCGACAATTTTGACTTGTTCATCGGCCACATTTTGCGGCGAAACGGCCTGGGCGACGTGCCGTTCCATGCGAATCACCTCGAGCTCGACTCCGGGAGGCTGATCCCGTCGTTTCCCTTCGGCGACCCCCTCTGCCCGGACTGCGCGCACTGCAAGAAGACCCATTTCGCCCCGCCGAACCGCGACCAGCGCCGCGTCGTCTACATCGGCGACGGACGCTCGGACATCTGCCCCGCCCGGATCGCGGACACCGTCTTTGCAAAGGCATCCCTTTTGACTTACCTTAGGAAAGCCTCAATACCCTGCATTCCCTTCGCCAGCCTGGGCGAGGTGGCCCGGTCGTTCGAGGGGATCCTTGATGAAAGCAAGACCTGAAACAGCCCTGACGCGGGGATCTTTGGACGAAAGGGAGCTGCTCGATCTGGAGAGCCGCTACTGTTCCTGGGGGGACACCGTCCACTATGCGAAGCAGCTAAACTTCTTCACCGAGGCGAAGGGCAGCTTTCTCTACGACAGGAAGGGGACCGAGTACCTCGACCTGCAGATGTGGTACTCGGCGGCGAATTTCGGCTACCGCAACGAGCGGCTGAATGCGGCCGTCAAGCGGCAGATCGACACCCTGCCGCAGCTTGCCTGCCAGTACCTGCACGAGGAGCGGGTCCTCCTCGCGGCCAGGCTCGCGAAGCGGATCGAGCAGAGCCTGGGGGTGAAGGGCAGGATCCACTTCAACGTGGGCGGCGCCTCCGCGGTCGAGGACGCGATGAAGATCGTGCGCAACCACACGGGCCGCAATCACAGCTTCGCCTTCATGGGCGGCTATCACGGCCGGACGCTCGGCGCAACGGCGATCACCTCGAGCTACCGCTACCGCGAGCACTACGGGCACTTTGCGGACCGCGCCAATTTCATCCCCTACCCCTACTGCTTCCGCTGCCACTTGGACAAGAAGCCGGAAACCTGCGGCCTCGCGTGCCTGCGGCAGTTCGAGAAGCTCTTCGAGTCGGAGTATTACTCCGTCGTGAACCCCAAGAACAATCAAAGCGAGTACGGGGCGTTCTTCATCGAGCCGGTGCAGGCGACCGGGGGCTACATCGTGCCGCCGTTCACGTATTTCAAGGAGTTGAAGAAGACCCTCGATCGCTACGGCATACTCCTTGTCGCGGACGAGATCCAGATGGGCTTCTTCCGGACCGGAAAGTTCATGGCGATCGAGCATTTCGACGTCGTCCCGGACGTCATCGTCTTCGGCAAGGCCATGACGAACGGATTGAATCCGATATCCGGCATCTGGGCGCGCGAGGATCTCATCTCTCCCCAGGTTTTTCCTCCCGGCTCGACCCACTCCACCTTCTCGGCCAATCCGCTCGGCACCGCGGCGGGGCTCGCGGTCATGGAACTGATCGAGGACGAGGATTTCGCGACGACCGTCCCTCAAAAGGGCGCCTATTTTCTCGGGAAGCTCGGCGCGCTCAGGAAGAAATACCCGTGCATCGGCCAGGTCGAGGGGCTGGGGCTGGCGCTGCGGATCGAGATGTGCCGCGACGACGGTCACACGCCCGACCGTGAGCTCACGGACGCGATCATGAATATCGGCCTCGGCGGCGACCTGACGGCGGGGGGAAAGAAGCGGGGACTCGTCCTCGATATCGGGGGCTACTACAAGAACGTTTTCACGCTCGCCCCGTCCCTGTACATCACGGAGGACGAGATCGACCTCGGCGTCGCGCTCTTCGAGGAAGCCCTGCTTCGCGCCCTCAAGGCGCGGGGCTGAAGCCGGGCTCTCCCCTCAATGAAACCAGGCGCTGCCGCGCTACCCAGGCCCGTGGTCATCGGGCTCATCCTGGCGGTAATCCTGGACACATTCATCCAGATCGCATGGAAACTGGCCGCCTCTGCAGCGCCCGGGAACACCGCCTCCGCCCTCGGCGCGCTCGCAAGCCCCTTCTTCTATGCGGCCATGCTCGGCCTCGCAGCCCAGATGTTCAACTGGATGCGCGTCCTTGCGCGGGCCGACCTGAGTTTCGCCCAGCCGTTCACCGCGCTCAGCTACGTGACCGTCCTGGCCCTCTCCGCCCGGTGGCTGGGCGAACACATGACAGCCCCGAAGGTGATGGGCGTGTGCCTGATCCTGGCCGGCGTGTTCCTGATCAGCCGGACTCCCTTCAGCAGCCACCCGCCGGCGGATGAGCCGGGCGCCGTCCGCCCATGACGCGGGAAGCGACAGGCATTCTCGTCCTCATCGCCGCAGTCGGCGTGGAGAGTTTTGCCCAGCTTTTCCTCAAGATCGGAGCCTCCGGGGGAGCGGGGATCCTGGCCGGGCCCTGGCGGGTGCGCGCGGAGCGGATTCCGGCGGGTTCGTCTGCAAGGGCCTGGATCTCGCTCGGGCTCGTCGCCTATGGGGCCGAGGTTTTTCTCTACACCCTGGCCCTGCACTTCCTCGATGTGAGCGTCGCCTTTCCCCTGGGGAGCCTCTGCTTCGTCGGAGTCGCCCTTTTGTCGAGGATCTTCCTCGGCGAAGCGGTCGGGCGCGTGCGCTGGGTCGGCGTCCTTTGCATTCTCGCAGGTGCGGTGTTCGTGGCACTCTAGCGGGCTGTTTTTCATGGAGCCCGTGGAAATCGAGTTTGCAGACCGCGCGGCGGACATTGACGAACGGCTCTGGAGCGAATGCTTCCGGCCCCCGCTGGAGGGCCGCTTCTGGTATCAGGCGCTCGATGAAAGCCGGCTGGAGGACCAGTTCACCTTTCGCTACGCGCTGATCCGGTCGGGCGGGCTGCCGGTGGGAGTCGCCCCGTGCTTCCTTCACGACGTCCCCATTTCGCTCGTGGCCCCGGCGCCGGTCGCATTCGTCCTGCGCCGGCTCTCGGGAGTTTTCCCGAGAATCGCCCATCAGCGGACGCTTTT
>CAZSEH010000134.1:3028-7159 GCA_964605835.1 uncultured Opitutaceae bacterium
AGCGGCCGTCTGAGCGCGAGCTTTCCGAGATTTTCGAGCTCTTCAGGCAAACCTACGAGAAGGGCAGGACCAAGTTCGAACGGCTGGACCTGCGATTCTTCAGGAGCATCAGCGCGCGGGAACCCGCCGCGTTCATTCTCCAGAGGGATCCGGCCAGCGGCGCCCTGCTCGCCTTCATGCTCGTTTTCCGCCTGGGGAACCGGGTGATCAACAAGTTCATCGGCCTCGATTACAGCCGCCCGACCGAGACCTACGGGTATTTCCGCCTATTCGACGCGGCCCTCGATTTTGCCTATGCGCACGGGGCCTCCGAATTGCAGAGCGGCCAGACCGGGTACCGCGCGAAGCTCGACCTGGGCCACCGCCTGGTGCCCCTTTTCAACGTCTTCCGCCACGAAAATCCCGTGATCCACGCCCTGTTCCGCGCGATCGGCTCACGGGTCGCCTGGAAGTCCCTCGACCGCGATCTGGCGACCTATCTCAAGGCTCACCCGGGGCTTGAAGGCTAGCCCGCGTCCATCGCTCCGGCTGGGGCGGGGCTGCCCTCTGCCGGCCGCCATTCCAAATTCCTCTCGAAGATATGGGCCGATTCTGCACTTTTGATGGGGACCTGCAGCCCTTGCTCCGGCATGCTTTCGCCCGCCGGAGCAAAATGTCCCCGGCAAACGCGCTCAATTGCAAGACACCTCGCAAAAACCCGAAACCGACCGCGACGATACCGGATTCCTTCGAAGGCAATTCGAGCGGATGGGGCCCGGTGCGATCGGAGCCTGGCTGGGCGATTTTGGCCGTTTCTGGTGGGCGCTGGTCGCGCTGAACCTTAGCAAGACGATCTTTGTCATTCGCGGCCGGCGCAGCCAATGCCCCTGCCAGAATCCAAGCGATTCCGGCCGCGCCTGGGAGACGGGCTGCGATGCGGCGGCCTATTGGAATAGTCCGGTGCGATTCCGCCGCGTGTGCCCGCTTCTCAGGATGGCGCCCGACGGCCGATGGCGCTGCTCGGTCGACACGGCCGGGGTGCGGCCATTCTGGCTTCTCGCGGCGGGCTGGACCGGCGGGGCCGCGGCTTCCGTGTACGTCGGCTGCGTGCTGCTGGCCTTTGTGTTCCTGCACACGGTCGGATATCCGGTCCGCCTCGCGTCGGTCGCCTGGCCCCCGGCCTGGCACGAAATCCGCGAGTCCCGCGGCGTCTATTTCCTCCAAAAGGCCGAGGCCGCCCTCCGCGCCAACCGGACGGGTGAGGCGCTCCTTTCGCTCTCGCAGAGCTACCAGCTCGATCCCCACGGCTACATGACGGGCCGGATTCTGGCGCAGCTATGGCAGACAAGCGAAGGCGACGTATCGAACCAGATCTACAGCAGGCTGATGGCCGAGCATCCAGCCGAGCGCCCGCAGACGGCCGAAGCCTGGTTTACAAGCCTCCTTGCCCGGGGTGATTTCAAGTCGATCGAGGTCCTGGCCTGGGACCGGATGAATGCGGAGAAGTCGGAAACCAGCGCCTGGCTGAATGCCCTGGTGATCGCCAGCCGCAGGACCGGGGACGCCAAATTTCTCGAGAGGGCCGCGACCGCGCCGGCCCTGCCCTCATTTGCGAAACAGGCCTGCGCCTGGGAACTCATGACCCGAAGGGAGTCTCCGGAGAATGCCAGGAGCGCGCTCACGGCGCCGGTCCCTGCGGACACGGACGCCTATCTCCTCTATTACCGGATGGACTGGCTCATCGGAGCCGGCTACGCGAGCGACGCCCTTTTTCAGCTCGGCCGCGAGCAGGACCGCCTCCCGGCGTCGGATCGCTGCCGGCTCGGCCTCGATGCCTTTGCGGCCCTGGGATGGCAGGGGATTCTCAGGGATCAGGCCGCCCAGCTGCTGTCCGCAAGCAAGGCCAGCCCGCCGCTTGTTGAGCTGCTCTGCGCCCACCTGATCCGATACCCAAGCGCGGCCGTCCTCGCCCAGGTTGCGGATGCATTCGACAGGGACCCGCCCGCGCAGGCGGACCAGAGGTTCGGCGCCTATATGTCGCTCTACTGCGCGGCGGGCGCGGCGGGGGACTGGAAGCGGCTGCAGGCGGCCGAGGCCTCCTTGAAAACGGTCGCCGGAGCGAGGATTGCCGCGCTGGATACCCTGGAACGCTACTTCCGGAACAATGGCCGCAGCGGGCCGATCGAGCGCTACCTGCCGGCCCTGCCGGCAATGCCGATTGACATCATGTATGCACTCTATAACTACTCGGACCGTCACCCCCCGGGGGTTGACCCAAGAACGGGCGGCAGGCGCCCGGGCCCGATCTCGAATCCCGGGTAAGAGCTAGACTTTCGCCAACGCGGCGACAGCCGCCCTGCGGCGGCGAAGCGCGACGAACCCGGCCAGCCCGATTGCAAATGCGGCGGCCACGGCGCCATAGGTCGAGGGCTCGGGGACCGGCGTGATCTGGTGGTCGAGGTCCGGACCGTCGGTCCAGGGCAGCCAGGTCGTGTTGGTCCCGGTCCATGTCGGGGTGTCGAAAACCATCTGGTTGAGGGGCGGATTGAAGCGGCCCGCCAGGTCGGGTTCCGTCGTTGCGTAGTAGTAGCTCACCCCGTTCGTCCAGTTCTGAACCTGGAGCGTGTCGGACAGGGACCCAGCATACACGGTGCCCTTGAAATCGATGACCGAGGAACCGCCCGCAAAATTGAGGTTGGACGTGCCGCCTTCGAACGTGAGGTTGTCGAAGGTCAGGTTGTGCCCGTTGATGGCGAGCGTGGAATTGTCGAGGATGATGTTGAGATTCGCGTCGGTGACATTGGAGCCGAAGGTCAGGGTCACGCCAGGACCGACGAAGATCGTGCCGTAGCCGGTCATCGAACCCGAGAAGGTGATGTTGCCCGATCCGGAAAGGGTGAGCGTCGAGGGGCTGCCCGAGGTCCCGAAATTGATCGTTCCGCCGCTGCTTAGCGTGAAGGGGCCCGTCGTCGTCGTGAACAGCGTCTGGTTGTAGCCATTCATGTTGAACGTGCCGGCGGCTCCGATCGTAAGCTGGTTCGAAGCGAGGAGCTGGTTGCTGGTCCCCAGGGCCAGCGTGCCGCCGCTGATCGTCGTCAGCCCGCTGAAGGTGTTGGTCGTCGCGGCGTCCAAGGTGACCGTGCCGCTGTCCACCTTGGTCAGGGTGCCGCTGCCGTTGCCGACGTTGCCGGTGATCAGCATATTGCCGACGCCGCCCACGGTGAGGTTCTGGCCGCTGCCGCTGATGTTGCCCTGGACCGTCAGCAGGGTCCCCGAGTCCGCCTTGATCGAGGAGGCCGATCCGAGCGTGATATTGCTGCCGATATAGTTGTTGCCCGAAATGTTCTCGATGGCGCCATTGCCGGTGCCGCCGTCGCTCGCTCCATTTGTTCCCGTCCCGTTGATCGTGATCGGCAGGCCGCTGCTGCCCACGGTGATTGCTCCGGCGCCGTTGTAGTCGGTCGCCACCGCCAACGTCGCTCCTGTGGCAACGGTGGCCGAGGAACCCGCCAGGCCGCCCGTATTGGCGATTTCAAGTGTTCCGTTGTTCACCGCCGTCGTGCCCGAGTAGTTGTTGGCTCCGGCGAAGATGACCGTCCCCAGCGTCGAAACCCCGTCCGTCGCATTGACGATGATGTTGCCGACCAGTTGGCCCGTGGTTCCCCCGATTCCGCCGTTGACGATCGTGGTTCCCCCGCCGCCGAAGGTCAGGCTCTGGCCGCCGGAACCCGATCCATAGATCAGGCCGTACGAGTTGCCCAACGTGTTGTTCACGTTGAACAGCTTCAGGGTCGACGAGTCGTTGGCGTTGATCTGGGTGTTCGATCCAAGGATGATCTCGCCGTTGTAGGTGTTCGTGTCCGCAACATTGAGCAGCGCCCCGTTCGTGCTTATTCCGGTGCCGTTGAGCGTCAGAGTCTCGTTTGAGGAAACGGTTATATTGTTCTGGAGCTGGAGCTGCGCTCCCGTGGCGTCGACCTGAGTGCTGTTGTCCTGGGCGCCGAAGCCCACCGTGCTGTACATGCCGAGGCCCGAATTGTTCTGGATGTTCAGGACGCCCTGGTGAATCTCCGTGACGCCGCTATAGGTGTTCGCCCCGTTGAATTCCAGCGCCCCGGCGCCCGTCTTGTACACGCCGATTCCGACGCCGCT
>CAZSEH010000135.1:0-6961 GCA_964605835.1 uncultured Opitutaceae bacterium
GCCTCCGGCGAGAAAAATTCCGCCATTCGCTGCGCGACCGTGCCGCGTTCCTGGTCCGCCGTGATGACGTGGTACGAGTTCTCGAGATAGACGATCTCCTTGCGCGATGAGGACACCCGGTCATGGATGAACTCGGCATTGCGGGCGCTGCTCATGTCGTCATTGCGCGCCTGGATGACCTGGCAGGGGCAGCTCACGCGCCCCAGGCGCGCCTGCAGGTGCTCGGCAAGTTCGCGCAATTCCGCGATCAGCCGGACGGGAAAATACGGATAGCCAAACCGGTCCACGTCGCTCATGTCGTGAATGTCCGCCTTTTCGTAGTATTGGCGAACCTTCTCCCGTATCCGCTCATTCTTCAGCCCGTAGGGGGACTCCTCCTTGAAATACACAAAGTTCCTCAGCATCGTCCGCGAGGCCAGGGGCAGGAGAAAATGGTACCAGGGCACATTCCATCCATCGTAAAACAGGGTCGGGGAGAGGCAGCTCACGCCGGATACGCCGGATGGAAACTCCTCGGCGAGGAGGAGGGCCAGCAGGGCACCCATTGAAAGTCCGCCCACATACACCCGGTCATGGTCGGAGCGCACCTGTTCATAGGCCCCACGCACGCTCCCGTAAAACTCCTGCCACGATGTCCTCTTCAGTATGGACAGGGGCTGGCCGTGATTGGCGAGGCGCGGGCAGGATACCGTGTAGCCCTGCGAATTCAGGTACCACGCGAGGAATGTCATTTCGTTCGGCGTCCCGGTTAGCCCGTGCACGAGAATGACCGCCTCCCCATTCCGACCGCGCCTGAAGATTCCCTCTCTCGGCCGCTGGGACGCCGGACCCGCCGGCTGCTGGAAAGCAAAGGTAACTGACATTCAGCGACTATCGTGGGACCCGGCGCTCGGACCACAAAGCATTTAACCGGCGGCTGGTGTCTGTATTAGGTGTAGGACAGTGCCTCACAAGAATGTAATCCGAAGCCTTGTTCTTATTCTGTCCACCGGCGCAGAACGAGGCACACATTGCTGCCGCCGAATCCGCTGCTGTTCTTAAGGATTACGCGAGGGCCCGATAAGAGAGTCTTCTGCGGAAGGTTAAGGCCCGCGCAGACGGGGTCGGGGTTCTCGAGATTGGCGGCGCCCGGGATGAAGCCTTGGTCGAGGGCGAGAGCGCAAAAGGCCGTTTCCATCACGCCGGAACAGGAAAGGCTGTGGCCCGTCAGCGCCTTCGTGCTGCTCACGCACGGGTGCGCTCCCTTCGACGTGAACACCGAATGGAGAGCCAGGGCTTCCGCCGCGTCGCCCGCCTGGGTCGAGGTGGCGTGGGCATTCACGTAGTCGATCTCGCCCGGCGACACGCCCGCGGAGGCCAAAGAGCGAGCCATTGCGGAAGCGAGGCCGCGGCCCTCGGGGTCGGGATTGGCCACATTGTATCCGTCGCCGGACTGGCCCCAACCCGCCAGTTCCGCATATATGGGAGCCTTCCTGGCCCGGGCCGACTCCGATTCCTCGAGGACAAGGGCGACCGAGCCGCCGGTGCCCACGAATCCGTCCCGGTCGCGGTCGAACGGCCTCGAGGCCCGGGCCGGGTCGGGATTGCGCGAAAGGGCGCGCATGCCGTGAAACGGAAAGATCGAGTCCATGGTCATGTCCTCGCCGCCGACCACCAGGAGGCGGCGGAGCCTCCCGAGCGCGATCTCGTCGAACGCGTATCCAATTGCCTGGGTCGTCGACGCGCACGCCGACACGAAACCGGCCACGGCGCCCCGGATCCCCAGGTGCGCGGCGAGGTTGAAGTTGAGCGAGCCTGCGATCGTGCTGACCACGCCCATCGGCGACACGCGCGCGCCGCGCGAGTCGTGGATCTGGTTGAGATAGTGCCGCAGGAGCCGCGGCGACCCGGCCGAGCCGCAGAAAAGCCCCGTGTCCTCCGCCGTGAGATCGGCCTTTGTCAGGCGCGCGTCCGAAACCGCCTGTTCCGTCGCGCAAAGGGCGTAGAGTCCGTGCGGAGGCATGCCGCGCAGGGCGTCCCGGGTGAAGGCGTAGCCCCCCGGCCAGCGCCATCCGGCCCATTGGATGGAGGAGGTGTCGAAGCCCTTGATCGTGCCTGCCACCTTGACCGGGAGGTCGGCGCCGGGAATGAAGTCATGGGATTCGATCCCCGAACGCAGTTCGCGCAGGCTCGTTGCTACAGCCGCGCAATCATTGCCGATGCTGGTGACGAAGCCGACTCCGGAGACGACTACGCGCGGGGCGGACATGATAAGGTCCGCTCAATGTGCGCTCCCGGCGCCGCCGGCGACGTGGCGGCGCAGCTGGTCGCGCAGGTCGTCGAGGGTGTTGATCCTGGGCAGCTCGTCATCCGCGATCTTGATGTTGAACAGGGTCTCCACCATGAAGACCGTGTCCATCATTGTGAGGGAGTCGCACCCCAGGTCGTCGACAAGCCGCGTCGAGCCCGGAAGCTCGTCAAGCGGCTTCTCGGGCTTCTTGGCCAGGTAGAACTGGAGGACGCCCATGGCCACGAGATTCAGGCTGGCCGGATCCCCCGTCTCGGCGAAGGCGATGTAGGCGGCGGTAATCCTCGGCGGAAAACCGTCAAGCGACTCCCGGACGTTTTTTTGTGCTTCAGCGAGTGTGATCATTCGGAGGCGCGCGATGGGCAACGATGCTTCCCGCGCATTGTGGGCGGCGGACAGTAAAGGCAATATTGTGCTCGCATGCAACTCCCGGGCGTCCGAGTTTTTTGGCATGATTCGCCTGACGCCGGATCGCCTCCTGCGCAGCCGAGCGATCGCTGTCGTCGCTGGAATCGGGGCCGCCCTGATTCTCGCCATCGGGCTGCTTCTCACTCCCGCGGTGCAGCGGGCATTGCTGCAGAAGGCGCTTGTCTCCTCCGGAGCCGGGCATGTGGCGATCGGCCGGTTCCGCGCCGGCCCGACCGGCCTCTCCCTCGGGCATGTGCAGTTTGCCGGCAACGGATTCCATGTGGACGCGGGAAGCCTGTCCGTTCGAATCATTCCCTCCCGGCTGATGAAAGGCCGGGTTGCCGTGGCCGGATGCGTGGGCCGGGACCTTGACTGCTCCTATGACATCGCCGCCCCGGCGGCGCCCGGAGGGGCGGCGGCGGAGGCAGCTGTCGCCAGCGCGGAGCGAACTCCGCAGAAGATTTTTTCCGGGTTGCTCAAGTCGTTTCACCTGCCCGCCTCGGTTGAAGGAGTGGACCTGCGCGGGCGCCTCACGGTTTTGCGCGGAGCCGAGACCGTGGCAGTCTGCGCCTGGCAAATGACCGGCGGGGGATTTGCGCCCGGTTCTGCCGGAACGCTGAAATACTCGGTCGAAACTAGCTCTCCGGCGACGGCGGCGGCCGGGTTCTGGCGCGGCGCGGGGACGATTCGGATGTCGGCGGATCGGGAGGGAGCGATTGAGAGGCTCGATATTCGGGGCGAACTCGCAGGGCCTGGCGGCTCGAAGCCGCCTGTATGCACCTACGACCTTTCCGCCTTGGGCGCGCCGGAGGGGGAAGACTACCGCGCAGTCATCGACTTTGCCGGCGAGGGAGGCCTGGAATTCAACGGCGGATTTCGCCCGAAAACCTCGCTCCTCACGGGCCGCATCGTCCTCGGGATGGCTCCGGCCGCGGTTGCGCGCGCGTCGAATTCAAAGGCTGAGGCGACGATTGACCTGTCTGCGGATTTCGCCACCCGGCGGATGCAGGCGAAGGCCGTGGCTGACGTCCTCGCGGCCGATTTGGACCGCGTCCTGCCGCAGCTCGCCGCAATGGGTTTGGTCCGCTGCCATGCCGAGGCGGTGGCCCAGGGCGACGGCAGCACGTGGAAACTTGCAAGCGGCTCTGCCACAATGGGTTTCGCCGATCCGTCCGCATCGGTGACGCTGAAATTGCTCGGCCCGGCGGCCTTCTGGCCCTGGAAGCGGCCCGTGGAAACGGTGGCTGAGCTGAGGTTGGAACATCTGCCTCTCGCCTGGGCCAATCCCTGGCTGAAGGCGCAGGGTCTTTCGGCGGGCCCCGGGGAACTGAATGCTGCGTGGAGGATCGGTTTTGCGCCGGGCGCGGTCCAGCTTGCGCCGGTCGGGCCCCTGACCCTTGAACCCATCCGGCTCAGCGGCGGCGCGCTTCCGCCCCTTCCACCGATGCACTTCCGCGCCAGCCCCAGGCTGGGATTCACGGCGGCCGGCATGAGCCTGGTTGCGGACGATCTGCGCCTGGAGACCGACAAAGGCGACTCGGTGGCCGCAAAGCTTGCCGCGGACTATTCCTGGCAGGGAGGGGTCGCCCAGTTCAAGGCGGGATTCGACGGCGCGTTTCCAACGCTGCTTTCAGGGCCGGAGCACCCGCTGCCTTTCCTGTTCACCGGAAGATGTGCCGCGAGCCGCAGCGGGAAGGAGGTGACGCTCAGCTCCCTCGAGTTTGCGCTGCGCCCGGCCCCGAGGGCCACGCCCTACGTCGCCCTGAGCCTGGCGCACCCCTTTTCATTCGAAACGGGCCGGCTGTCCGCCATTGCCGGCGCGCTCGGTACCACCGATCTCGCGAAGCTTTCGGTCAAGGGACTTCCCCTGGCCTGGCTGTCGCGCTGGATGCCCGGCCGCTCCCTGGATGGCGCTTGGAGCGAGGGAGAGTCGGTGCTTCGCCATGAGAAGGGCCTGGGCCTGGTCATCAGGACGACGACCCCGTGGCATGCGAAGGACCTGCGCCTTGCCGTGGGAGGGCGGGAGATTTTTCGCGGCGAATTCAGCCTTTCACCCGGCGCCGCCTACGGCCCCGGCGTGGGTTGGTTTCATCTGGAGGACATGGCCGGCCGGGATGCGAACGGGAACAGGCTTCGCGGCGCGCTCGGCTTCGACATGCACGGCTCCGGGGACCGGCCGACAGGCGATGTCTCGTTTGTCATGGATCTTCCGGCGCTGCCGAATAGCGGCGGAACCTTTGGCCCGCTGCACGCCTCCTTCTCCGCGACGGGATCGATCCAATCCGCGATCAGGGCGACCCTCGACCGCTTTGCGTTCAATCTCGTCGATGCAGGCGGAGCGATTCTTGCCTCGGCGCAAAGCCAGGCCCCCGTCCTCGTCGAGCGGGCGCCCCAAGCCGGCTGGCTTGCGAGTTCTCCCCGGCCCCTGCGATTCTCCGTCGGCCGGATTCCGCTCTCCTGGTGCGATCCCTATCTGGCGGCGAACGGCTTTGCGGTGGAAGGGATGCTTCAGCCCACGGCGATGGACCTGCGGCTGTCGCCTGGGCATTTCCGCCTCGTATCCGTGGATCCGCTCGCCGTGGCAGATTTCGAGCTGACGCGGCGCGGCCGCACGCTCGTCGACCGGGGCCTTCTGAATTTCCGGACCGCGTTCGACCTGGGCCTGTCCTATGAGCTTCTGCCGGTTTTCCACGCCGACTACACCGCGGGAATGAGCCTGACCTACGGAATCGCCTACGCCGGTGGCGATATGCTCGACCGGTTCGAAACCGCCTTCGAAATCGTTGGAAACGAAAAGTCGGCGCAGCTTCGGAAGGCATCCGGAGCCATGTGGGCCGACCTGGGTGCGATCGGCCGGCTGCCGCTCCTGGCGCATGCGCGTTTCCCGGCGAAGGGTGTCATGAACCTGGAAATGTCCAATGATCCGGTGAAGACCCAGGTGGTCGAAATCCGCGGCCGGTTGAGCAGCCTCGTCGGGCGCGACGGCCGGCCGGCGCCAAACCTCGACTGGGTCGCCAGGGCCAGGGCCGATCCTGCCGAGCGAGTCGGCGGTTTTCGCGTCCAGGCCACCCTGGATTCAAAACCCCGTCCGAGCGATGCCACATTCCTTCTGAAGGTGGACAGGAAGAACCTCGAATTGCTGGATTTCTCGTCGAAATTCGAGAGCAAGTATCTCGACCTGGATGCCGCGCGAGCGTTTGCCGGGGCATTCTCGCCGGCCCGTCCCGGCAGGCCGCGACCCGTGGCCCCAAAGGCGCCCGGATCAAAGGCCGCCGGCCTGGCGAAAACACCGGTGCCGACGGGCGGCGCCCTGCCCATGAGTTCTGCGGCCCCTTCCACGTCCGCCGATGCGGGACCGATCTGGGGCGGGTTGCGTGGAAAGTTCATTCTGGATATTGGAACTGTCGCATTCGCGCCGTACACGATTGACCATCTTGCCGGCGAATGGAATGTGACCGATCGCTCTTTTGCCCTGCGGAAGCTGTCGGGAAAGATGCTCGATGGAGACTGGGACGCGGACATGGCGGTCGACTACGCTCTCGCGGTTCCGGCCGGCCCGTACCTCATGGCCGCCCATTTCGACGTTCACAGGTTCGACGCGCAAAGGGCCGTCGCGCTCGCCTTCCCGAACGAGCCCGCCAAGGTGGACGGCCGGCTGAACCTGTCCCTTTCACTTTCAAGCAGCGCGGAGCGGATCGAGGAACTGATGGGTCACGCGACGGGCGATTTTTCGATGAGCGCGACCAACGGTGCCGTGCGGCTGACTCTTCCCAAGGCCGACATGGCCTCGAGCCTACTCATCCTGGGAGGGGCGGTGACCTTCTCGCCCCAGCTGCAAGCCCTGGGCCGGCTCGTGCGCCAGATGTCGAACCTGCCGTTCGACCGGTGCGAGGCCTCCGGCCGGCTCGCCGTCGATGGCGGGCTCAACCTTGAGCAGTTTCACCTGGACTCGCCTCAACTGCGCTTCAGCGCCACTGGCCGGATCGCCAACGCCCGGACCCGGGCCTTGCTGCGCCAGCCGATCGCGGTCCATGCAAGCCTAGCCGCGAGCCGGGATCTGGGCGTCATCCTCGACGGGATGAAGCTCCTCGACCCGGCGGGAACCGACGGATTCAGGCCGCTGACGCAGCAATTCGCAATCGGCGGCGCGGTCGGTCAGCCCGACCTTCATCCGATCTACGACTTTCTCGCCCGGGCCGTGAGCGGTTCGCACGGCACCTGGGGCATTCTCATGCGCGAGTTGCAGGGAGAGATCGCCAAGCGCTC
>CAZSEH010000136.1:0-6790 GCA_964605835.1 uncultured Opitutaceae bacterium
ATACGCCCCGCGATAATGCGGGGGTGTTTGGCCCGTTGGGCGGGGGCCCCAGCCGCCGGCGGGGCTTTGGGGCTCTCCGGCTGGGCGGGGCGGGGGCGCCCCGGCGGGGCCCCCACGGCCCCGTCGAAGACGGAAATCATCCGGAACCCCCGGCGTTCGCGCAGCGCCTCGAGCAGCTGCAGATGGATGTCCCGCCACTCGCGCATCCGGGCGTAGCTGAGAAAATGGTCGCGGCAGAATCGGCGCAGCTTCGACTGGGTCATCTCCTCGAATTCCCCGTGGTAGGTTTCCCAGATGTTGAGGAGCGTCAGGAAGTCGGAATCGGGATGGGCGAAACGCCGGTGCGCCGTGTCCGCCTGGGCCTGCTTTTCAAGCGGCCGCTCGCGCGGGTCCTGGATGCTCAGTCCCGCGGCGACGACAAGCACTTCGCGGACCGCCTTTTCCTCCCTGGCCTGCAGGATCATTCGTCCGACGGAGGGATCGACGGGAAGGCGGGCGAGTTCCCCTCCGATCGAGGTCAGGCGCCACGGCAGCGAAGGGGCGGACGCCTCCGCGCGCTCGGGCGGCGCGAGGGCGCCCAGTTCCTCCAGAAGCGCATAGCCCGCGCGGATCGCCTTGTCCGCCGGACGGTCGATGAAGGGAAAGCGCTCGATGTCTCCGAGGCCGGAGGCCTTGAGGCGCAGGATGACGTCCGCCAGGTTCGCCCGCAGAATCTCCGGCTGGGCGAAGCGCGGCCTGGCGAGGTAGTCCTCCTCCGAGTAGAGCCGGATGCAGACGCCGTTCGCCACGCGGCCGCAGCGGCCCTTCCGCTGGTCGGCGCTCGACTGCGCGACCGCCTCGATCGGCAGGCGCCGGGTGCGGGCCGTCGGCGAATAGCGGTTCACCCGGGCCAGGCCTGTGTCGACGACGAAATGGATTCCGGGGATCGTGAGGGAGGTCTCGGCGATGTTTGTCGCGACGACGACCTTGCGGCGCCGGGCCGGGGCGAACACCCGCTGCTGCTCGTCGTTGGTCAGGCGCCCGAAAAGCGGGATGATCTCGCAGCCCCTGGACTGCCCGCCCTCGAGAAGATCGAGAACCTCGCGGATGTCCCGCTCGCTCGGCATGAAGACCAGGATGTCGCCGCCGGGGCTTTCCCTGAGGATTCGGTGCACCGCCTCGACGGCCCCATCGATGTAGTGGAGGGCCTCCGCCTTTTCGGCTGCGTCCGCCGAGTCCGGGTCGGCGTCGGAGCCGAAGGAGTCGAGCGGGGCGTAGATCACTTCGACCGGATAGGTCCTGCCCTCGACCACGATCACCGGCGCACCGTCAAAGGCTGCGCTGAAGACCGCCGTGTCGATCGTAGCCGAGGTGATGATGATCTTGAGATCGGGCCTGCGATGCCTGAGCTGGCGCAGGTGACCGAGAAGGAAGTCGATGTTCAGGGAGCGCTCGTGGGCCTCGTCGATTATGATCGTGTCGTACTCGCTCAGGAACGGATCGCCCTGCGCCTCGGCGAGCAGCATTCCGTCCGTCAGAAACTTGATCACCGTCGCCGCCGTCGTCTGGTCGCTGAACCGGACCTTGCAGCCCACCTCCCGGCCCCAGGCGACGCCGAGTTCCTCCGAGACCCGGCGGGAAACCGAGAGGGCGGCCACACGCCGGGGCTGCGTGCAGGCGATGCGACCCCGGTCGCCCCGGCCCGCCGCGAGGCACATCTTCGGGATCTGGGTCGTCTTTCCCGATCCGGTTTCGCCCGCCAGGATGACGACCTGGTTCGCCTGGATCGCCGCCGTGATCTCCTCCGCGCGCGCGCTGATCGGGAGTTCGGGCGGGAACCCCAGGCGGAACGGATAGTCAGGGGCGGAACGAGACACTTGAGGCTATCCGAAAACTGCCAAAGGCCATTGCAGCGCATTTTTTGGCCTGGAGCCGCGTTGCCGCCTCGGGGCAAGCCTCTCTGAGGATTGCCACCTCGGCGTCGCCTTGCTCCCGGCCAAAATCTGCACTGCACTGTCCATTGTCAGTTTTCGGATAGCCTCTGGACTGGGATCGCCCGCAGCCGGATCACCAGATCGTGAACCGGTCGGCGGCCGGCCGGCGCATGGGCGCGCCCTCGGGCACGCTGAAGGCGTTCGCAAACTCGTCCATATTGGAGAGGGGCCCGTCGACGCGGTATCTTCCGGGCGAGTGAGGATCGACGCGGAGCCGCCTCAGCTGCTCCTCGGGCGTGAACTTGACGGCGTAGATTGAGGCGAAGCTCAGGAAGAAGCGCTGTTCGGGCGTAAAGCCGCCGATCTTTTCCCCGGACTGGCCCGCCTGGGCCTTCTGGAGCGCGGCATGGGCGATTCGGATGCCGCCGAGATCGGCGATGTTCTCGCCCTGCGTGAGTTCGCCGTTGATGTGCACATTCTCGAGGGGAAAGTAGCCGTTGAACTGCGTCACGATCGCCGCTGAGCGCGCCTTGAAACGCGCCTCGGACTCGGGTGTCCACCAGTCGCTCAGGTTGCCCTGCCCGTCGTACTGGCGCCCGCTGTCGTCGAAGCCGTGCGTCATCTCGTGCCCGATCACGGCGCCGATCGCGCCGTAGTTCACGGCATCGTCGGCCTTCGCGTCAAAGAACGGCGGCTGCAGGATTCCCGCGGGGAAAACGATCTCATTTCGGGTCGGCCTGTAGTAGGCATTGACGGTCGGTGGCGTCATCCCCCATTCGGCCTTGTCGACCGGGCGGCCTATCTTGGCCAGGTTCCGGCGGACCTCGAAGGCGTTCGCCTTGAGGACATTCAGGACGTAGGGGCCGCGGTCGATGACCAGGGTGCTGTAATCCCTCCAATTGTCCGGATAGCCTATCTTCACGCCGAGAGCGTCCAGTTTCGCGAGGGCCTTCCCGCGGGTCGGCTCATCCATCCATTCCAGCGTCTGGATTCGGTCGCGCAGGGCCGACCTGACGTCGGCTACGAGCTTCAGGGCGCGGGCCTTTGCCTCGGGAGGAAAATACGATGCGACATAGAGCTGGCCCAGGGCCTCGCCTACGGAGCTGTCGATCGTCGTGACGACGCGCAGCCATCGGGGTTTCATCGCCTTTGTGCCGGTGAGCGTCGTTCCGTTGAAGCTGAAGTCCTCCTGGGCGAAGTTGTCGGAAAGATAGGGCGCGAACTCGTTGATCAACTGCCAGCGCAGGTACACCTGCCACTCGGCGACGGGGGTCTGGGCCAGGGCTGCGGAAAACGCCTTGAAGAAATCGGGATGGGCGAAATTGAGCTCGGAGAAGACCGGTGCGCTCGTTTCGGCGAGGTATTTCTTCCAGTTGATCCCCGGGGCTACCTCCCCGGCCTTTTCAAGGCTCATCTTATGGTAGCTCGCATAGGGGTTGCGCAGGGCGACCTGCGGCAGGGAGCCTTTTGCGAGCGCGGTTTCGAGCCTCATGACCGCTTCCGCGCCCGCATGGGCCTTTGCGGGCGTGTCGCCGATCAGCTCCAGCATCCGCGATACGTGCGCCACGTATTGCTCGCGGAGTTTCTTCGATTTCTCGTCGTCGCGAAAATAGTAGTCCCGTTCCGGAAGGCCCAGGCCGCCCTGGCCCAGCTCGGCGATGTCGCGGTCGCTGTCCTTTCTGTCCGGGGCGCCTTCAAACCTGAAGCCCGCCGGGACGCCGATCCGGTGCAGGCGGGCGATTTCAACCAGCACGTCATCCGGCGACTGGACCGTTCCTATGCGCATGAACTCGAACTCGAGCGGAGAGGGGCCCGCCGTATTGATGCCGGTCGTGTCCAGCCCGCTTGCGTAGAAATCCCCGACCATCCGCTCAACCTTGGTCGCCCAGTTCTCCTGGGCGCTCGCCCTTTCGCAAAGAAGCTTGAGATTCTCCTGATTGCGGACGAGCAGCGCGTCAAAACTGCCCCAGCGGGGATACTCCGGCGGAATGGACGTTCGATTCATCCAGCCGCCGTCGGCATAACGGTAAAAATCGTCCTGGGGGCGGACCGCGGGGTCGAAATTCTCGGGAATGAACGCCGCCTGGGCGGCTCCGGCGAGGGTGCACAGCGCGATCGCTGCAACGGAAAGTTTTCTCAGCATAGGGCTGTAAACCAGATCCAACGGGCAATTTCAGCCCTTTTCTTTGGCCGCGGGGCCCTGGCGGCCGGCTCCCGGCGCCTGTCGGGCGGGCTGCCCGCGGTGCACAACCAGGCTCTGGATAAGGGCATAAAGGAGCGCGAGCCTCGTGACATCAGCCCCTGCGGCCCTGGCGCGTCGGAGGGGTTCACCCCAGATGGGCTCGACCTCGACATCGCGGCCGGCGAGAAAATCGACGAGGCTTGAGGGACGGTAGGCACCCATCGGAACGGTCACGTCGAACTGTTTCCTGAGAAAATCGTCCGTCATCGAGTGGCCGAGGGCGGCGGCGCCGCGTTGGATCTCGACCATGAGGGCGCGCGCTTCGGCGGCGAGGGCCGGGTTCGAGCAGACGACATCCGTTGAGATTCCACCCGCGGCGATCGTGAGACCGTTGAAGGGGACATTCCAGGCGAGCTTGTGCCAGCGGGCGGAATCGAGGTTCTCGGCCACGCGTGTCTTGACCCGGGCCTCGTTGAATTGGCCGGCCAGGGCGCGCGTGCGGGCAAGGGGCGGGCCGGCGAACTCCCCCAGGGTGAGCGAGCCGGAGTGGAAGCAGGTCACCTCGCCGGGGGCGGTTCGGTTCGTGGCGATAAAGGCGAGCCCGCCGATCACGCGATCCGGACCGAACAGGGACGCCAGGGGTTCGTCCGCGCCCAGGCCGTTTTGGAGGGTCAGGATCGCAGTCCCAGGCCCCAGGAGCGGCGGCACGAGGGAGGGGAGGCGGCCGTTCGACGTTGTCTTCAGCGTGATCACGACAAGGTCGACCGGCCCGATTTCAGCGGGAGTGGCGAACACCGCGGGTTTCTCAAGTTCGCTCGTCTCGGCGCCGTCGATGAGGCGGAGTGTGCCGCGGGCACGGACGGCATCGAGGTCGCTGCGCATGAGGAAGCGCACGTCCGCGCCGCCCAAGGCGAGGCGCATGCCGTAATAGAGCCCGATGGACCCGGATCCGACGATCCCGATTTTTTGAAACGGCGTGTTCAACCGTGTCAGTTTGTGATGTCGAATGTCGTGCTCTCTCCCCGGATCGGCAGGTAGACCTTGTACCAGTCCTTCTGGGCGTCGCTTCCGGTGTAGGCCGTCAGGGCCGCCTCGTCCGCGAATTCCATCGCGATCGCATTGGCCTTGCCGCCCTGGACCTTGATCGACTTCGCCCAGACGCGGACGATTCCCTTGTACTTCGATGGGAGCTCCTTTGCCCCGTCCAACGCTGCCTGAATCTGCGCCGGGGTCGTGCCCGGCTTCCAGGCGACGGTCACGACATGGATCACGGATTTGGGCGCTGTTTGCGCCGAAGCGACGGAGCCGAATGCAAGCAGGCCGCCAACAGCCAGAGCGATGAGAAACTTGTTCATGCTATTCCTTCCTTGTTTGTTTTGGAGCAGAGTTGAAAAGGCTGATTAATGGACGCCTTGGACCTGCGCAATCCTTTGCCGTCGCTTCGCTCATTCGACGGGTGAGGCTGACGCCTCTCCGGAAGGAGCAAGGGGCTCAATCGAATTGCAGCCAATTCCCTTGACGCGCGCCCGGGATGCCAGCCTCCATAGCGCGTGGCCCCGAGCGTCTCATCCCGGCTCCCCTGGGTCGACCACCTGCGCACATTCGTGATTGTGCTGGTGGTCAATATGCACGCCTGCGTCACCTACAGCCACGTCGGCAGCTGGTATTACATGAGCGACCGCGAGCCGTCCCTCGCGGCAAAGGTCCCCTTCATCCTTTGGCAGGCGCACCTCCAGTCCTTCTTCATGGGGCTGCTGTTCTTCATCGCGGGTTACTTTGCGCACGGCTCGCTCGCGCGTCGGGGCGCAGGATCCTTCGTCAGGGAGCGGCTCTTCCGGCTGGGGCTGCCGACGCTTCTCTACATGCTCGTGATTCACCCCTTCATCCTGCTGGGGCTCAATCCCTGGCATGCGCAATTCGGGCCGGCCCCCGCCTATTACGCCAAATTCGTCCGTACCGGCCGCTTCATCGGTTCGAGCGGACCGATGTGGTTTGCCTTTGCGCTCCTCATTTTCTGCCTGGTTCTCTCCGGCTGGCGGGCCGTGCGTCCGGTCGCGGGGACTCCTGCCGACGCGGCGGACTCGTCGCGATCCGGGGCGCCGTCCGCGGGCGGACTTTGGCTCTTTGCCGGCGCGCTCGGGCTCATCACCTTCGCCGTGCGGCTCGTCCAGCCTTTGGGCACGAATGTGCTCAACATGCAGCTTTGCTACTTCCCACAGTATATTGCGTTTTTTTCCGCGGGTGTGCTCGCCGGGCGACGGGGCTGGCTGCTCGCGCTCGCGGGATCGCCGCAGGCGCGGCGAGCCGGCTGGATCGCCCTCGTGGGAGGGCCGATAGTGCTGCTGGCACTGCTCGTGGCCGGCATCAAATGGGGAGGGAACGGCGTATTTGATGGCGGCTGGCACTGGCAGGCTTTTGGCCTGGCCGTCTGGGAGCAACTCACGGGCTGCGGACTGTCCCTCGGCATGCTCGCCTTGTTTTCACGCTGCTTGAATCACGAAAACGCCTCGTTCCGCTGGCTTTCCGACCGGGCCTTCGGCGTTTACGTGCTCCACCCCCCCGTGCTGGTGGCTCTCACCATGGCGTACCGAACGCTTCCGCAAAATCCGGTCCTGCTCACGGCACTCCTCACAATCACCGGCCTGGCCATATCTTTCGTCCTCGCCGATGGAGCCCGCCGGACGCCGGGCCTGCG
>CAZSEH010000137.1:0-6761 GCA_964605835.1 uncultured Opitutaceae bacterium
GCCCTATTTCGAGACGCTGCTCGCAAGCGGAATCAAGAAATAAGACCTCAGGCCTCAAGTATTGAATTACATTCAATACTTGAGGCCTGAGGTCCTATTCTTTCGCTGCTACTTGTCCACGGTGGCGCGCGAGCGGTAGAATGCGTCCAGCTTCGCGTGGATTTCCTTCGGGGAATTCATCGTCAGGGCCTCCGCGGCTATGTCGCGCGCCTCGGACATCTTCATCGCCCGGACGATGTACTTGACGGTCGGCAGCCAGCTTGGGGTCATGCTCAGGCTGTCGACTCCGAGTCCGAGAAGCAGGGGCGCGAAGACCGGGTCCCCGGCCATTTCGCCGCAGACGCTGACCGGAATCCTCTGCCGGTGAGCCTCGTCGACAATCCGCTTCAGGGTCCGGAGGACCGCCGGATGCGTCGGCTCGTAGAGGTGGGCAATGCGGTCGTTTCCGCGGTCGATCGCCAGCAGATACTGGATGAGATCGTTCGTCCCGATGCTGAAGAAGTCGCATTTCGGGGCCAGCAGGTCGGCCGTCAATGCGGCGCTCGGAATCTCGATCATCGCGCCGACGGCGAGCTCCTCGTTGAAGGGCTGCCCGCGCTGCCGCAGCTCGGCCTTGCACTCGCCCAGGACGTCGTTGGCGCGGCTGAGCTCCTCGGAACCGCTTATCATGGGATACATGAGCTGCACCCTCCCGTGGACGCTCGCCCTGAGGATGGCCCTCAACTGGTCCTTGAACACTCCGGGATGCTCGAGGCAATAGCGGATCGCCCTGAAGCCCAGGAAGGGATTCGTCTCCCGCTGCATCAGTTCCGGGATTCCGGCCATCGGCTTGTCACCCCCGAGATCGAGGGTCCGGATCGTCACGGGGTGGGGCGCGAGGGCCTCCGCCACCGCCTTGTACGCCAGGAACTGTTCCTGCTCGGTCGGGACCCGGGCGGAGTTGAGATAGAGGTATTCGGTCCGGAACAGGCCCACGCCCTGCGCCAGGTACTCCTTCACCTGCGCCAACTCATCCACCTTCCCGATGTTGGCCATTAGCGGAACATCGACGCCGTCGAGCGTCACCGCCGGCTTCCGGTTGGCCTCGACGAGCCGCTCCTCGAACGACTTCTTTTCCAGCTGGATCTTCCCGTATCGGAAAAGCGTCTGCTGCGAGGGGTGCAGGATGACCGTGCCCTCGTAGCCGTCGACGATCACCCAATCGCCGGTCTTCACGCGCGCGGTCATGTCGCGCACGCCGACGACCGCCGGAAGCTTCATCGAGCGGGCGACTATCACGGCGTGGCTCGTCTTGCTCCCCTTGTCGGTCACGATCCCGACGGCTGCGCTCCGGTCGATGCTCGCGCAGTCCGAGGGCGAGAGGTCGTTCGCAACCACAATCCGCTTTTCGGCGAGCCTGCTCAGGCTGTTCTCAGCCTGGCCGAGCAGATTCTGGAGAACGCGCTGCGCAACGTCGCGGATGTCGCCCGCCCTTTCGCGCAGGTACTCGTCGTCGATCTCGGCGAAGGCCTGGATGTACCGCTGGGAAATCTTGTTGAAGCACGTCTCGATGTTCTGGCTGGTCGTCTCGAATTCCCGGATCGTCTCGGATATGAGGGCCTGGTCCTCGAGGACGAGCAGATGGGCGTCAAAGATGAGCGACTCCTCGGGGCCCAGGTTCTTCTCCACCTCGCTTTGGATCTTTCCAATCTGCTGCCGGGTGACCAGCAGAGCCTTGTCGAAGCGGGCAATCTCCTCGATGCGCTTTCCTGGGTCGACCTGGTAGTTGGGCACCTCGATCTCGCTCTGCAGGTACAAAAAAATCTGGCCATAGGCTATCCCCTGCGAGGCGGAGATGCCTTGCACGATGAGTTCTGCCTGACTGCGGGCTGCCGAAGGCATTCGATGTGCGCCGCACGCGCCCCGGGGTAAAGGGCGGGAGCGGCGCCCGAGCATAACGTCGCTTAAGCCACAGGGGTCAATGCCGATATTGCGCGAATTGGATCTTTGCAGCCTGACGGCCCGGTTGCATTTCCCCCCCGGCGGCAAAAGGCCCCGCTCAGGCCATCCGCGCTTCCTTGAGGAGGGCCGACGGGCCCCATGCGTCGCGAACCAGGGCTGCGACCTCATCCGGAGGCGGGCCGCCGGCGGGCGGCAGGAGCGCAAAGCAGGCGCTGCCGCTTCCGCTCAGGTGCAGGTCGAGCCCGAAACGGATTCGGAGCCGGTCCGAGAGCACCGGCAGCGCCATAAATCTGCCGAATGTTGGTCGCTCAAAGCTATTAAAGAGAATCCCCTCGGCGGCGGAGGCATCGCCGAGCCAGGCAGCCAGCCTCCGTTCCGCCTCGGCCTCCGGCATGTACGCATCCCGAGCCCGTTGCGCGAGCCTCGCGTAGGCGCTGGCCGTCGAGATCTCGAAGCCCGGCTTTGCTACAAGGACGCGCCGGCCCTTCAGGCGCGCCGCGGGTTCCGCGGCCAGCCGCTCGACCCGTTCTCCGCGGCCGCGCATGACGACCGCGCTCCCGCTCAGGAAAAGCGGGCAGTCCGATCCAAGCCCCGCGGCGACCTTGAGAAGGCCGGCCTCGTCGATCGGCCCGCCGGCCAGATGGTTCAGCGCGCGCAGGGCGGCCACGGCGTTGCTGCTTCCGCCGCCGAGGCCGGCGCCGACCGGTATTCGCTTATCAAGAATGAACCGGACGCCGCCGCGCCAGCCGGATGCCGCCTTGAACGCCACCGCCGCGCGCAGGATCAGATTGTCTCCATCCCTGGGTATCCGGGGGTCGCCGCATTCCAGCGAAAAGCCATCGCCAGTCTCCTCGGCCGTGAGCCAGTCCCCCCAGTCCAGCGGCGACGCAAGCGATACAAGCTCGTGGTAGCCGTCCGAACGCCGCCCCGTGATCGCGAGGAAAAGGTTCAGTTTTGCAGGGGAATATACGCGGATCGAATTCACCGATTTACCCCCAATCTTTGCCGATCTGGGCGAATTGGAACAAGAAAACCTTTCCTCCGGGCCCGATTTTGCGTCAATTGGACCCCCAACCACAGAAACGATGCCCTGCGAACTCATCCTGGCCCTCGATGTGCCGAGCCGCGACGCCGCGGACGCCGTGCTTGCGGAGCTGCGAGGGACCGTCAAGTGGGTGAAGATCGGCCTGCAAATGTTCACCGCCTACGGCCCGGATTGCGTCCGGGCGGTGGCCGGACGGGGATTCAGCGTCTTCCTCGACCTGAAGCTCCACGACATTCCGAACACGGTCGCGCGCGCGGTCGAGTCCCTGAATCCGCTGCCGATCGCGATGCTGACTGTCCATGCCTCCGGCGGGCGGGAAATGCTGGCCTCGGCCGCCGGGGCCGCGCGACCGGACCTGATGGTCCTGGGTGTGACGGTCCTCACTTCCATGGACGGCCTGGGCCTGGCGGAGACGGGAGTGACGGTGGATGCCGCGACGCAGGTGACGCGGCTCGCAAAGCTCGCCGTGTCGGCGGGCCTCCGGGGCCTTGTATGTTCCCCCCTTGAGATTTCCCTCCTCCGGAGGCAGCTGCCCGCCCATGTCAACCTGATAGCCCCGGGGATCCGGCTGGCCGACGGCAGCGGAGCCGACGATCAGAAACGGGTGATGACACCCGCCGATGCCCGCCGCGCCGGAGCGAATTTTATTGTTGTTGGCCGCCCGATCCTTATGGCGAAGGATCATGCCGCGGCCGCGGCCGCAATCCTCAATGACCTGCGTTCGGTTGATTAAGCACGCCCCTTCATGAGCCGCACTGCCGCCATATTTCTAGCCGCCGGAAGCGGTCGGCGGATGCAGGGGGCTGTCGAGGACAAGGTCCTGGCGCCGCTCGCGGGCCGACCCGTCTTCGCACACTCCGGCGCCGCCTTCATGGAGAGCGGGGTCGCCGATCTCTACGTTGTCGTGTATCGCGATCTCCGGCAGATGCTCGCCCTTTCGGCGGCGTCCCCGACGCCCTCGATGCTCGTCCGTGGCGGGCGGGCCAGGCAGGATTCCGTCATGCATGCGCTGGCGGTGCTGCCCGGAGACATCGCCTACGTCTTCGTCCACGACTGCGCGCGGCCCCTTGTGCGGCCCGAGCAGCTGATCGCGTTGCACGAGGCCGTGCGCAGGAAGAATGCCGTCGTCCTGGCGCATCGCGTGTCTGACACGATCAAGGAATGCGTGGGCAAGGCGCACCGCCTCCGCACGCTCGACCGGAGCCGGCTCTGGGCTATGGAGACCCCGCAGGTCTTCGCCCGCGACCTCATCGTGCGCGCCTATGCCCGGGTGGCCGCGCGCGGGCTCCACGTTACCGATGACGCGGGCGCCGTCGAATGCCTGGGACATCCGATCGCCGTCATCGAGAACTCCCATCCAAACCCGAAGCTCACAACGCCCGAGGACATGGCCTATCTGGAGTTTCTCATGAGCAGCCGCCGGGCGGAGGAGCGCGCTCCATGATCCCGGCGTCCTTGCCGGCAAGCCCATGATTCGCGTAGGCCACGGATACGACATTCACCGGCTGGTCGGAGGGCGCCCGCTCGTGATCGGCGGCGTCCGATTTGAAACCGACTACGGCCTGCTCGGGCACAGCGACGGCGATTGCCTGACCCATGCCGTCTGCGACGCCCTGCTCGGCGCGGCCGGACTTCCGGACATCGGGCACTACTTTCCCAACACCGATCCCGCCTGGAAGAACGTGGACTCGCAGGTCCTCCTCCAACAGGTGATCGCGGAACTGCGCTCGCACCAGTTCGCGCCCGTCAACATCGACATCACCCTGATAGCCGAAAAGCCGAAGATCCAGTCCCGGATCGCAGACATGAAGGCCGCCCTCTCCCTTTCAACGGGCTTGTCCCCCGGCGCGATCGGGATCAAGGCGACCACCAACGAGGAAATCGGCGAAATCGGCCGCGGCGAGGCTATCGCGGCCTTCGCCGTCGCGCTGATCGAAAGGCCATGAGATGCCGGACCGCCTGGCCGGTGGCGCTCGCCGCCCTGCTGGCGGCCGCCTCCGCCGGTTGCCTGCGCCGGGAAACCCAGGTCCAGCGGGCGGACCGCGACCAGGTGCTGCTGCGCGGAATCGGGTACGAGGTGGCCGACATCGATCCCCAGCTTGGAACCGGCACGGCGGAGCAGGCTGTCATCTCGGGGCTTTTTGAAGGGCTCGTGACCGAGGATCCCCGCGACCTGCACCCCGTGCCGGGAGTCGCGTATCGCTGGGACATTTCGCCGGACGGGCTCACGTACACCTTCTTTCTCCGCCCGGACGCACGCTGGTCAAACGGCAGGCCGGTGACGGCGGCGGATTTCGTCCAGTCCTGGAAGCGAATCCTCTCACCCTCTCTTGCGGCCGGCAACGCCAGCCTGCTCTATGTCATCCAGGGCGCGGAAGCCTTCAACAAGGCCGCGACAAAGGATTTCTCCCGTGTGGGCGCTGAAGCCCTCGGAGAACGCACGCTACGGGTGGCGCTCGAGCACCCGGCTCCGCACTTCCTGTCGCTTCTGACCCATTGGTCCTTCTGTCCCGTCCCCGTCGACGTGATTGCAAGCGAGGGCCCGGTGGAAGGGCGCGCCAATCCTTGGGCCACACCGGGCCATCTGGTCGGCAATGGCCCCTTCACGCTTTCGGCCTGGGAACCGAACAAGGTCATCATCCTCGCAAAGTCGCCCAGCTACTGGGACTCCGCGCACGTGGCGCTGAAGGAAATCCGGCTGTACCCCATCGACAGCCTCGACGCTGAGGAACGGGAATTCCGGGCGGGCCAATTGCATCTGACGGACGCCCTGCCCGTGGGGCGCATCGACGCCTATCGTTCGGGCGCCGCAGAAGTCCGGCCGTTTCTCCGGATCGATCCCTATCTCGGCACCTATTTCTACCGGCTCAACACGGCCCGCCCCTACCTGAGGGATCCGCTCATCCGAATGGCCCTGGCCCTGGCGATCGACCGCCGCGCCATCGTCGGGCGAATCCTCCGCGGCGGCCAGAAGCCCGCCCGGGCGCTAACTCCGCCCGGAATCGACGGGTACGAGCCGCCCCCGGGGTTTTCGACCGATTTCGCCGAGGCCCGCCGACTTCTTGCCGCTGCAGGATACCCGGGCGGCAAGGGGCTGCCGGCGTTCGAACTCCTCTTCAATGACTCCGAAAACCACCGCCTGATCGCGGAAGCCGTCCAGGAGATGTGGAGGCGCGAACTTGGGGTCGATGTGCGCCTGGTCAACGAGGATCTGAAATCCGTTTTGGGCGCCCGCCGCACGGGCGACTACCAGATCATGCGCTCGTCGTGGATCGCGGACTACGAGGACCCCGGCTCCTTCCTCGACGTCTGGCGCAGTGGAAGCGGCAACAATTACACGGGCTGGTCGAGTCCGGACTACGACGCCATTCTTTTCGCCGCCGAGCGGACGCCCGATGCCGCGTCTCGGCGGGCGCTGCTTCGGCAGGCGGAGACCCTGCTGCTCCAGGCGGTCCCGATCATTCCCATCTACTACTACACCCATGTCTTTCTGAAACAGCCCTCGGTCCAGGGCTGGTATCCGAACCTGCTGGACCACCACCCGTACAAGTACGTCCGGCTCGGGGCCGCTCCCTCCTCCGCGCCGGAGGCCGGAACACCGTAACACGGGTGCGGGAGGAGGGAGACAGCCCCCGCCGGCGGCGATTTTTCCTTGCCCCCGCCCCTCCACGCCATTGAGTTAACCCTCCGGCTTTTGGGGACCCTTAGCTCAGTTGGTTAGAGCGTTTCCTTGACATGGAAAAGGTCGCTGGTTCGAGCCCAGTAGGGTCCACCA
>CAZSEH010000138.1:0-6711 GCA_964605835.1 uncultured Opitutaceae bacterium
CGAAATTGCGGTACTTGAGCATCTCCTGCTCGGTCTTCATCGCCAGTTCGCCGACGGTGGTGATGTTGGCGTTGTTGAGGCAGTTGGCGGCGCGGACGGAGAGCTCGATCTCGTTGACCGACATGTTGAGCAGCTTGCGGAGCTTGTTCTGCTCCTCGCTGACCTCGCTCTGCTGGCTTTCGAACTCGAACTGCTCCTGGCTGACGCGGTCGAAGACGTCGAGGTGGTGCTTGAGGATCGAGGAGGCCTGCTTCAGGGCGTCGTCCGGCGTGATCCGGCCGTCGGTGAAGATCTCGAGGATCAGCTTGTCGTAGTCCGTGATCTGGCCGACGCGGGTGTTCTCGACCGCGTACTTGACGAGCCGCACCGGGGAGAAGAGCGAATCGATCGGAATGACGCCAATCGCCTGCTCCTCCTTCTTGTTCTGCTCGCCGGGATAGTACCCGCGGCCGGTCTTGATCTCGATCTCGGCCTCGAAGGCGCGCTTCGAGTCGAGGGTGCAGATCACCTGCTCGGGATTGACGATCTCGATGTTGGCGTCGGCCTGGATGTCGGCCGCCGTGACGGCGCCGGCCTTGTTGGCCTTGATGAGGAGGGTCACGGCATCGCGCTTGTGCGAGACGATGAGGATCTTCTTCAGGTTGAGGACGATGTCGGTGACATCCTCAACGACCCCCTCGATGCTCTGGAATTCGTGGTTAACCCCGTCGATCTTGATCGACGAAATGGCCGCGCCCTCGATCGAGCTGAGGAGGACGCGCCTGAGGGAGTTGCCGACCGTGTGGCCGTAACCCGCTTCGAAGGGCTCCGCGATGAACTTGGCGTAGGTCGGCGTGGCGCCTTCCTCGACCTTGGTGAGCTTGTTGGGAAGTTCGAACTTTCCGAGGCGTTTGGACATGGCAATGGTGGGCGGACGATGAGATTTGGGTTGGTAAACTTGGACTTGGGGCGCTTTCTCAGAAGCGGCTGTAAAACTCGACGATGATCTGCTCATTGATGTTCTGGTCCATCTCCTCGCGCGTGGGCAGGCGGACGATCGTCGCCTTGAACTGCTCCGCTTCGAGCTTGAGCCAGCCCGGGACGTTGCGGATGCGGTTCTCCTCGAGATTGCGCGTGGCCATCTGGCGGGAGGCGGGGCTGTTCTTGACCTCGATCTCGT
Organism: uncultured Opitutaceae bacterium; assembly: GCA_964605835.1. Lineage (GTDB taxonomy): Bacteria > Verrucomicrobiota > Verrucomicrobiia > Opitutales > Opitutaceae > Palsa-1447. The sequence goes on from CAZSEH010000138.1 coordinate 1,160, forward strand.
CGCCGGGCTGCACGTTGTAGCTGGCGATGTCGACCTTGTGGCCGTTGACGCGGACGTGCCCGTGGTTGACGAACTGGCGCGCGGCAGCCCGGGTCTTGGAAATTCCGAGGAGGTACACGACCGAGTCGAGGCGGGTCTCGAGGAGCTGCAGGAAGCGCTCGCCGGTGATGCCGCGCTCCTTCTTGGCGATTTCGAATACGCGGCGGAACTGGCGCTCGAGGAGGCCGTAGGCGTAGCGCAGCTTCTGCTTTTCGTTCAGGCCGACGGCGTATTCCGTGAACTTGCGCCGGCTTTTCGGGCCGTGCTGGCCGGGCGGAAAATTGCGGCGCTCGAGCGCCTTGCCGGAGCCGAGGATGAACTGACCGAATCGCCGGCTTATGCGGGTTTTAGGACCAATGTAGCGGGCCATGAGAGTGAAGAATTTTGAGTCTGGTTTCTTGAAAGGCTTCTTTTGCGGCGGTGTTTGGAGACGCCCCTCGATGAGCCGCGCCATGGGCGACGGCCCGGTCGGGGTTGGATATTACACCCGCCGGCGTTTTCGCGGCCGGCACCCGTTGTGCGGAATGGGCGTCACATCGACGATCGAGGTGACCTCGAGGCCGATCGCCTGGAGGGCGCGGATCGCGCTGTCGCGGCCGAGGCCGGGCCCCGAGACGCGGATCACTATGTCCTTGAGGCCGTGGGCCATCGCATTGCGGGCGGCGTCCTGGGCGATGATCTGGGCTGCGTAGGCGGTCGACTTGCGCGAGCCGCGGAAATTGCACTTGCCGGCGCTCGACCAGGCGATCACCTGACCCTTGAGGTCGGTGATCGAGACGATCGTGTTGTTGAAGGAGGCGAGGACGTTGGCGACTCCGGAAATGACGTTCTTCGAGCCCTTGGCCTTGCGGACCTTGATGGCGCCCATCTCCTCCTTGAGGAGGTCCTCGGCCGTCGGCTGCTTGGCGACGCCGCCGATCATCTCGACGGGCTTGGCCGGGGCCGCGGGCTCGCCCGGGGCTCCCTTGGGGCCGGCCGGGGCCTTGCCTTCCTTCGCACCGGCTTCCGCCGGGGCGTCGGCCTTGGCGCCCTTCTTCGCCCCGCCATGCGGGGCTTCGCCCTGCTTTTCGCCGGAGGGCTGGCCCTTGCCACCCTTCTTCTCGCCGGCTGGGGCTCCGCCTTCCTTCGGGCCGCGCTGCTTCGCAGGCGCGCCCGAGGGCTGTTCGGCGGACGGATTCTTCTCTTTCTTGGACTCTGAATTTTCTTCGGCCATGACGGGAAATTATTCCGCTGCTTTGGAGACACCCACGGTCTTGCGGGGGCCCTTGCGTGTGCGGGCGTTGGTGCTGGTGCGTTGGCCGCGGACCGGGAGGCCTCGGCGGTGGCGGATGCCACGGTAGCAATTGATGGCCTGGAGGCGCTTCAGGTTGGCGGCGATCTCGCGGCGCAGGTCGCCCTCGACCACCCACTTGTGCTCCGTGATGATGTGGAGGATCTTGTTCATCTGCTCCTCCGTGAGGTCCTGGGCCCGCATGGAGGGATTGATCGAGGCCTCCTTGACGATCTGGTCGGCAATGGTCGGCCCGATGCCGTAGATGTAGCGGAGCGAGTAGGCGACTTTCTTCTTCGCCGGGATTTCAACACCGAGGAGGCGTGGCATGGATTTTTGCGGGAGTTAAACTTTTGAGAGGTTAGTGAATTGGAAAGGGAGTGGATTGGGCGGGCTTTTCCGGGGGCCTGACGGGCCGCGGGATCGTAAGGATCTCGGGACCGCGTCCCGTGGTGAGCACCGTGTGTTCGAAGTGGGCGGAGGGCGACCCGTCGGTCGTGACGACCGTCCAGCCGTCGCCGAGCGTCTTCGTCCGGTAGCCGCCCAGGTTGACCATCGGCTCGATGGCGAACGTCATTCCGGGCCTTATCCGGAAACCGGTTCCGGCCCGGCCGAAGTTCGGTATCTCGGGAGGCTCGTGCATCGCGACTCCGACGCCGTGGCCGACCATGTCGCGAACGACGTTGAAGCCGTTCTTTTCGACATAGGACTGGATGGCGCACGAGATGTCGCCGATCCGGTTGCCGACCTGGGCCTGGCGTATCCCGATGTCGAGGGCCTCGCGGGTTACCTTGAGGAGCCTTTCGACGTCGGGCGGGACCGGCGGGACGGGAATCGTCACGGCGTTGTCGCCGATGTAGCCGTTGTAGGCGATGACGATGTCCAGGGAGACGATGTCGCCCTCGGCAAGGACCCGCCGAAACGACGGAATGCCATGGACGACCTCCTCGTTGACCGAGATGCAGGTATGCGCCGGGTAGCGGCGGGATTCGTGCTGATAGCCGTAGCAGGCGCTTCTGGCGCCAAACCGCTCGATGGCGGCACGGCCGGCTTCCTCCAAGTCTTGCGTGGTGATTCCGGGCTTAACCAGGGGCTTGAGTTCAGCAAGCACCGCGGCGGCGACGGCACACGCATCACGCATCCGGGCGATCCCGGCAGAATCCTTGATCGGTATCATGGCGACTGCAGGAGTCCCAGCGTGCGATAGTGGGCCGCAAGGGCCTCGGGGGCGTCGGCAGAAGCGAGAACCCCGTCAAGGGTCTCGTCCCGGGCCTCGAGCCATTCGTCGAACACCTTCGCTTGGAGCAGCGTAGCCGGGAATCCGGTCAGGATGAATCCCGCATCAGGTTTGCGCGCAAAGAACCACCGGCGCAGGAGCGCGAGGGTGGCGGCTTCAGACCCCGGGTTTGCCCGGGGCGTGCGCGAAATCTCCCGGTTCAGCAGGCTGTCGGGAGAGACGTGCTCAATGTGCAAAGAACAGGCCCGGTTCAATGGATTGGATGACACCCCAAGGGAACCGAGCAGGAGGAATTTCGCCTTGGCATCAGTGCCGTCCGGCGAAAAGGGTTGATTGATGGCGGCATATGCCATCGGAGTAAAGAACTATCTGGCAAAGGCGCGGTATGCCCAGATCACAAGCCCGAGGGACAGCATCCCGAGGAGCGGGTAGACGAGCTTCATCACGGCATCCATCGCCAGGGCGTCGCCCATCATTGCCTGCTGGGGATTGGCGCTGCGGGCCCGAAGGCGGCCCTTGCGGAGGAATCCGTCGTAATGCCGTTGAAGGAGAAATGTTTCTATCTGGCGCATCGTGTCCAGGATGACGCCGACCGTGATCAGCATGCCGGTGCCGCCGAAGAAGTAGGCGATCTGGTAGCTGATCTGGAAGTGCCAGTAGAGTATGTCCGGGATGACGGCGATGATGGTCAGGAAGATGGCGCCGGCCAGGGTCAGCCGGGTCATGATGAAATCGAGAAACTTGGCCGTCGGCTCGCCGGGGCGGACTCCGGGCACGTAGCCGCCGTACTTCTTCAGGTCATCGGCGATCTGGATCGGCTTGAACATGACCGACACCCAGAAATAGCTGAAGAAGAGGATCAGGAGCGAGTAGCCCGTGTAGTAGGTCCAGTGGCCGCGCATCAGGTTCGAGGAGAATTCGATAAGGAACTTCTGGTTCAGGGCGGCCCCGAGCTGGCTCATGATCTGGGCGGGGAACATGAGGATGGCGGCGGCGAAAATGACCGGCATGACGCCCGAATAGTTGACCTTGAGGGGAAGGAACGAGCTCTGCCCGCCCATCACCTTGTTGCCGACGACACGCTTGGCATACTGGACCGGGATCTTCCGCTGGCCCTGGACGACCATGATGATGCCCATCGTGACCAGGATGAACAGGAGGACCATGAGGGCCACGGTCGGAAGGCCGATCGCGTCGCCCGTGCCAACCGGCTTGAAGAACATGCTGATCGCGGCGCCGATCGCCCCGGGGAACTGGGCCAGGATGCCGATCGTGATCAGCAAGGAGACGCCGTTTCCGATTCCGCGCTGGGTGATCTGCTCGCCGAGCCACATGAGAAGCATCGTGCCGGCCGTCATGAGGACGACGCTCGAGATCAGGAAGCCCACCTTGCCGACGATGACAATGGGGCCGTACTGGTTCACGTCGTAGCCCGAGATCAGGCTTCCGGGATGGGTCTCAAGGGCGAGAATCAGGAGGGCGCCCTGGACAATGCAGATGAAGACGGTCGCGTAGCGGGTATACTGGGTCAGTTTCTGGCGGCCGACGTCGCCCTCCTGCTGGAGGCGGCTCAGCGACGGGACGACCGCCGTCATCAGCTGGAAGATGATCGAGGCGCTGATGTAGGGCATGATGCCCAGGGCGCAGACTGCGCCGCGCGTCAGCGCGCCGCCCGTGAACATGTTGTACAGCCCGAGGAGCTGGCCGCCCACACCGCTGTTGTTTTGCTGGCTCGTCAGGAAGGCCGTGACGGGGGTCATGTCGACGCCTGGAAGCGGAATGTGCGCTCCGACGCGGGCGACGAACAGGAGCGCCAGCGTATAAAAGATGCGCGAGCGCAGTTCAGGGATCTTCAGGCAGTTGGTGAAGGCTGAAAACACGGTGGGAGGGGTTGAGGGACGGAGGCGGTTCCGGAGTTTGCGCCGTCGCAGCCGATGGACTTACTCGACGACCGCCTGGCCGCCGGCCTTTTCGATCTTTTCCTTTGCGGAGGCGGAGAATTTCGCGGCGGTGACCTTGAGGGCGCGCGCGATCTCGCCGGTTCCCAGTATCTTGACCGGGACCTTCTCGTCGCGGACGAGCCCCGCCTTGGCGAGGACGGCCGGGTTCACCTCGGTGACGGCGGCCTCGAGGGAGGCCAGGTCGCCGACGTTGACGACGGACTGCGGAAGCCGGAAGGACGCCTGGTTGAAGCCGCGGTGGGGAAGCTTGCGGTAGAGCGGCATCTGGCCGCCTTCGAATCCCGGACGGATGCTGCCGCCCGAACGGGCGGTCTGGCCCTTGCCGCCCCGTCCGCTCGTCTTCCCATGGCCGCCGCCTTCGCCGCAGCCAACCCGCTTGTGGCGATGGATCGCGCCGGGGACGTTAGAGAGTTCGTGGAGTTTCATGGAGATTACTTGCGGACGTTCGCAAAATCCTGCGCCAGCCGAAGCTGGCAGAGGGCGTCCACCGTCGCATTCACGACGGCGATGTGGTTGTTCGAGCCCATTGACTTGGTCAGGACGTTCTTGACGCCGGCCGCCTCGAGGACGGCGCGGACTCCGCCGCCGGCGATCAGGCCGGTGCCGGGGGAAGCGGGCTTCAGGAGGACCTTGCCGCCGTCGAACTGGCCCAAAACGTCGTGCGGGATCGTGTCTCCCTTGAGCTTCACGTGGATCAGGCGCTTTTTCGCGTGCTCGGTGCTCTTCTTGATGGCATCGGGAACCTCGTTCGCCTTGCCGTAGCCGACGCCGATGTTGCCCTTCTGGTCGCCGACGACGACAAGCGCTGCAAAGCTGAACCTCCGGCCGCCCTTCACCACCTTTGCGCACCGGTTCACGAAGACGACCTTCTCGACCATCTGCGGCCCGTCGTCATCGTTGCGCGGTGTGTCGCGGCGGTTGTCGCGCCGCATGTCGCGGCGGCCACCCATGTTCCCGTACGGTCTGCCGCCGGACCTCGCGCCCTCATGGGGCGCCTTGGCCGCCTCGGGAGCCTTGACTGCCTCGGGAGCCTTGACTGCCTCGG
>CAZSEH010000139.1:0-6677 GCA_964605835.1 uncultured Opitutaceae bacterium
CGCCGCTCTACAAGATCAAGCGCAAGAAGCGCGAGCAGTACATCGACAACGACGAGCAGATGAACCGCATCCTTCTGGAGCTCGGCTCGGAGGACGTGGTCCTGACCCGGATCGAGGACAAGCACGTGTTCGCCCCGCAGCAGATCGACCGCATCGTCGAGGCGCTGGCCGTGCTTGAGAAGCTCGGCGCGGGTGTCGCCCGCTACGGCGCCTCGCTCAGCGCGTACCTCGACCGGCACGACCGGGCGACGCACGAGCTTCCGCGCTACGTGGCCCGGGTCCGCGAGGGAAACCGCGAGTCGACCGAATTCCTGAACGACGAGGCGGCCCGCGCGGCGTTTGTCCAGGCGCACGGGCTCGATGCCGACCTCTTCGACCAGCCCGAGGACGCGCGGGCCGAGGTCCGGCCCGACCCGGCGGCCAGGCGGATCACGATCCACGAGATCTTTGAAAGCACGGAGATGTCGAAACTGCTGAAGGTGATCGCCAGGACCGAGCTGCAGATCAACCGCTTCGGCCGCACCGAAACGCCCCGCTACGTCATCACCGAGAACGCCGGCCAGAAGACCGAGCAGAAGACGGAGCTGTTCGCCCCGCTGGAGATCGTCTCGCAGATCCGGGCGATCGGCCGGAAGGGGCTCTCCATCCAGCGCTACAAGGGCCTCGGGGAAATGAACCCAAAGCAGCTGTTCGAGACGACCATGGATCCCGAGAAGCGCCGGCTCCTCCGCGTGTCGATCAACGACGCCGCGAAGGCGGACGCCCTGTTCACGCTCCTCATGGGAGACGACGTCCCGCCCCGCCGCCAGTTCATCGAGGACAACGCCCTGAACGTCCAGTACCTCGACGTGTGAGCTCTCCGGCCGCGCCGATCCCAAGGAATATACCATAGATGTACACCGGTTCCGAAAAACTCGCGTCGGCCAACATCACCGACATCATGCAGACGGCCTACATCGATTACTCGATGTCGGTCATCATCTCCCGGGCGCTGCCCGACGCGCGCGACGGCCTCAAGCCCGTGCAGCGGCGCATCCTCTATGCGATGCTGCGCCTGGGACTGCTGCACAACCGCCCCTTCAACAAGTGCGCGAAGGTCGTCGGCGAGGTCCTGGGCAACTACCACCCCCACGGCGACGCGTCCGTGTACGACACGCTCGTCCGGCTGGCGCAGCCCTGGGTCGTCCGCTATCCGCTGATCGATCCGCAGGGAAACTTCGGCTCCGTCGACGGAGATCCGCCGGCGGCCTACCGCTACACCGAGTCCCGGCTCGACCAGATCTCCGAGGAGCTGCTGCGCGACATCAACGAGGACACGGTCGATTTTGCCCCGAACTACAACGAAGAGACCACCGAGCCCACGGTGCTTCCCTCCGCCCTGCCCAGCCTCCTGATGAACGGCTCGACGGGGATTGCGGTCGGCATGGCGACCAACATTCCCCCGCACAACCTGGACGAGATCATCGACGCGACCTGCGCCATCATCGACCGGCCCGGCATATCGGTCGATGAGATCTGCGAGATCGTCAAGGGGCCGGATTTTCCGACCGGGGGCGTGATCTCCGGGCGCGAGGGGATACTGAGCTACCTGAGGACCGGGCGCGGCATCGTGCGCATCCGCGGCAAGGCGCACACGGAGGAGATGAAGGGGGGCTCCGAGCAGATCGTCATAACGGAGATCCCCTACAACGTGAATCGCTCGACCCTGGTGACGCGGATCGCGGAACTGGTCTCCGAAAAGCACCTCGACGGAATCCGCGACCTGCGCGACGAGTCCGACGAGAAGACGCGGATCGTCGTCGAGCTCAAGCGCGGCGAGCAGGCCAAGGTCGTCATCAACCAGCTCTTTCAGAAGACGGCCCTCGAGTCGTCCTTCGGCGTCATCCTCCTGGCGATCGACCACAAGCGGCCGAAGCAGATGAACGTGAAGGAGCTGATCGAGTGCTACGTCTCGCACCGGCGCGAGGTGATCACGCGGCGCACCCGCTTCCGCCTGAGGGAGGCCGAGGAGCGCGCCCACATCCTCGAGGGCTACAAGATCGCGCTCGACAATCTCGACGATTTCGTCCGCGTGATCCGCGCCTCATCGAGCCGGGACGAGGCCAAGACGAGGCTGATGGGCCGCTATCCGCTGAGCGAACGCCAGGCCGACGCCATTCTCGAACTGCGCCTTTACCAGCTCACCGGGCTCGAACGCGACAAGATCGAGGCGGAGTACCTGGAGCTCCTGAAGCTCGTCGAGGAGCTGCGCGGCATCCTCGAATCCGAGGCCAAGCTCCTGGCGCTGATAAAGAGGGAGCTTTTGGAGCTCAAGGCGAGGTACGCCTCGCCGCGCCGGACCGAGATCGTCGCGGCCGTCGGGGAATTCCGGATGGAGGACGTCATCCCCAACGAGGGCTGCGTCATCACGGCCTCGCACCTGGGCTTCATCAAGCGCACCCGCGTGTCCGACTACCGCTCGCAGAGGCGCGGAGGAAAGGGCATCATCGGGACCGAGACCTACGAGGAGGATTTCGTCGAGCACCTGTTCACGGCGAGCACGCACGACTACATCCTGTTCTTCACGAACAAGGGCCAGTGCCACGCCAAGAAGGTCTACGACGTGCCCGAGGGCACCCGCGCATCCAAGGGGAAGTCCGTCTCAAGCTTCCTTCGCCTGTCCGAGGGCGAGACGATCGCCGCAATGATCTGCGTGAAGGATTTCGCCGATTCGCTGCATCTGGTGATGGCGACGAAGAATGGAATCACGAAGAAGACGAACATTGCCGACTACGCGAACGCGACGCGGGAGGGCGGCCTGCGCGGGATCAAGCTCGAGGACCAGGACAGCCTGGTCGGCTGCGTCCTCACGACCGGCGTCAACGAGGTCGTCCTCGTCAGCCACAAGGGGCAGGCCGTCCGGTTCAAGGAGGAGGACCTGCGCGACCAGGGCCGGGACACGGTCGGGGTGACCGGCATGCGGTTCAAGTTCGACGGGGACTTTGTGAAGGCGATTGAAGTCTGCGACCCGGTCGCCCAGCTCCTCATAGCCCGCGAGGATGGCATCGGCAAGCGCACCCCGTTCGCAGACTACCGGCTGATCTCCCGCGGCGGATCCGGGGTCATCGCAATCGACCTGCCCGAGGATGGATCGGTCAACGTCGCCGGGGCGCTGAGCGTCGGCGAGGACGACGAGGTGATGCTGCTGACCGCCAAGGGCCAGAGTGTGCGCACGCGGGTTAGCGAGATCCGGGAAACCGGCCGCGGCGCAAGGGGCGTGAAGCTCCTGACCCTCGCAGAGGGGGACAAGCTCCTCAACATCGCCCGGATCGTCGAGACCGAGGAGGAGGAAGCGGCGGCGGCGCCCTGACGATCAGCGAAACCCGGCGGCCGCCCGCGCCTGGAGGTCCGCCAGGTTCGTGTCGGCGAGCGAATTCAGGCGCAGGTGCGCCTGCGGAAAATCCATTTGCGCGGTCGACCCATTGGGCACCGCGACGACCCATAATCCGGCCCGGCGTGCGGAACGGGTTCCAACGACCGAGTCCTCGAAGGCGACCGCCTCCCTCCCCTTGATTCCGAGCCGGTTCAGGACCAGCCGGTACACATCCGGCTCCGGCTTGGGCGATGCGAAATCCTCCCGGCAGGCGATAATCGAGAAGCGGTCGAGAAGGCCCAGCCGGCCCAGATGACGCTCGACATGCGCATGCCCGGAATTGGAGGCGAGGCCCAGGCGGAGGCCGGCAGCGCGCGCCTCATCCATGAGCGCAACCACCCCGGGCAGGATTGTGAGGCCGAGGTCGAGCTCCCGGTTGCGCTCCCGCCTCTCGGCCTCCAGGGCCGCCCGGTCAGCCCATTTTTCGAACGCATGCCATGGGTCGAAGGAAAAGTCGGGGTACCCGACGCTCCGGAGGAACTGCGTCCGGTCAAAAGGGACCCCGTGGGCCGCGTGGACGTCCGCGTAGGCGTCTATCATGGACGACTCGGTGTCGAGAATCAGGCCGTCGAAGTCAAAAACCAGGGCGAGCAGGGTCTGCAAGCCGTCCAAAATGGCATTGCCGAGGCCGGATGCCAGCGCGATTCTGGCCCCATGAACCGGAGCCACGCAGTCGCTGTCATCGCCATGGCCATGGTCAGTTGTGCCTTTGCCGACCCGGACCAGTTTTCCCGGATTGTCAAACCAGCGGACTTCGCCGCCGCCGGGCTTTCAAAACTTTCCCCCGAAGAACTCGCGCGCCTCGACCAGCTGGTGGAATCCTACAAAAGCGGGGCGCTCGAAACCGCGCGCCAGCAGGCCGCCGCGGCGTCCGCGGCGCAGGCTGCCGCCGAAGCGCGCGCCAGCCAGGCCGAGGCCGAGGCGAAGACCGCGCAGGCCGCCGAAGCCAGGGAAAAAGAGGAGGCGTCAGCCCAGGCGGCCTCCGCGAAGAAGGCGTCCGGAGGCGGGATACTCTCACGGGCGATTGTGCTGATCACCCCCGGGACCAAGGTGGCCTATCAATCGGTCGAGGGCCGGATCCTGGGCAAGGTCAACGGATGGGAGGCGCACACCGTCTTCACCCTCGAAAACGGCACCCGATGGGAAGTGTCCGACTACAGCCACTATAACAACGGGGGCTCGGTGAACAATCCGAAGGTCAAGCTGACTCCGGTGGGCACGTGGGGAGGCTTCAGGATGGAAATAGAGGACATCGGCGAAGTGCGGGTCCGGCTGATCAGCGAACCGCAGTCCGCAGCAGGGCCGCCTCAGGACGCGAAGTGATCCCGGGACGGCCAACCGGGCTACCAGAGTTCGCCCTGGCTCATCCGGTCCCGCTTTTCCCCATCGAGGGTGCTTAGCGCCAGCAACTGGCCGAGGCTCAAGCCTGCGCACTGCGGCATCCGCGCCAGCATCCCAAGAAGCAGGGCGCCCGCAATCGCGTCGTAGAGCGCCGCATGGTAGCGCCTGCGTCCAGGCGGAGAGTGGAGCGCCGCATGGGAATCGAGCTCCGCCTGCAATCCCGCAGCCGCAACCAGGGCCTCAAGCCGGCCGGACTCGAACCGGGGATAGAGCTGCCCGAAAAGGCGCGCCGAATCGATCCACGGTCCCCAGTCGACGATCCACTCGCCCGGCCATACAAAGTCCGGTGAGCGGCGGGGGTAGGGCCAGACAGATTTGAGAAGCGAGTTTTCAGCTCCCGCGTAGTGGGCCGCAAGGGGCCCGCGCTCCCTCAAGCCCGCGAAATACTCCCAATCGGCCGAGAGCGGCGCCGCTCCCTTGAGCTCCCCGACTCCAAGCCCGTGGATTTCCGTGTCCTGCGGGCTCACCGGCCCGGTCGCCCCGCACATCCGAGTCTTCGTTTCCACAACCTTTCCTCCGAGCAGCGTCGCCACGCCATACTCCAGCACACCCGAGGAGCGGCTCCCCTCGAAATCGACGAAAAAGATCGGGTTCTCGGTCCAGATCACTCCCCCACTCGTAGCAGGCGCGCAGGCAGCTTAACGAGCCTGAATATGCGGCCTCACCGCGCAGCCATCGCCCGCCCCGCGTGCCAGCCTGTCGTCCACGCTGCCTGAAAGTTGAAGCCGCCGGTGACCCCGTCAATGTCGAGCACCTCGCCGGCAAAATACAACCCGGGGCAGACCCGGCTCTCCATGGTGGCAAAATCCACCTGATTGAGCCGGACCCCGCCGCAGGTCACGAATTCCTCCTTGTTCATGCTCTTGCCGGTCACGGGGAAATCTCCCGCCGTCGTCTGCAGCGCCAGCGAATGCAGCGCGGCCTTTGAGACCCCGGCCCAGATGGCGACGGCCGGCACGCCGGCCGCCGCGCAAAGCCTTTCCCAGAGCCGCACGGGCAGGCCGAATGGGTTGACGGCAGCCACCCTGCGGCGCGGGCAAGCCGACCTCTCCGCCGCCAGGGCCGCCTCGGCCTGGTCCGTCGTGCGCGGCGCAGCCCAGTTCACGCCCAGGGTGAAACGGTATCCGGCTGCGTGCAGTTCGCGCGCACCCCACGCCGAAAGGCGCAGGACCGCCGGCCCGCTCAAGCCCCAGTGCGTGACAAGGATCGGGCCAGACGCGGCCAATCCCGTCCCCCTGACCCTCGTTTCGGCGCAAGCCGAGGAAAGCCCCTCGAGTCCCTTCAGCCGGGGATCGTCGACGTGGAAGGTGAAAAGCGACGGAACGGGCGGCAGAATCGCATGTCCCGCGGCCGCGGCAATCGCAAGGCCCGCCGAACCCTTGTTCCCACCCGTGGCGACCAGGACCCGATCCGCGGCGGCCGTCTCGCCGGTCGCGAGCCTGAGTTCGAAGGCCCCCTTCCGGCCCGCCAGCGCCAGGACGCCGCACCGGGTTCTCAGCCGTCCGTCCGCGCGGCGCAGCGCCTCCCGCAGGCAGTCGACAATCGTGGCGGAATTGTCCGTCACCGGAAAGACTCTCCGGTCCTCCTCCGTTTTCAATTCGACGCCGCGCCCCGCGAACCAGGCGAAGATCTCCCGGGGCCCGAACCGGTGAAACGGCCCGAGGAGTTCCCGCGAGCCGCGGGGATAGCCGCGGACCAATTCGGCGGGCTCGAAACAGGCATGCGTGACGTTGCAGCGCCCTCCTCCCGACACCCGCACCTTCGCGAGCGGATGCTCGGTCGCCTCGTACACCATGACCTCCGCCGAGGGACAGGCCTCGCCGCAGGCAATGGCTGCAAAGACTCCGGCGGCTCCGCCGCCGAC
>CAZSEH010000140.1:0-6641 GCA_964605835.1 uncultured Opitutaceae bacterium
GGCCGGGCACGTCTTGGGGTTGAATCGTGCCGTCAGCCGACAAGAACTTCGTCCACCTCCATGTCCACAGCGACTACAGCCTGCTGGACGGCGCCTGCAGGATCGACCGGCTGACGGACCGCGCGGCCGAACTCGGGATGAAGGCGATCGCCCTCACGGACCACGGCAATCTTTTCGGCGCCATCGAGTTCTACAACACGGCGAAGTCCAAGGGGATCCAGCCGATCATAGGCTGCGAGCTGTACCTGGTCGAAGGTTCGCGGCTCGAGCGCCAGGGAAGATCCGACGAGGGAAAGACAATCTTTCACCTGGGCCTCCTCGCCCGAAACCTAACGGGCTACCAGAACCTTCTTAAGCTCGTCTCCGACGCCCATTTGCAGGGGTTTTATTACAAGCCGAGGACCGATTTCGACACGCTGGCCAGGCATTCCGCGGGATTGATCGGCTTTACGGGCTGCCTGGCCTCCCTCATTCCGCAGCATCTCCTTCACGGACGCCCGGAGGAAGCCCGCCGGGCCTGCGCCCGATTCGTCGATATTTTCGGGCGGGAAAACTATTTCGTTGAAATCCAGGATCACGGCCTTGCCGAGCAGCGGGCGATCGTGCCGGGCCTCCTCAGGCTCGCCGGGGAGTTCAACCTGAAGATCGTCTGCACAAACGACGTGCACTACGTCCAGGCCGCGGATGCCGGGCCGCACGATGCGATGCTTTGCATCCAAACCGGTGCGAAGATCGACGACGAAAAGCGCATGCGCTTCGACAGCGCGCAGTTCTACCTCAAGTCCCGCGCGGAGATGGAGCGTCTCTTCGCCGAGGTGCCCTCCGCCGTCCTGAACACGCAGGGTGTCGCCGAAATGTGCGAACTGGAGATACCCTTTCCCAAGGGAAGCGAGCGCTACCCGAAATACCCCCTGCCGGCGTCAGCCGGGACGGATCGCGCGCGCTACCTGCGCGAACTGTGCATCGCCGGACTGAAACAGCGCTACGGCACGGACTACACGAGCGACCGGCAGACGGAGAGCCTGGCCCGCACCCTTTCGGAACGGATCGACTACGAGCTCGGAGTGATCGCCTCGACCGGGTTCCTCGACTACTTCCTCGTCGTCTGGGACTTCATCTTCTGGGCGAAGTCCCAGGGAATCCCGGTCGGCCCGGGCCGCGGTTCGGGCGCCGGCTGCCTGGTCGCCTACCTTCTCGGCATCACCAATCTCGATCCCCTCCGCTTCAAGCTTCTCTTCGAGCGCTTCCTGAACCCCGAGCGCGTCTCCCCTCCGGATTTCGACATCGACTTTTGCATGCGACGCCGCGGCGAGGTGATCGACTACGTGCGGCGCAAGTATGGCGAGAATTGCGTGGCGAACATAATCACCTACGGGACCCTCGGGGCCAAGATGGTCATCCGCGACGTCGCCCGGGTGCACAACGTCGCATTCGCCGACGCGGACCGCCTGGCGAAGATGATTCCCGACGAGCTCAACATCTCGCTCGAGCAGGCGATCGCCAAGTCCGCCGAACTGCGCGAGGAAATCGCCGGCAATCCGGTGGCGAAGAAGGTGTTCGACCAGGCCCGCATCCTCGAGGGCATGGTGCGGAACACCGGAAAGCACGCCGCTGGCATAATCATCACGGACCGGCCGCTCGCCGAATTCGTCCCCCTCACGCTGCAGGAAGGCGACGTCACGGTGCAATTCGACATGAACGCCGTCGGCAAGCTCGGGCTGCTGAAGATGGACTTCCTCGGCCTGAAGACGCTCACGGTCATCTCGGACGCCGTGGACAACATCCGGCGGACTGCCGACCCGGCCTTCGACATCGAGAAGATCCCGTTCGAGGACCCGAAGACCTTTGCCCTGCTCAATTCCGGCCGCACGACGGGCGTCTTTCAGCTCGAATCCGGGGGGATGCAAAATCTCTGCCGCCAGCTCCAGGTCTCGTCGATCGACGAAATCATCGCCCTGATCGCCCTTTACCGCCCGGGCCCGATGGAGTGGATTCCCGATTACATCCGCGGAAAGAAGGACCCGAGCACGGTCAAATTCCCCCACCCCCTCCTCGAGGAGGTCTGCCGCGAAACCTACGGGGTCATGGTCTACCAGGAGCAGGTCATGGAGGCCGCGAAAGTCATCGCCGGCTATACGCTCGGCGGGGCCGACATGCTCCGGCGCGCCATGGGAAAGAAGGACGCCGGGGCGATGGCCGAGGAGCGCGAGAAGTTCGTCGCGGGCGCCCGGAAGCTCCACGGCATCGATGAGAAGACATCCGACGCGATCTTCGACATCCTGAATAAGTTTGCCGGATACGGCTTCAACAAGTCGCATTCCGCCGCCTACGCGATCCTGAGCTACCAGACGGGCTTCCTGAAGGCGAACCACCCCGTCGAATTCATGGCCGCCATGCTCAGTTCGGAACTGGGCAACGCCGACAAGGTCTCGCACTTCGTCGCCGAGTGCGAGTCGATGGGAATCCAGGTCCTCGGTCCGGACGTCAACGAGTCGCGGGAGAATTTCACGCCTGTCGGGGCAAAGATCCGGTTCGGGCTGGCGGGCATAAAGGGCGTGGGTGAACTCGCGGCAAGGAAGATCCTGGAGGAGCGGGAAAAGGACGGGCCCTTCGCTGATTTCGACGATTTTCTCCTCCGCGTCGACGGCCGGGCGGTCAACAAGCGGGTCCTCGAAAACCTGGTCGCGACCGGAGCCTTCGATTTCAGCGGGGCAGCGCCCGAGGCCTTGTTTGCCCGGATAGACGACGCCCTGTCGGCGCTGGCCGAGCTCCAGAGAAAGTATCCCGCCCTGCGCCGCGAGCCCAACGGCGCGCCAAAGGCCGGACCCGACGAGGCGATGCTCTTCGACCTGACCGAGACGGTGGCAGCCCCCCCCGAGCGGAGGATCCTGGCGGAGGAATTCGCCGGGATTCTCGGCCGGTCGCGGAAAGGGCCGGCCTCCGGCTCGAACGGCGACGCAGTCGAGCATGCGACCCTCGGCTTTGAGGGCCACGGGGTCCTGCCGCCGGGCATGCGGCCCAAGGCGCCCGCCGCTCCCGCCGCCCCCGAGCGCAGGTTAACGACGGCCAACCGCCTCCAGTTCGAGAAGGAACTCCTTGGCTTCTACGTGTCCGGTCATCCCCTCGCAATCTACGAGGGCCTCGCCGAGGCACTGGACACGTTTCCCGCTTCGGAACTTTCCAAGCAGCCGGGGCGGACCGAATTCCGCCTCTGCGGAATCGTGAGCGGGGTCGTGAAGAAGCTTTCAAAGAAGGACAACCGGCCGTGGGCCGCGTTCACGTTCTCGACCCGCAAGGCGGCAATCCCCCTCAACATGTTTGCGGATGCCTACGCCATCCACGGCGCCCTGCTCGTTGAGAACGCTCCCGTCCTCATCCTGGGCAATGTGATCGCCGGCCCGGATGGCGCCCGCATCAACGCGAAGGAATGCTACCCCCTGGAAGGGGCCGTGGCGGCCCAGGTGCGCAAGGTCACCTGGCTCCTGGATCCGGCCGGATCCGACGTCGTCGGTTTCCTCCGGCAGTTGCGCCAGACGGTCGACAGCCAGCCCGGCGACACCCGCACCGAGTTCGCCTTTGTCTTCCCGGACCGCGCGACACCGATAGCCGAGGCGAGCACCGCCCTCGGCTGGCGGATCAATCCCGCGGCGTTTTGCACCCTTCGGACGCATGCGGCGGTCTGCGGGGCGCACCTCGAGACCAAGCGGCTGGAATTCAAGCAGGAAAGGCGCTGGACCCGAAAATGAGCGATCCGTCCATCCTCAGCCACGCCGCCCGCGTCCTGGCCACGTTCAGTTCCGAATTGCCCGCAGATGCCGCGCTGCGCCGGTATCTTGCGAATTCCCGCAGGCTCGGCCCCAGGGAGCGCCGCTCGATCAGCGCGGCCGTGTTTGCCTACTTCCGCTGGATCCGCTGGCTCGATCCCAAGGCTCCGACCCAACAGCAGGTGGAGGAGGCCCTCCTGATGAGCGAGCGGTTCGCCCGCGATCCGCGCTCGGTCAAGGCCGAGGCGCTCACAGCCCTGGCCGTTCCCCCGTGGCTCGGGGAGGAGATGGAACTCCCGGTCGAATTCGCCCGCCAGCTCCAGCGCGAGCCCGTTCTCTGGTTGCGCGCCCGCCCCGGGACGGCAGCCCGGCTCGCCGCCGAACTGGGCGATTGTGCCGCGACTGCCCTCGCTCCCGATGCCCTTCGCTACGGCGGCAACAAGGACCTGTTCCTGACGCCCCAATTCCATTCGGGCGCATTTGAGATCCAGGACCTCGCCTCGCAACTGGTGGGTGTACTTGCGGCCCCGGCTCCCGGGCAGACTTGGTGGGATGCCTGCGCGGGCGAAGGAGGCAAGACCCTCCACCTTGCCGACCTGCTTCAGAACCGCGGCGTTGTCTGGGCTACGGACCGGTCGTTCCGCAAGCTTGAGGTCCTGAAGCGCCGGGCGGCCCGGGCGAAGCTCTTCAACTGCCGGACAACCCTCTGGAACAGTGAAGGGGAACAGGCCCGGCCGGGTCAGGGACAGCCGGCGCGCCTGCCCTTCAAGACCAAGTTTGACGGCGTCCTAGTCGATGCCCCCTGCAGCGGCGTCGGCACCTGGCGCCGCAACCCGCACGCCCGGTGGACGACCAGCCAGCAGGACGTGAGGGAACTTCCCGCAATCCAGGCCTCGCTCCTCCGGAGGGCCGCGGAGGCGGTCAAGCCGGGCGGAATGCTCCTCTATGCGGTTTGCACGCTGACGCGCAACGAAACGACGGCGGTCTCCTCGTCATTCGGCGCCGACCATCCCGAGTTCGAGCCGGAGGCTCGCCTTGTCCCCGGGACGCCGCTTGCCGAGGCTGCGGGAAGCCAGGGCGCGGCCATCTTCCTTTGGCCTCAAGTCCTCGACGCGAATGGGATGTTTGTGGCCGCCTGGCGCCGAAAGAAGACGTGACAAGCGACGGGAAGATCACGGCGGAGACAGTCCGGGGCGATTTTAACGCCTTGAAGGCGGTCATCCACTACACGAGGGCAGCCCATTTCCTCGGCCTTTGGGAATCGGAACGAATCCTGGTCGAGCGTTTCTTTCCCAATCCGACAGCGCGTCTTTTGGAGGCCGGCTGCGGAGCCGGGCGGGTGACGCTCGGCCTCTGGCACCTCGGCTATCGCGACATCTCGGCTTTCGACAACGCCGAGGAGCCCCTCGAGCAGGCGCGCAGCCTGGCGAAGGAACGGGCGGCCGGGGCAATCCGGTTCTTCAATGGGGATGCCACCCGGCTTGCCGGGATCGAACAGCAGCTCAAACCGCCCTTCGACGGCGCGCTGTTCCTATTCAACGGCCTCATGCAGATTCCCGGCCGGGATAATCGCCGCTGCGCCCTCCGGGAGTTGAAGCGGGTCTGCAAAGCCGGGGCTCCCCTCCTCTTCACAACCCACGATCGCGACCACTCCCCCGTGGAACGCGCCCTTTGGCGCCTGGAGGCGCAGCGGTGGCGGAAAGGCGAGCAGGATCCGCGCCTTGTCGAATTCGGCGACCGGTACTTCACGGACGAAGCCGGCCCCACCTTCATGCACCTGCCCGACCGCGCCGAAGTCCTCGCCGACCTGGCCGAGTCGGGCTGGACGCGCGAATTCGACGCGATGCGGCGCGAGATCGCCACCGAGTCCCCCGCCGTCCTCGCCTTCGCCGACGAATGCCGCTTCTGGCTGGCGCGAAAAAACGATCCGTGACCGCTGCCGCCGCCGGCTTCGGCGCCCGGTCAAACGCCTTTTGTCCGAATGCCGACCTTATCACCTTCTTGGAATCGCCGGTAACGTCTCTCTGAGGACGACCAAACTATCATTCCAAAAAAGTAGCCTCCAACGGGCCAGATAATCGCAGCAATGATGATTTTGGAGAGCGAGAAACCGTGCTGCCAGATGTCAATGCCCGTGAGGAAAACACCAACCGGGATGGCCCAGCCCGCAATTCCATATCGGAGCACATATCTTCCTCTTCCGAGTTTGCGGGTCGTTTCCCACTTCTTGATGTATCGAGGCACTGGGTAGTCCATTTTATGGAATCGGGGTCGACAACGTTGCGATGAGCCGCGCCTGAGTCTGGCGCACGGCCTGCCCCGTAGGACGCGTGACAGTCGTGGGCGTCGGCACGGCCGGATGGTTCTGCGCGATTGAATGTTTATTCATTCGATCTGCGATTTTTCTCAGTCAGCGGGGACGACGTGAGGATTTCAATTCTCCAATTATCTCCCTGACGCAATAGCACCGCTGTTTCAATCCGATGAATGTCGCCCGAAGCATCGGGGCTCCTGAAGTGACCATCAACACGGTAGACGGCCCAGGCGACGTCGCCTTGCCTTTGGATGTGGAAATCACGTGTTGACCGTGTAACCACGGCAGATCGGAGCGCTGCTTTCGTCGAAGACACGACCGCCCAAGAAAAACAGCGACAGCACGCATTTTGAAACGGAGAGCTTCATAAATTCATGGGGCTTGCGGAACGCTTGCTTTATGCCGCAGGGGGCGGGTTATTGGGACGCGGCTAGGCCTTGGCAGCAAGCAAATTAGAGATGGGCGCAGGCATTCAGGCCGTTCGGCCCAACCATTTTGCGACGTGACGCCCTTAGTCGGTGAGTGCGCCAGGAAATCGACGCCTAGGTCCGGATCGCGCGCGC
>CAZSEH010000141.1:0-6463 GCA_964605835.1 uncultured Opitutaceae bacterium
TTCGGCCAGACCTCCGCTCCATTTCAGCTTCGCGCGCACAACGGCGAAATGCTCGTAGCCCGTGCGCTGGGCGAGCGGAAGCTGGCGGGAGGCGATGCTGATTCGAACGGGCGCATCGCGACAGACCCGGATGTTGCGCTGTCCGTCGAGGGCGACGAGGAGGTCGGAGTCCTTCGAGCAGTTGAAGACCTTGAGCTGCACTTTGTCGCGGAAGATGATCGAGCGGTTGGTGAGAGTGTGGGGGCAGACGGGAGTCATGGCGATGACCTTGGACGCCGGATGGATGATCGGGCCGCCTGCGGACAGGTTGTAGGCCGTCGAGCCGGTCGGAGTCGAAAAAATCAGCCCGTCGCAGAGATAATCCGTCACAAGCTCGCCGTCCGCAAACACTTCGAGCCTGATCAGGCGCGAGCTTTCCGCCGCCTTGACGAGGACGTCGTTGAGCGCGAGGTCGTGGCGGGTGCCGCCGACCGTGCAGTCGAGCATGGCGCGGTGCTGGACGGAGAAGCTTCCCCGCAGCAGCTCGCCGAAATGCGCGCGCGCCTCGTCGGCCGAGAAGGTGGTCAGGAACCCGAGCCCCCCGCGGTTGACGCCGATGATCGGCACCTGGGCCCGGGCGGCCTCGCCGGCGACCCCGAGAAGCGTGCCGTCGCCGCCGATCACGCAGCAGGCGTCGCAGCCCCTGAGGTACCCGTGCGGAAGCCTGAGCCGCGAGGTATGCTTCAATCGCACGCCGGCGGATCGCGATGCCTTCATGAGTTCCCGCGCGAGGTCGGATGCGCCGGCCTTGTCGTCATTGACCACAAACGCGAGGGAACGGATGGGCTGCATGGGCGTCAGGGAACGGTTGGCGAATTCCGGAAGGAACGCGAATTCTTTGAGTCAGTCCTTGGTTAGCCTGCATCCATCACAAATTCTGGCCAATCTTGCCCAATCTCCTCGGTAAAAAGGCCCTCATCCTCCTTGCGCTGTGCTTGTAGCACAGCTCAGTCGGCTTCGGCCCTTCTTACTCAAGGATATTGGTCAATCTTGGTCAGTTTTGCGATGGATGCAGGCTAGCGCGAGGAGGAATTCCCGATTCCCGTCGGCCCCTGCGATGGGGGAGTCCATGGTGCCGACAAGGCGGGCGCCAGGCAGGGTGGCGAGGGCGAACTCGCGCACGCGTTCGAGGGCGGCCAAGCGCACGGACTCGTCGCGGATGACGCCCCGGCCCCTGTCGGCCTCGGCCTTTCCGGCCTCGAACTGCGGCTTCACGAGCGCGACGAGAACGCCGCCCGGCTTCAGGAACGGCCAGACCGGAGGCAGGACCGACCTCAGGGAGATGAACGAAAGATCCATGACGATTGCGTCGAAATCGCTCCGGGGCAGGTCGCCCTTCGAAAGGTGGCGCGCGTTTGTCTTTTCCCGGTTCGTCACCCGCGGATCTGCGCGGAGCCGGGCGTGGAGCTGGGCCCGGCCCACGTCGACGCACACGACCGAGGCCGCGCCCGATTGCAGCGCGCAATCGGTGAATCCCCCGGTCGATGCGCCGACGTCGAGGACGTGCGCGCCGCGGAGGTCGAGCGCAAAGGCCTGAAGGGCCGCGGCCAGCTTTTCCCCGCCGCGGCTGACGAAACGGGGCGGCTGGGTGATTGTCACCGGCGAGTCCGCGGGCAGCTCCTTCCCCGGCTTGTCGATCCGCTCGGTGCCGAGCCGGACCCGGCCCGCCATGACGAGGGTTTTCGCCTGGGAGCGGGTCTCGGCGAGCCCGCGGGCGACCAGCAGTTCGTCGACGCGCAGCTTGGCCGCCCTTTTCATCCGGTGCCTCGTCTAATGGATATCATGGCGCATTCATGAAGCCGGGCGCCTCTCACGACAGGGTCTTTGCAAAGTCGGCAAAGGTGTCGAAAATCGGCACTTTTTGCGCGACGGCCGCCGACAGCGTGTCGGGATTCGTCTTGCCGGTCCTCACGAGCGCCGGGCGGATTCCGGCGGCCGTCGCCGACCCGAGGTCAACGGCGGAGTCGCCGACCATCCAGCATTGCGCGCGATCGAGATTGTGGCGCCCGATCGCCTCCAGGATGAAACGCGGCGACGGCTTCCGATAGACGACCGGCTGGCCGGGCGCCTCGGGCGCTATGCAGATCTCCTCGAAGATGGGGCGCGGAAGGCCGAGCATCTCCTCCATCCGGGCGTTGACCCGATGCGAGTCCTCCAGGGTATGGAGGCCCCTGCCGATGCCGGACTGGTTCGTGAACAGGAAAAGCCTGTAACCGAGGGCACGCGCACGGGTGAGGCCCTCGGCTGCCCCCGCGATAAGCTCCACGCCGCCGGGGTCGGCAAGGTACACCTTGTCCACGATGAGGGTGCCGTCGCGGTCCAGGAACAGGGCCTTCATTTTCGGAAGGCTGGTTGCTCGATTGGGCGCTTGATCACGATCCTTTTACGTAAGCGGCAAGCTCCTCCGGAGTCACGGTGGCCGTGCCTAGTTTGCCGACCACGACGCCCGCCGCAGCGTTGGCGAAATGGGCCGCCTGCTCCAAGCTTGATCCGGAAGTCATTG
This sequence comes from uncultured Opitutaceae bacterium, assembly GCA_964605835.1. Classification (GTDB taxonomy): domain Bacteria; phylum Verrucomicrobiota; class Verrucomicrobiia; order Opitutales; family Opitutaceae; genus Palsa-1447. The sequence continues at coordinate 2,543 of CAZSEH010000141.1, forward strand.
CAAGAGAAAGGGCTGCAATCACCGTGTCGCCCGCTCCGGACACGTCATATACCTGGCGGGCGGCGGTCGGGATCGTCCGGATCACGCGGCCGCGAATGCTCGTCAGCATGCCATCGGGCCCGAGCGTTATTACCAGGTTATTGGGGCTGTATTTTGCCCAAATGAGCGAGCATACCCTGGAAAAATCCGCCTCCCCCTCAGCTCCGCCGTGGAGGCCTGCGAGTTCCAGCGCCTCCCGCCGGTTCGGCGTGATCAGGTCCAGTCCCCGAAACTGATTGCCGCTGGCCGGTTTCGGATCGAGAGCGATGAACTTTCCGTGGCGCCGGGCGAGCTTGGCTACCCGGCTGATGACGTCGGTCGTCAGGACGCCTTTTGCATAGTCGGAAAGGATGACCCCGTCGCACCGCGCGATCTTTTCTTCCAGGAGTTTCCAGCGGCCCGGTGTTTCGAGCACCCGTCGATAGACGGCCGGGGCATCCTCGTGGTCCAGCCTGCAAAGCTGCTGGTTTTGGACGATGACCCGCGTCTTGGTGATTGTCCTGGCCCCGGTCAGCAGGAAATGCTCGTCAAATTCGATCCGGCGTTCCCGCAGGTTTGTCCGGAGCTTGTCGCCGTTGTAATCGCGGCCGATTGCTCCGACGACTTCCGCCGCGGCCCCGAGGGCCGCAATGTTGTTTGCGACGTTGGCTGCGCCCCCCACCGTGTCGGTCGCGTTGAACACATTGACAACGGGCACCGGAGCCTCCGGTGAGATGCGCGTGGCGTCGCCCCAGAAATAGTGGTCCAGCATCACGTCGCCGATCACCAGAAGGCGGCGCCTGGCGATCTTCCTTAGAAGGGCTGGGAGGTTCTTCATGCTGGACTAATTCACAACATTACAATGCCGGTTGCAGGCTAGGGCTTTTCGCCAAGGGAAAAGATCGCCGCCTCTATCGCAATTCCCAATCGTAAGGGTAGCTCGAAAGCAGCCTCGGGGCGCCGCCGGTGACCTGGACGACATCTTCGATCCGGCATGCGCCGAGGCCTGGGTAATAGAGTCCAGGCTCTACCGTCACAACGGAACCCTTTTTCAGAACGATATTTGCCGTCTTGTTCATGCGGGGCGGCTCGTGGATGGCGAGGCCGACTCCGTGCCCGGTGCCGTGAAAGAACCCCGTCGACCCGCTCTTGCCGATTTCGGTCTTGAACCCGCGGGCCTCAAACACCTCGACGACCTTCAGGTGGACGGCGCGCCCGTCGACCCCCGCGCGAACTTTCTTCAGGGCGGCAAGCTGGGCGGCCCGGACTGCCGCAACGAGCTCGCGCTGGCGGTCGCTCGCCCGGCCCCGGAGGAAAGTCCGGGTCATGTCCCCGAAATATCCCGTCGCACTCACCCGCGGAAAGACGTCAACGATGATGAGCTCGTTCGGCCGCAGGGGGCCCGAACCGCGCTGGTGCGGGTCGCAGGCCTGGTCGCCGCCAGCCGCTATGGTGCCCGACGAAACCGCGCCCGCCGCAAGGCAGGCCATTTCGATTGCCGACTGCAGGCGCTCGCTGGTCAGGACCGCACCCCGGTGATGGAGCCGTCCGGCCTTGGCGCGGCTGTTGCGCAACACGCTTTCGGCGGCCGCTATTCCCGCGGCGCTGCATCGGTTACCTTCCCGGATTGCGGCCGCCTCTTCCGGGCTCTTGACCTCGCGTGCCGGGAAAAGGGCCCCCTTGGCTATCTTGAGGCTGAGCCCCAGCTCGCGGAGCCGGGCGTAGACGCCCGCGGGAAAATCCTCGGGCACGGTGAAGCTCCGCTGGCGCAATTCCCCGGCGATCAGCCGGATCACCTCGGCCGCCCCGACCGCGCGGCGCGGCCACTTCCGCGCCGCCTTCCCGAGGTAGGGTTCCAGGGGGAGCACGACGTGAAACGCCGACTCGCGCTTGATCCGGGCGAATTCGAGGGCGCTGGCCACCGCGTACCGGCGCCCCCGCAGCCCGAAGGCGATGAACGGGTCGGGCACGTTGACCCGGCCGAAATAGAGGGCGTCGGAACTGCGTTCGGAGTCGGCGTAAAGGAGCGGAGGAGGGCGTGGGATCATCGGAGCAAAGTCATGCTATCCGGCACAGTCGGGAATTGAGTAATCGCTGGATGCCCATTACCCAACGCTTACGTGAAAAACGCAAATACGGTTTTTTTGGGCGCGCTGGTCCTGGCCGCCCTTGCCGCCTGCGGGAGGCATGCGCAACGGGACGCAGGGGATGTCCCGCCGTCCCCTGCCATCGGGTCCGGCGAAAGGACGGCCCCCGTTCGCTATTCCTACAAGGTGATTCACGCGTGGCCGCACGATCCGGCGGCCTTCACCCAGGGTCTGGTGTTCCGGGACGGAAACCTCCTTGAAAGCACCGGTCTCAACGGCGAATCCACGCTGCGGGGGGTGGAATTGCAAACAGGACGCGTGCTGAAAAGGGTCTCGCTGCCCCCGGAGTATTTCGCCGAGGGTCTCGCGTTCATCGGAGCCCGGGCCTACCAACTGACCTGGCAGAACCACAAGGGTTTCATCTACGACGTCGACACGTTCAGGCCTGAGGGCGAGTTCAGCTACGAAGGGGAGGGCTGGGGGCTCGCGACCGACGGCCGATGGCTCATCCTGAGCGACGGCACGAGCCGGATCCGGTTTTTCGATCCGGCGGGTTTTCGTCTCGTGCGCGCGATCGATGTGACGGCGGAAGGCCGGCCGGTCGAGCGCCTGAACGAGCTCGAGTGGGTCAATGGCGAGATATTCGCGAACGTTTGGCAGACCGATGAGGTGGTGCGAATCGATGCGTCGAACGGCGTCGTCCGCGGCATCGTCGACTTTTCCGGCCTGCTCCCACGGAACGAGCGGACGCCCGGCACCGACGTTCTGAACGGAATCGCCTACGATGCCGCGGGCGGAAGGCTGTTCGTGACGGGCAAGCGCTGGCCGAAGATCTATGAAGTCCGCCTCTTGCCGCAGGCCGCTCCCAATTAGCCCTCCTTCGGGATCACATTGTCCGTCTTCAGGACGATGACGGGCGTCTTGGTTTTCACCCAGACCTCCGCCTCCCTGAATAATTTCGCGGGTACGTTCTCCATTGCCTCGCCCACGGTCTTTACCGGGTACAGACGGCCCTTCTTCGTCGCGTTGTAGTCATAGGCGGTCTTGAGGATCCTCTCCTCCGTCGTCGCCGGGCTTTCGCTCTCGGGCAATTGCAGCACCCACCCGGCGAAGTCGTGCCTGGGCCAGCGATTGTCCGGATCGCTGACCAGGATGACAAACTGCTTCTTTACCGGGGGCGCCAGCTCCTCGCCCGGGTCCGGCTGCGCGGCGAGGTTGATTTCCTCGATCACGCGGCGCAGGACTGCCGGTTCGATCCCGTTTTTCTTCAATATTTCGGCGACTTTGCTGATGTCGATCTTGGCCATGCAGGGGTCTTAACGGCTTGCCGCGCCAACGCCACGGAAATCTCCTTTTGGGGCAACCGGTGTTGCGAAAACGGGTCAATCCGGGTCATTGTCAGGCGATGCCGCAATCCGACGAATTCTTTGACGTTGTGGACGGTCGCGACACGGTCGTCGGGCGGGCCGCCCGACGCGAGGTGCACGCCCGCGGCCTGCTCCACCGTGCCGTTCACATCCTCGTATTCGACGGCGCCGGCCGGGTGTTCCTGCAGAAGCGCTCGATGAAGAAGGACATCGCTCCGGGCCTCTGGGATTCGTCGTGCTCGGGCCATGTCGATGCCGGCGAAAACTACGACGCGGCGGCCATTCGGGAGCTCGCCGAGGAGCTCGGCCTTCGCATCGTCTCCGTTCCCGAACGCCTGTTCCGCGTGGAGGCATGCCGGGAGACCGGCTGGGAGTTTGTCTGGGTCTACCGCCTGACCCACCCCGGCCCGTTCACCTTGCACCCGGACGAGATCGAGCGCGGCGAGTGG
>CAZSEH010000142.1:0-6209 GCA_964605835.1 uncultured Opitutaceae bacterium
CGGGGATGCGGTGGCCCCACCAGAGCTGGCGGCTGATGCACCAGTCCTGGATGTTCTCGAGCCAGTGGAGGTACACCTTGGACCACCGCTCCGGATAGAACTTGATGTGGCCGTCCCGCACCGCGGCCTTCGCCTCCTCCACCTTCGGGTAGCGCAGCCACCACTGCCAGGTCAGGCGCGGCTCGATCGGCACGTCCGCCCTCTCGGAGTAGCCGACATTGTTTGCATAGGCCTCCTCGGCGACCAGGGCCCCCGCGGCACGGAGCAATTCCACTGCCTTCTTTCGGCCGGCGAACCGCTCGAGGCCGGCCAGCTCCGGCCCGGCCAGCGCGTTCAGCGTGCCGTCGGCATTGAGGACATCGATGGGCTCGAGCGAATGACGAAGGCCGATCTCGTAGTCCGTGCGGTCATGGGCCGGCGTGATCTTCAGGGCGCCTGAGCCGAATTCGCGGTCGACAGCCGCGTCGCCCACAACCGGAATGCGGGCCCGGTTGAGCGGACGCCAGACGGCGCGGCCGATGAGGGCGGCATACCGGGGATCCTCCGGATGCACGGCGATCGCGACGTCGCCGGGGATCGTCTCGGGCCTTGTCGTCTTGACCGTGATGAATTCGCCCGGCCGGTCCGCAAGCTCGTAGCGCACCTGGTAGAGGAAGCCGTTGACCGGCTTCATGATGACCTCCTCGTCCGAGAGGGCCGTCTGCGAGGCGGGGCACCAGTTCACCATTCGCTTGCCGCGGTAGATGCGGCCGCGGCGGAAAAGTTCGACGAAGGCCGTGAGCACCGAGCGCGAATAGGCCTCGTCCATCGTGAAGTGGGTGCGGTCCCAGTCGCACGACGCGCCCAGGCGCCTGAGCTGCTCCAGGATGATGTTGCCCTTCTCGCCCCGCCACTCCCAGACCTTGCCGACAAAGCCGTCCCGGCCGAAGTCGTGCCGGGTCTTCTTCTGCTTGCGCAACTCCCTTTCCACGACGCTTTGCGTCGCGATCCCGGCGTGGTCGGTGCCGGGAATCCAAAGCGCGGACTTCCCCTCTAGCCTCGCCCGGCGGATGAGAATGTCCTGGAGGGTGTTGTTCAGCACGTGCCCCATCGTGAGCACCCCGGTGACGTTTGGGGGGGGTATGACGATCGTGTACTGCTCGCGGGCGGGGTCGGCCTTCCCAGCGAAGGCGCCCGCGCTCTGCCATGCGGCATACCACTTCCTCTCCACTTCCGCGGGTTCGTAGCTCTTGTTGATATCGGCCATTGTCGGGGGTTGAACCGCCGAGAAAACCTCCCCTCCCGGCGCATGGCAAGCCAGACGCGAAGGTTTGCGCTTGGAAAGGCGCCTGTCCACCCTACCCATTCCCATGCCCGAGACCCTCGAAGAGCGCGCCCGAAGCAGCCTTTGTTTCGACGCCGGCAGTTCCGCCGCCGAGCGGCTTGCCGCCTGCAAGCTGTTCCTGAAGGAGGAGACAGATCGCCTGCGCGCGCGCCACGAGGCCCGCGCGCCCGGCCTCGAGATCGTCCGCTCCCGCACGGAGATGATGGACCTCCTGCTGAAGCGGCTTTTCGACCACGCTACGGCCGCGTACGCCAAGGCGCACGGCGAGCCGCCGGCCCAGGTCGCGCTGGTCGCTCTGGGCGGGTACGGGCGCGGCGAACTGTCGCCCTGGAGCGACATCGACGTCATGTTTCTTTTCCCCTCCAAGACGCGGCCCGCGGAGATGACCCCCCTGACCCAGCACCTGACGCAGGAGATCCTCTACGTCCTTTGGGACTGCGGCCTGAAGGTCGGGCATTCCACGCGCACGGTCGACCAGGTCTTCGTCGAGGCGAGGAAGGACATGCTGACGAAGACGTCTCTTCTCGAGGCGAGGCTCGTGGCGGGATCGTCCGTCCTGTACGACGCGTTCGACCAGGCGTATCGAAACTTTTATACAAGCGAGTCGCCCAAGGCCTACATTTCGCAGCGGCTCGAGGACCAGGCGCGGCGCAGGGCGAAGTTCGGGGACACAGTCTTCAACCAGGAGCCCGACGTGAAGAACGGCGTGGGCGGCCTGCGCGACTACCAGAACGCCCTGTGGATGGCCCGCGTGAAGCTCGGCACCCGCACGATCGAGGAGCTCCAGGCGCAGGGCCACCTGAAGGCCCAGGAGGCGGCCGCCTTCGCGCGCTCCTACGATTTTCTCCTGCGGGTCCGAAACGACCTGCATTTCCAAAGCCTGCGATCGACCGACATCCTCTCCCTCGACGTGCAGCCGCGCCTGGCCTGGAACCTGGGCTACCGCCAGGGGGATTCGATCCAGCGGGTCGAGAGGTTCATGCAGGATTATTACCGCTCGGCGCAGGCGATCCACAGGATCTCCCAATTGGTGGAGAGCCGGCTTTCCCTGTCGATTGGCGACGGCGCGCCCGGCGCGAAGACATCCATCCTCGCCACCCTCAAGGCAAGCCGCTTCCGGCGCAGCCAGCGGATCGACGGGTTTGTCCTCCGCGGCGGGGAACTGGCGGCCGAAAGCCCAGGGGTCTTCACCGATGACCCCGTCCGGATGGTCCGCGTGTTCAGGCACTGCCAGCAGCTCGGCTGCTCGCTCGGTTTTCACCTGACCGAGCTGATCCGCGAGTCGCTGCCCCTCATGGCGAATATCGCCCAGTCCACGGACGCCGCGGTCAGCTTCAGGGCCATCCTTTCCGAAGTTGGGGCGGTTTACCCGACGCTTGCCCGGATGCACGAAATGGGCGTCTTGGGGCGTTTCATCCCGGAGTTTGACGGCCTTACGTGCTTTGTGCAACATGAGCTCTATCATAGATATACGGCGGATGTGCACACGTTGAACGCAATCCGCGAGCTCGACCTGATCTTCACCGACTCCGATGAGTCCAAACTGAGGTACCGCGAGGCCCTGCATGAAGTCTCCGATCCCGCCCTGGTCTACCTGACCCTGCTCCTCCATGACATCGGCAAGGCCGAGGGAATCAGGGGACACTCCGAAAGCGGTGTCCGGCTTTCCGGGCCGATCCTCGACCGCCTCGGGGTGTCGCCAACCGGCCGAGAATTAGTGCTGTTTGTCATCAAGAATCATCTCGCGATGGCACGATTCTGGCAGAAGCGGGATGTCGATGACCCTACCTCAATCACCGCATTTGCCGATTTCGTCGGGAACGCAGAGCGGCTCCGCCACCTTTACATCCACACTTATTGTGATTCCAAGGCCACATCGGCCGAGCTCTGGAACAGCTATAAGGATATGCTGCACAATAAATTATATCTCTCGACTCTGGAACGCCTGAAGCTGGGAAGCGAGATCGATGCAACCCACGAAGCGAAAAAGAAAATGACCCAACAGGAACTCATCGCAAAGAACATGCCGGGCATAAGCGAAGACGAGATCTCCGCGCACTTCAGCCTGCTGCCGGACCGCTACTTCATCCAAACGGATGCCGACGAGGTCGCCCTTCACATCCAGATGGTGAACCGCCTCCTGAAATCGATCTCCGCCGCCGACTCGGTGGGATCCCTCCGGCCCGTCATCGACTGGCGCGACGATCTCAACCGGTCGGTCACCGTCGTGAACATCGTTACCTGGGACCGGGCGGGCCTCTTCTACAAGCTCGCCGGCGCGTTCAGCGTCGCCGGGCTGAATATTCTCGGCGCGAAGGTGATCTCACGCACGGACCACATCGCGATCGACACCTTCCATGTGATCGAGCCGGGCCGCGGCGTCGTGCAGAGCAAGGCGACCCAGGATGCCTTTGCGCGAAATGTGGAGGCGAGCCTCGTGTCGAACAAGGACCTCTACCCGGAGATCGTCGCCCAGTCGAAGAGGATAGCCGCCACCCGGTACCTTTCCACGGCGAGCCAGGACCCCCTGCAGAGCTCGTTTCCCCCGACTGTCGACGTGTACCATGAGCTGTCCATGCAGCGCACGATCGTGGAGGTCCAGGCCCGGGATCAGCTCGGGCTCCTCTATCGCCTCGCCAAGACGATTTCGGAGCGCGGATTCGACATCACCTTCGCCCGGATCGGCACCGAGCGCGGCGTCGCAATCGACACCTTTTACATAGAGAACGATTCCCACGAACCGGTGGACAATACGGAGCGGCTCCACGCGCTTCGCGACGCCTTGGCGGACGTGATCACCCCGCCCGCGGTCCTCGCCGAAGGAGCCTAGCCCGGGCGCGCCCCCCAGCGGCCGGCCCACCGGGCAATCTCGGCTCGCGAACCGCGGGGTTACGTCTTAGATCAGCGTCTGTGGAAAAAAAGGAGTCATCCCGGCGCCCCGCAGGTGCGGGCAATCCCGCGCTTTCGGCACAGGACGCGCGGCTCGCGATCGCCTCGCTGGCCGCCGGCTCCGGCGATACGAACACAGCCCTGCGCGAGATCCTGACCGCGGTGGCCGCGACCCTGCGCGCCGACAGCGGATTCATAAGTCTGCTGAGCCCCGACTCGGGCAAGCTCGAGGTTGAGGCGCGCTTCAATCTTCCAGCAGAAGGCAATTTTTCCCTGGCTCCCGGACAGGGGGTTCCCGGATGGGTCGCCTGGCACGGGAAGCCCCTGCTTATTCCGGATGCCTCGGCGGATTCCCGATATCGCGCCTTCCGCCCCGGCGTCTGCTGCCAGATGTCGACTCCAATGCTCACCGCCGAAGGCCATTTGCTCGGGGTGGTGACGCTCGACAGGGAATCCCGGGGCGGATTCGGCCCGGACGACCTCGCCCTCCTTGCGGAGCTCACCGACGTTGCCGCAGGCGTCATGCAGCGGTTGTGGGAACTCGACCACCTGAGGAACAAGGCCCGCCACCTGGAGACCCTTCTCACAGCGGGCCAGTCCCTCGTGTCCGAACTCGCTCCGCAGGCCCTCTTCGAGGCGCTTGTCCGGGACACGTGCCAGATGATGCAAGCGCGGGCCTGCGCCCTCTTTCTCAATGAGGAGCCCGGATTTCTTCGCCTCGGCGCTTTCTCGAGTTCGGGCGAAACCTCGGCCCCGGCAAGCCGGCTCGCCATCGATTCATGCCTGGTCGCGACGGCGATCCATACCCGCCGCCCCGTGGCCTTCGCAGACATCCAATCCCAGGAATATTCGGATCTTGTCGACCTTCCGCGGGATGGCGCACTGCGCTCCGCCCTGGCGACCCCGGTCAATCTGGAGGGCGAGGTCCTCGGCGTCCTTACCGTTTTCCTGGACCGGGTGCATCGATTCGACAACGACGAGAAACGCCTGTGCTCCGCCCTGGCGAGCCTCGGAGCCGTGGCGTTCCAGAACGCGCGTTTGTATGCGCGGGTGTTCCAAAGCGAGGAATCGCTGCGAAAGAACGAGCGCCTGACGATGCTCGGCCTTCTCGCCGCGGAGATCGCGCACGAGATCCGCAACCCGCTGACCGTCCTCAAGCTCCTCCACGGCGGCCTTGGGGTCGATTTCGCTCCCGACGATCCGCGCCAAAGGGACCTTAGGGTCATCAGCGAGAAGCTCGATCAGCTCGAGGGAATCGTCACGAAGGTCCTGAGCTTCGGCAAGGCGCCGGCGAGCCTGCACACCCGCTGCTCCCTTGCCGAAATTGTTGAGGATACAAACGTTCTCATCCGCCTCAAGCTGGCCCAGAATGACATCCAGCTAAGGTTTCTGGCGCCGCCCAGGGCTCTCATCGTCGACGGCCACAAGGGTCAGCTCCAGCAGGTGCTTCTGAATCTCCTGATCAACGCGATGCAGGCGATGCCCGCCGGGGGCACAATCACGATCGCTGCCAGGGAGGAAAAGAGCGGAACGGCCCGCCAGGCAGTCATCGAGGTCGCCGACACCGGGTCCGGAATTCCCGAGGCCATACGTGACCGGATCTTCGATTCCTTCCTTTCCGGCCGCCCCGACGGCACCGGCCTCGGACTCGGGATCGCCAAGCGCATCCTGCTGGGCCATCACGGCGACATCAGCCTTGTCTCGACGGGCCCGAAGGGGACAACTTTCCGAATCACACTCCCGATCGCAAAATAGCCGCCCGTGTACTCGAAACGCACCCTCTTTGTCATTGCAGCAATTCTCCTTGTGGAGGCGGTCGCCGTCGTCGTCGCGCCGTCCCGCCTCCCCTTCCCCGGACGCGTCCTCGCCGCCGCCGTCAACGCCATCGCGATCGCGGTCCTCCTCCTCCTCGCCCGCCAAAGGTCGTCCTGACTGGCGTCATCGCGAATGCTGAGCTGGATGGAGTGAGTAGCCTTTTCCGGCCGTTGTTGACCTC
>CAZSEH010000143.1:0-6166 GCA_964605835.1 uncultured Opitutaceae bacterium
ACGACGACGTCTTGGTTGTCAACGGCCACGAGATCAAGGTCGTGAGCGCGAAGACGCCGGCCGAACTGCCGTGGAAGGCGCTCGGGGTCCAGGTGGTCATCGAGTCAACGGGTCTCTTCACCGACGCCGAGAAGGCCAAGGGGCACCTGGCCGCCGGCGCAAGGAAGGTGATCATCTCGGCTCCGGCCAAGGGAGAGGACATCACCCTGGTCATGGGCGTGAACGACGACAAGTACGACGCCGCGAAGCACAACATCATCTCGAACGCCTCGTGCACGACCAACTGCCTGGCTCCCGTCGTGTACGTCCTTCTGAAGGAAGGTTTCGGCGTCGAGGAAGGCCTGATGACGACGATCCATTCCTACACGGCGACCCAGAAGACGGTCGACGGACCCTCAAGGAAGGACTGGAAAGGCGGCCGCACAGCCGCGATCAACATCATTCCGTCCTCGACCGGCGCCGCGCGAGCCGTCGGGCTGGTTCTGCCCGAGGTGAAGGGCAAGCTGACGGGCATGGCATTCCGTGTCCCGACTCCGACGGTGTCGGTCGTGGATCTGACCATCCGCACCGTGAAGCAGACCTCCTACGCGGAAATCAGCGCCGCCATGAAGAAGGCCAGCGAGACATACCTGAAGGGCATCCTCGGCTACACGACCGACGAGGTCGTCTCGACCGACTTCATCCATGACAAGACCTCGTCGATCTTCGACGCGGGTTCGGGAATCGAGCTCAATAACCGCTTCTTCAAGCTCATTTCGTGGTACGACAACGAGTGGGGCTACAGCAACCGCTGCGTGGACCTGCTCAAGAAGATCGCATCCGGGCTCTGACCGGCCCGTTCGTCAACCTCCGGGCGGCGGCGGCATGCCGCCCGGTTCCCCCCAAGCGGTTCACGGCGCGCGCCGCGTGCCGCCCAGTTTTCCGTTCCGGCCCGAAGGGCCCCCTCCCATGCCCAAGTTCAAAACCATCCGCGACCTCAGTCTCGCGGGCAAGCGCGTCCTCATCCGCGTCGATTTCAACGTCCCCCAGGACAAGGCCACCGGCGCAATCACGAACAACCAGCGAATCGTCGCTGCGCTGCCGACCGTCAACTATGCCCTTTCCCAGGGCGCCTCGGTGGTTCTCATGAGCCATCTCGGGCGTCCAGACGGCCAGCGGATCGCAAAATTCTCGCTGAAGCCGGTGGCCGTCGAGCTCGAGAAACTGCTGGGCCGCCCGGTCACGTTTCTCGATGATTGCGTGGGGCCCGCGGTCGAATCCGCCTGCGCGCACCTGGCTCCGGGCGCGGTCGTCCTCCTGGAGAACCTGCGCTTCCACATCGAGGAGGAGGGCAAGGTGAAGCTCGCGGACGGAACGTCGAAGAAGGCCGACCCAAAGGCGGTCGAGGCCTTCCGAGCGAGCCTTTCGAGGCTGGGGGACGTCTTTGTCAACGACGCCTTCGGCACCGCCCACCGCGCGCACTCGTCGATGGTCGGCGTGGCCCTGCCCCGGAAGGCGGCCGGATTCCTGATGGAAGCCGAGTTGAACGCATTTGCCGCGGTCCTCGACCAGCCGAAACGCCCCCTCCTCGCGATTCTCGGCGGGGCGAAGGTCGCCGACAAGATTCCGCTCATCAATAATCTGCTCGACCGGGCGAATGAGATCATCATCGGCGGTGGAATGGCCTTCACCTTCAAGAAGGTGGTGAACGGGATGGCGATCGGCTCGAGCCTGTTCGACCCGGAGGGCGCGAAAATCGTGGGCGAACTGGTCGCCAAGGCCCAGGCGCGCGGGGTGAAGCTCGTTTTTCCCGTGGACTATGTATGCGGCGACAAGTTCGATCCCAATGCGGCGACCCGGATCGCCGACGACTCGACGGGGATTCCGGACGGCTGGATGGGCCTGGACGCCGGGCCGAAGTCGATCGCGCTTTACGCCGACTCGATCGGCCGGGCGCAGACAATAGTCTGGAACGGACCCTCGGGTGTCTTCGAGTTCGAGAAGTTCGCCGGCTCGACCAAGGCGATGGCGCAGGCGGTCGCCCAGGCGACAGCCCGCGGCGCCGTCACGGTCGTCGGCGGCGGCGACACCGCCACGGCGGCCAAGAAGTTCAAGGTCGCCGACAAGGTGACCCATTGCTCCACGGGCGGAGGCGCAAGCCTTGAGTTTCTGGAAGGTAAAGTGTTGCCCGGAGTCGCGTTCCTGGAAAACTGACCCCCATGCCCATGTCCCGCAAGAAACTGATGGCCGGCAACTGGAAGATGAACAAGACGGCGGCCGACGCAGCCGCCCTGATCAAGGACATCGCCTTCAACGTAGGCCAGAGAGGCGACGTCGATGTCGTGGTCTGCCCTCCGTTCACGGCGCTGGAGACCGCCGCAGCCGCCCTCGAGGGCTCCGTTGTGAAGCTTGGCGCGCAAAACATGCACCCGGAGGCGAGCGGCGCCTACACCGGGGAAATCTCCGCTCCCATGCTTCGCTCGCTGTTCGTCACCCATGTGATCCTGGGGCACAGCGAACGCAGGACCTATTTCGGCGAAACCGACGCCTTCATCAATCTGAAGCTCCTCGCAGCGCTGAAGAACCAGCTGCGCCCCATTCTCTGCGTCGGCGAGTCGCTCGCCGAGCGCGAGGCCGCGACCACCCTCAAGGTGATCCAGGGCCAGGTGGAGCGCGGCCTCGAGGGTGTCAGCAAGGAGCTCGCTCCCAGCATCGTCGTGGCCTACGAGCCTGTCTGGGCGATCGGCACCGGAAAGGTGGCGACCTCCGACCAGGCGCAGGAGGTGCATGCCTATATCCGGGGGCTGCTTTCCAAGCTTTTCGGGGACGCGGCCGCCCAGCGGGTGCGCATCCTCTACGGAGGTTCGATGAAGCCCTCGAACGCGGCCGAGCTCCTGGGCCAGGCCGACATCGACGGCGGCCTCATCGGGGGCGCAAGCCTTGAATCCCGCAGTTTTCTCGATCTGATAAAGGCGGCGGCCGACGCGAAATAGTCCTGAACGCAAAATCCGTCAAGATATACGACACGACGCTCCGTGACGGCACGCAGGGCGAGGGAATCAGCTTTTCTGTAGCCGACAAGCTGCTGATCGCCGAAAGGCTGGATAGGTTCGGCATCGACTACATCGAGGGCGGTTTTCCCGGCTCGAATCCGCGCGACATAGCGTTCTTCGCGGAGGCGAAGAAGCTCAAGCTCAAGCATGCGCGCCTGGCGGCCTTTGGCGCGACGCGGCGGGCGGGGGTGGCCGCCGCTGAGGATTCCCAGCTCAGGACGCTGCTCGAAAGTGAAATGCCGGTCGTGACGATCGTGGGGAAGACGTGGCTTCTTCACGTGCTCGAGATCCTGCGGACGACGCCCGAGGAGAATCTCCTGATGATCGAGGACTCGGTGCGCCACCTGGTGTCCGAGGGGCGCGAGGTGATCTACGACGCAGAGCATTTCTTCGACGGATACCTCGAGGATCCGGACTATGCGCTGCGCACTTTGGAGGCGGCGGCGCGGGGCGGCGCCTCCAACCTGAGCCTGTGCGAGACCAACGGCGGAAGGCTGGTTTCCGAGGTCGGCCGGATCACGGCCGCGGCGGTTTCCCGTTTCGGGGGGGACAAAATCGGCGTCCACTGCCATAACGACAGCGGGCTCGGCGTCGCGGTATCGCTTGCGGGGATCGAGGCCGGGGCGAGCCTCGTTCAGGGGACGATGAACGGCTATGGCGAACGGGTGGGCAACGGCGACCTGGTCTCCGTCATTCCAAACCTCATCCTGAAGATGGGCCGCACCGCGAATTGCGCGGCCCACCTCGCGGAGCTCAGGGATCTTTCGCTCTTTTTCGACGAGCTCGCCAACCTCCGGCCCGATCCCAAGGCCCCGTTTGTCGGCCAGTCGGCCTTCGCCCACAAGGGCGGCCTGCACGCGAACGCAGCCCAGAAGGTCGCGCGAAGCTACGAGCACATCGACCCCGCCCTCGTCGGCAACCGGACCCGCGTCCTGGTGTCCGACATGGCCGGCAGGAGCAGCCTGGTCCTGAAGGCGCGAGAGATGGGCCTCGAGCTCGACGAGAAACGCCCCGAAATGAAGGGGCTCATCGATGACCTGAAGGAAAAGGAGTTCAGGGGCTACGAGTACGAGGCGGCCGGAGCCTCGTTCAAGCTCCTTGTGGCCAAGTGGCTTGGCAAGCGACGGTCGTTCTTCGACGTCGAGGGCTACCGGGTCATCATCGAGAGGCACGGGGCCGAGCTTTGGGCGGAGGCCACGGTCAAGCTGAGGGTGAATGGCGAGTCCGTGCATACGGTCGCCGAGTCAACCGGCCCCATCGGGGCGCTGGACCTGGCGCTCCGGCTCGCCCTGGACAAGTTTTATCCGCAGCTGCGCGAGATGACGCTGCGCGACTACAAGGTCCGGATTCTGGACAGCAACCAGGGGGCGACGGCGAGGACCCGCGTCCTGATCGAGAGCGGCGATGGCGCCTCGATCTGGGTGACGGTCGGCGTAAGCGACAACATCATCGATGCGAGCTGGGAAGCGCTGCGCGAGGCGGTCGAGTTCATGCTGATCGACCGCACGGAGCCGAAAGGCGGCTAAAGCAGCGGCGCCAGAAGCCGGCTGATGTCCTCGGCCACATTCCCGAGGATGCGCCGGCGCCTGCTTCGCTCGGGTCCCTGCTCCCTGCAGCGGTGGATCAGATCCGTGGCCCAGCCCTTGATGGCGAGGACGTCGGGGCGCGAATACGCAAAGATCCCGATCTCGAAATTGACGAACAGGCTTCGCAGGTCGAAATTGGCCGAGCCGAAAAGCGCGACGCGGTCGTCCACGATGATCGCCTTTGCGTGGAGCATGCCGTCGGGGTAGAGAAGCACGCGGGCGCCCGACTTCCTCAGTTCGCGAATATAGTACCGCCGGGCGAAGTCCGTGATCGGATGGTTTGAACGGGCGGGCACGACCAGGGTCACCTCCCGGCCCGCGCGCGCCTTGACGACCAGCGAGCGCAGCAGAACCTCGTCCGGGACGAAGTAGGGGGTCACGATCCAGACTGACTGTTCGGCCTCCTGGATCATGGAGACGATGCCCTCATAAAGCGGATCGCCGGGCACATCCGGCCCGCTCGCGACGACCTGGAGGTCGCTGTTGCCCCGGGCGGCCGACACCTCCGGCGAGATCTCGGAAAGAAGGCCCTCCGGCTTCTGACGCGTCGCAAAACACCAGTCGGCGATGAACACATCGTTGAGAAGGGCTGCCGCGGGACCGTCCATGATCGCGCCGAAGTCGAGCCACCGCTTCTTGTATCGCGTCGGCCCCATGTATTCGCGGGCGATGTTGCGGCCGCCCACGATTGCGGTCGCGTGGTCGAACACCGCCATCTTCCTGTGGATTCGCAGATTGGCCGAGCCGCTGGATGAGAATGGAATGACGGGCATGAACCGGCCGACCTCCCCGCCTGCGCGCCTCAGCGGGCCCATGAAGGCGGTGCTGGAAAAAAGACAGCCTATGGCATCGAGCAAAAGGCGGACCTTCACTCCCTGCCGCGCACGCTCCGCCAGAAGGTCCACGATCCTCCGCCCCGTGTCATCCATTCTCAGGATGAAGGTCGTGAGGTGGATCGAATGCCTCGCCCCGCGGATGTGCTTCTCCAATTCGGCAAATTCCTCCTCCCCGGTTGTCAGAAGCCTGAGCCTGTTCCCCGAGACGGGGGCGCTCGCCCCGGCCGAGGTCAGTGCGTGGGCCACCGGCCCGCCTCCGTGCGCCACTGGATGCCCTGTCGCGAACGGCAGCGCGGGATGCAGCTGGGTCTTGCGCTTGGCCACCCGCCGCAGTTTTCGTCCCCCGAGTAACAGGTAAAGCGGGACTCCCACGTACGGCACCAGGATGATGATGAGCAGCCACGCAAAGGTGTTCGCCGGAGCCCGCTTCTCGCTCATCAGCCTTGCCACGAGAAAGACCGCCAGGACAAACCCAGCGATCGCAAACAGGTGCGCCGCATAGGCGTTCGCGAACAATCGCCCGAGGAATTCGCGAATTTCAGCATTCATGAGCCGTCACGGAGAGAACAGGCACGCTGCGCAAGACGCAAGATTGGCATCGCCTTGCAAAATACGCTTGAACTTCCCCCCTCAAGGCGAAGAGTTTCCCGTTCCGCCTTTGGTAGGATACTCAAGTGGCCAACGAGGGCAGACTGTAAATCTGCTGGCTTAC
>CAZSEH010000144.1:0-6032 GCA_964605835.1 uncultured Opitutaceae bacterium
CGCTGCGCCAGATCGTCCTTGCGACCGGTGCCGTTACGACCCTGGCGGGCTCGCCGAATGTCTCGGGCACGGCCGACGGAACGAAAGGCAGCGCCCGGTTCAACCTCCCCGTGGGTGTAGGGACAGATTCGAGCGGCAATATCTACGTGGCGGATGCGGGAAACAACACGATCCGAAAGGTGACTCCGGCGGGCGCCGTCACGACCCTCGCGGGCCTGGCCGGAACGACGGGCAGCGCGAACGGCACGGGCAGCGCCGCCCGGTTCAACTTCCCGACCGGCATCGCCGTGGATTCGGCGGGCGACATTTTCGTCACCGACCAGAACAACTACACGATCCGGGAAATCTCCCCGTCCCTGGCCGTCACCACGATCGCCGGCGCGGCGGGAGTCGCGGAGGGCATCGACGGGCTCGCCGCGAACGCGCGATTCTACACCCCGGCGGACCTCGCCCTGGACAGCGCGGGAATTCTTTACATAGCGGATCAGGGCAACAACACCGTGCGGCGGTTGGTCCTGGGAAGCCTGTCTGCGCCCACCGGAACCGTGACGTCTCCGCCTCCCTCCTCCCCATTGGCCGCAGGCTCCGCGCTCACCATGTCGGTGAATGTGCCAACCGTGGCCACCACGATCCAGTGGCAGTTGAACGGCGTCGCAATTCCCGGCGCGACGGGCTCCACCTACGCCATAGGGGCCGCCGGGACTGTGGACGCCGGGACCTACACGGTCCTGGCCTCAAATGCGGCCGGCACCATTACGCTGTCGGTCGGCACCCTTCAGGTGACGACCAACTCCCACCTGTACAACATTTCCTCGCGGGCTTACGTCGGAACCGGCCTCTACCAGAATCTCGTGGCCGGATTCTTCACCGATGGCGCCGGCTCCAAGAACATCGTCGTCCGGGGCATCGGCCCGAATCTGGCGATTGTCGCCCCGTCGCTCGTGGGCCTGACTCTGCCCAACCCAAAGCTCACCCTGTACAATGGAAGCGCCGCAGTTCTCGCAACGAATACGGCGTGGGGCGGCGGCCAGACGCTGACCAACGCTTTCGCAAGTGTCTATGCCACTCCGTTGCAGCCCAATTCCAACGACACCGCTGCATTCATCGGCGTTCCGGCAGGCGCCGGCATAGGCTACACGGCGCAAGTCGACGGCCTGAACGGCGGAAGCGGGGTCGCGCTCGTCGAGGTCTATGACTACGACTCTTATGTCGGCACGCCCGCCTCCCGCCTGATCAACATCTCCTCCCGCGCCGTGGTGGGAACCGGCAACCAGTCGCTTGTCGCCGGATTCTACGTCATCGGCAACACCGCCCAAACCCTGCTGATCCGGGCGGTCGGCCCGGGGCTCGCAGCCACACCGGCCCTGAACGGCCTGACCCTGGCAAGGCCCACGCTGACCCTCTTCGATTCCAAGGGAAACACGATCGCGACCAACGTCGGATGGGGCAACTCTCCTGCCCCGGGCAACTCGACCGTCGTTGCGGGAATCGAGCCGGCGACGACGGCGATCATGAACAAAGTCTACGCCAGCACGATAGCCGCAGGTTCCGCCGACTGCGCCATGGTAGTCACCCTTCCGACCGGAGGCAGCGCCGCAGGCTACACGGCCCAGGTCAGCAGCGCCGACTCGACGACCGGAATCGCCCTCATCGAGGTCTACAACATCCCGTAGCTTCGAGGCTACCGGTAAGTTCGCCGCCCATCGAGGGCGCTTTTCAGCGTGACGGCGTCCGCATAGACGACCCCGCCTCCGCTCGGCAGGCCGAACCCGATCCGCGTCACCTTCACCGGATGATCCGCCGGGAGCTGTTCGATCACGTAATGGCAGGTTGCCTCCCCCTCGACATCGTTGGCAAGAGCCAGGATCAACTCGTCTATCTCGCCGGCCCGCAGCCGTGCAAGAAGGGAGGCGGTGTTCAGGTCGGCCGGCCCCACGCCATGGGCCGGCGAAAGCCGGCCGTGCAGGACGTGGTAGGTTCCGCGCCATGCCCCGCTTCGCTCCAGGGCCACGAGATCCGGGACGTGCTCGACGACACAGACCTGCCGGCTGTCCCGCCGCTCGTCGGCGCAGATCGGGCACAGCTCAACTTCCGCCAAATTGCCGCATCGGGCGCACCGGTGCACCGACCGGGCGGCCTCGTTCAGGGCCAGGATGAGCGCCGGCAGCTGCTCCGGTTTTTCAACGAGCAGATGCAGGGCGATCCGCTCGGCTGAACGGAAGCCCAACCCCGGCAGCTGTTTCAGCTGCTTTTGCAGATTCTCGACGGCGGACATGGCTTCGCTGTCGGGCCGCGGTCAGAAAAGCCCCGGAACCTGGAGGCTCGAGGTGATCTTCTGCATCTCGGCATCGTGATACGTCTTCGCCTGGGTCGCCGCGTCCTGCACCGCGGAAAGCACCGTGTCAGAGACCGTCTTCGCATCCTCCTTCAGAAACTCGGGATCGAGCGCAATCGCCAGAAACTTTCCGCTCGCGGAGACCTTCACCCTGACGGCGCCTCCGCCCGCGGTGACCTCGATCTCCTTCACCTCGAGCTGGGTTTGGAGCGCCTCTATCGAGCGCTGCATTTTCTGGGCCTGTTTGAGAAGCTTGCCGACGCCTGGCATGGATTGATTCAGGGTTGCGGATTGACGGTCTTGGAACGTTAATGCGGGGCACCGAGCAGGAGCTTATCCACGATGACTGTCCAACAAGAAATGCCGAACACGCCGGCCTCAGTCCTTGCGCAACGCAGCATGCGCACGGCTTGGCGACTCCCCATTTGATCCGAAACGCCGATTCTTCCCATGCCCACTGTACTAGCCATTCTTCCGGACGATTTTGAAGAGATCGAGGCGATCACGCCGATCGATGTCCTCCGCCGCGCCGGCGCGGATGTCTCTGTCGCCTCCCTCGGACCGACGGTTCGAGTCAAAGGGCGCGGCGGTATCATGCTCCAGGCCGATGCGACCCTGGACACCGTGCAGAGCCGGAAATTCGACTGCATTTTCCTTCCGGGCGGGCCCGGAGTCCGCCATCTGAGGGCCGACCCGCGGATTGCGGCTCTCGTCCGCGCCCAAAGCGCCGCAGGCCGCTGGCTCGCTGCAATCTGTGCCGCGCCAACGGTTCTCAACGACGCCGGGCTTCTGGCCGATCGCCGCTATACCGCCCATTTTTCGGTGGCAGCCGAATTGCCCCACATCCTGGCCGGCGAGCGGGTGGTCGTCGACGGCAGGATCGTGACCTCCCGGGGCGCCGGGACAGCCCTGGATCTGGGCCTCCTCCTCGTTGAAAAGCTGTTTTCGGCGGAGAAGTCGAGCGAAGTTGCCCGGGATATCTGCGCCTAGCGCAGCCTGCGCAATCTGCGTGAAACTACTAAGCTTCAACGGGATTGCGCCTTAACAAAGAATGGGTTGGAGTCGGTGCCATCCAGGGGTGGCCTCCTGATCCGCTTTCGCTCTGACCCCTCAAGAATCTGCCGTATTCCGTCTCTTCCCGAGGGAAGTGACCGGGCGAAGCTTTTGTAAATGTGTGGCATATCAGGCATTATAGATCCAAAGGTCTCGCCCGCTGACCGCCTGGCGACCGTGGACAGGATGTGCGCGGTCATGGCGCACCGCGGCCCCGACGATTCCGGCTCTGAATCGCTGGAAGGGGCGGCCATCGGCATGCGCCGGCTGGCCATTTTCGACCCAGCAAACGGCCACCAGCCGATGCGGACCCCGGACGGCCGTTTCAGCCTCGTTTTCAACGGCTCGATCATCAATTACCGGGATCTGCGCTCGGAGCTTGCCGGCCACTGGACATTTCGAACCCACTGCGACACGGAAGTGCTTCTCGCCGCATACGCCCATTGGGGAGAAGACTGCCTCAAGCGTTTGCGCGGCATGTTTGCCTTCGCCGTCTGGGATGGACTGGATCGCACACTTTTCGTCGCCCGAGATCCCTTCGGAATAAAACCGCTCTACTATCGGCACGACGGCTCGCGATTTCTTTTTGCCTCCGAAGTCCGGGGCCTCATCGCCGCAGCGCCCGAACAGGCGGCCATCGACCCGATGGCGGTCGCCGATTATCTCGCCTGGTTCGCGGTCCCTGCTCCCCGGACAATTTATCGCGGCATCTTCTCCCTGCGTCCGGGCGAAAGCGCCCGCTTTCACCAGGGCCGGTTCGAAATCCGCTCGGCCTGGAGCCTGGGTTCCATTCCCCATCCCGAAAACTCCGGCCCGCGCGGAAAGGAGTTTACGCTCGAACTCCGTTCGCGGCTGGAGGACACGATCCGCGCCCATACGCTGGCCGACGTTCCGGTCGGCGCATTCCTGTCCGGCGGCCTCGATTCGGCGGCGGTCGCCGCCCTCATGACACGCCAATCGGGACGACGCCTTCACACATTCACCATCGGCTTCTCCGAGCCCGGGTTTTCTGAAGCCAGATTCGCGGAGGACACAGCCCGGTACCTCGGAGCCGACCATCACACGCGCATCCTGTCGGGAGCGGACGTCGCGGGAGAGATCGACCGCTTCATCGCCGCCCTCGATCAGCCGACCGGGGACGGACTGAATACGTATTTCATCAGCCGGACCGCAAAGGAAGGGGGCGCAACCGTCGCGCTGTCGGGCCTCGGAGGTGACGAGCTATTCGGCGGCTATCCCTCCTTTGCGGATGCACCCCGCATCGCCCGCTGGCTTCCCGCATGGAAGGCGGCGCCTCCGCGAGTCCGCCGTTTCATTGTCGCCGGCCTCAGCCGGGGCACCACCCGCTATAACAAGCTTGGCGACATTCTCTCCTATGCGCGGGATCTCCAGGAAGTGTCCTCCATGCAAAGGCGTGTCTTTTCGGAGTCCAAGCGCCGCTCCCTGCTGGGGCCGGGCCCCCTGGCGTCGATTGAGGGCGACCGCCCGTTTCATCCCGAGCTCGCCTTTCTTCGGTCCGACCTCACCGGCTGCGGACCCTTCGAAGTCGAAAGCGGCTGGGAGCTGAGGACCTACATGGCCGACGTGCTCCTGAGGGACAGCGACGTGATGAGCATGAGGCACGCCCTCGAGCTTCGCGTTCCCCTCGTGGATCGCCCCCTGATCGAGTGGCTCTGGACCCAGGATCCGGCGGACAAGTCGACCCCGCGCCACCCGAAGGATGCCCTTGCGGCCGCCGTGGCGGACATTCTCCCTCCGGGCCTCCGCCATCGCCGAAAGCAAGGATTCACTCTTCCGATGGACATTTGGATGCGCGGCGACCTGAAGCCGTTTCTCGACCAGACGTTTTCGGACTCGAGCGTGGATCGAAGCGGATTTTTTGAGCGAGCCGCGGTGCAGAGTTGCTGGCAGGCCTTTGCCGGGCAGGGCGACAGCCGGGCCTGGTCGCGGGCATGGAGCCTCGCCATGCTGATCGCATTCATAAACCGCCGGAGTTCCCCTGCCGCCTCCCCTTCGAAAACCCCGGTTGAAGTTGCCGCAAGACCCGCGGCAAGGCCGCCCAGTCCCCGCCGCGCATCGTCTGCAACGAGGCCCACCCACAACGAACCGGCGCGGGCCCGTGCACGCACCCTCTTCATGGCTCCGGAGCTCTTTTTTTCGGTGGGAGGAATTCAGCGAATCTCACAGCTCTACCTGAAAGCCCTTTGCGAGATCGATGCCGAAACCAACCGCCGCGTGCGCCTGCTCGTCCTAAACGATCCCGTGTTGGACTCCAGCGACGTACGGCGGTGCTCCCAGATCGGCCTCGACGATTGGTTCGTCTCCAACCACAAGAAGCCCCGTTTTGTCCGGGAGGCCCTTCGGATGAGCCGCGGCTGCACCCGACTGGTATGCGGGCACGTGGCCCAATTGCCCGTGGCCTGGATGGCCCGGCGCCTCAATCCCAGCCTCGACTATTTTCTTGTCGCACATGGGATCGAGGTCTGGCGCCCCTTTTCCGTCACCGAACGGATTGCCATGCGAGGGGCCAGGCGGATCTTCTGCGTCAGCGATTTCACCCGCCGCGAACTTCTCAGCCGGTGTGCCCTGCCGGCAAACCGCGCGGTCGTCCTTGCAAACACCCTCGACCCGCGTTTTCAGATCG
>CAZSEH010000145.1:0-5754 GCA_964605835.1 uncultured Opitutaceae bacterium
CATCCCGATTTTCTTGCCGAGGAGGGAGGAGATCATGGCTAAGCGGTAGGTGGAAAAGTTTCCGTTTGAGACCTACATTAGAGAGGGCCCTTGGAGCCCCCCGAAGCCCCGGAGGGGCGAAGGAGGGTGGGCAACTGGCTAACGTTGGACTTTGAGGGACTGGATGGTCAGACGTTGATTGTGATGTCCACGCCGGAGGGCAGGTTGAGTTTCTTGAGTTCGTCCACGGTCTGGGCGGTTGGCTCGATGATATCGATCAGCCGCTTGTGCGTGCGCGTCTCGAACTGCTCCATCGACTTCTTGTCCACGTGGGGCGAACGGTTGACGGAGAGCTTTTCGATGCGGGTCGGAAGCGGGATGGGGCCGGAGACGCGGGCCCCGGAGCGTTTGGCTGTCTCGACGATGTCCTGGGCGGACTGGTCGATGACGCGGTAGTCAAAGCCCTGGAGCTTGATGCGGATGCGTTGGCCTTTCATGGCGGGAAAGAACGGGGAGGTTAGCTGCGGGCCGGGGCCTTGGAGGAGGTCTCGACAATCTTGGCGAGGAGCGAGTTGGGAACCTGCTCGAAATGGGAGGGTGTGATGGAGGCGCTTGCGCGTCCCTTGGAGAGCGAGCGGATGTCGGTGACGTAGCCGAAGAGCATTTCGAGGGGAACCGTGGCCGCGATGATGCAGGCTCCCGCCTTGTTCTCGATCGCCTTGATGCTGCCGCGGCGGCGGTTGATGTCGCCGATCAGGTCGCCCTGGTACTCCTCGGGGGTCGTCACCTCGACGCCCATGATGGGCTCGAGGAGGATGGCGCCCGCCTTCTTCATCGCGTCCTTGAAGGCGAAGATGCCCGCCATCTTGAACGCGAGCTCGGAGGAATCGACCTCGTGGAACGATCCGTCGACGATCTTGACTATCACGTCTACGACCGGGTGCCCCGCGACCGTGCCGTTGTTGCAGCCTTCCATGATCCCGGCGATCGACGGCTTGATGAATTCCTTTGGAATGGAGCCGCCGACGATGTCGTCGATGACCTCGATCCCCTTGCCCTTGACGTTCGGCTCGAGGGTGATGCACACGTGGCCGTACTGTCCCTTGCCGCCGGACTGGCGGATGAACTTGCCTTCGCCGTCCGCATGCTGCGTGACCGTCTCGCGGTAGGCAATCTGCGGCTTTCCGGCGGTCGCCTCGACCTTGAACTCGCGCTTCATGCGGTCGCGAATGATGTCCAGGTGGAGTTCGCCCATGCCGGAGAGGATCGTCTGGCCGCTGTCCGGATCGGTTGAAACTTTAAGGGTCGGATCCTCGGCCACCAGGCGCTGGAGTGCGGCTCCCATCTTTTCCTGGTCGGCCTTCGAATTGGGCTCGATCGACATCGAGATGACGGGCTCGGGGAATGACGGCGGCTCGAGCCGGATGTCAAAATCCTCGTCGCAAAGCGTGTCGCCGGTGATGACCTCCTTGACGCCGACTAGCGCGCAGATGTCGCCCGAATAGGCCGCGTCGATCTCCTCGCGGTCGATCGCGTGCATGAGGAGCAGGCGGGAAACCCGCTCGCTGCGGCGTGTGCGCGGATTGTAAAGGGACATGCCCCGCTTCACCATGCCGGTGTAGACGCGGTAGAAGACGATCTTGCCGACAAAGGGGTCGCTCCAGAGCTTGAAGGCGAGGCCCGCGAGCAGGCCCTTGTCATTGACCACCGCCGGCACCTCCCCGCCGTCCGCGTCCTGGCCCTGCATGGGCGGAACATCGATCGGGCTCGGAAGGTAATTGACGACGCAGTCGAGCAGGCGCTGGACGCCCTTCTTCTTGAAGGCGGAACCCGGAACGACGCCGCAGAAACCGAGGGCGATCGTGGCCTTGCGGATCGCAAGGATCAGCTCCTCGGGCCCGACGACCTCGCTCGAGAGGTATTTGTGCGCGACCTTGTCGCAGAAATCGGCCACCGCCTCGACGAGCTTCTCGCGGAAGGCCTTCGCCTCCTCGAGCATTTCCGCCGGAATCGGCGTCGTCACCGGGTTCAGGCCGAGCGGGTCGTCCTTTTCCGGCGGGAAGATGTAGGCGACCATGTGGACGAGGTCGACAAGGCCGGTGAAATTGTCCTCGGCGCCGATCGGGAGGAAAAGCGGGTGCGCGTTGCCCTTGAGCTTGACCCGGATGTCGTCCACCGCGCGGTGGAAATCCGCCCCGACGCGGTCCATCTTGTTGATGAAGGCGATCCGCGGGACGCGGTACTTGTTCGCCTGCCGCCAGACCGTCTCGGACTGGGGCTGCACGCCGGCCACCGCGTCGAAAACCGTGATTGCTCCATCGAGGACGCGCAGCGAACGCTCCACCTCGGCCGTGAAATCCACGTGTCCGGGGGTGTCGATGATGTTGATGCGGTTCTTGATCCCCTTCCAGGGGCCGCACGATGCCTTCCAGGCGCAAGTGATGGCGGCCGCGGTGATCGTGATCCCGCGCTCGCGCTCCTGCTCCATCCAGTCGGTGACGGTCGTGCCCTCGTGGACCTCGCCCATCTTGTGGACGGCGCCGGAGTAGAAAAGGATGCGTTCGGTCGTGGTCGTCTTTCCGGCGTCGATGTGCGCGGCAATGCCGATGTTGCGCGTCCACTCGAGCGGAAACGGCCGGTTCGGGGAATTGACCGGGGAAATCTGGGACTTGTCAGTGACGACAGCTATCTCAGGTTGTGCATCCACAGCAGGCATCGAATCGGTTCCTTACCAGCGGAAGTGGGCGAATGCGCGATTCGCCTGCGCCATTTTGTGGGTGTCTTCCTTCTTCTTGACGACGCTCCCCGTGTTATTGTACGCGTCGACAATCTCGGCTGCCAGGGCGTCCTTGAGCGGAATGCCCTTGCGGCCCCCGGCAGCATCGACGATCCAGCGAAGGGCCAGGCTTTCCTGGCGCTCAAAGGAGATTTCGACCGGCACCTGATAGGTGGCGCCGCCGACGCGGCGGCTCTTCACCTCGAGGCGGGGGCGGGCGTTTTCGAGCGCGCCCAAAAGGAGATCGACCGGATCGCCCTTCTCCAGCTTCTCGGACACCTTCTCGAAGGCGCCGTAGACGATTCGCTGCGCGAGGTTCTTCTTGCCGACCTTCATGACGACATTGACCAAGTGCGCGACTAGCGGGCTGTGGTAGCGGATGTCGGGAATGGCGACACGTTTCTCTGCTCTGTGACGACGTGACATGGATCGGGCTCCTAGCTGGAGGCTGGTGCTGGTGCGGCTGCGGCGGCTGGCTTCTTCGCCTCTTTCGGGCGCTTGACGCCGTACTTCGAGCGGCTGCGGCGGCGTTTCTCGACACCGGTCGCGTCCAGGGTTCCGCGCACGATGTGGTATCGGACGCCCGGCAGGTCCTTAACGCGGCCGCCGCGAACGAGGACGATCGAGTGCTCCTGGAGATTATGCCCCTCGTCGGGAATGTACGAAATAACCTCGTTGCCGTTGGTCAGGCGCACCTTGGCAACCTTCCGGATCGCGGAATTGGGCTTCTTCGGCGTGCGGGTCATGACCTGCACGCAGACACCCCGTCGGAACGGGTTGCCCGCCAACGCCGGGGACTTGGATTTCGTCCGGATGCGGCGGCGGCCCTGGCGAACGAGCTGACTGATGGTCGGCATGAGCAGAAAGTTAAGGTGTGGAAATACGGGAAAAGGGGTGAATCGTACCCTCCGCCAAAAACCCGGCAAGAACTTTTTGGCGAAAAGTGGCTGATCTCGCGAAATTCGGATTTTACTCCGCCCCGCGAATGGGAAAACGTCCACCGGACCTGGCCGGCGACGTGCTAATAATAAAGGAAAAGGGAGATCTAACCCGAATCGGGCGCGGAGGGGCAAGCTCAAACGCGATTTCGGGGAGTGAGGGTGTGCAGGAAGGCCAAAAAAACGCCCGGCCTTGAGGGCCGGGCGTTAAACTCCACGGAGCTAGGCTCAACATGGAGTTTTATGGCGGGAGGGTTGATGATAGTGAGGACATCAAAATAATTGACAAGCAGATTTTTTATGCATCCCGCAGACCCTTGTGCGAAGAATTACCCGTTTCCGCGGGTCCGGCTTGGCTCGGCGTCGAATCGGTGGCAGATGGTGGGTGTGATCGCGCTCTCGGAGTATGATTTGGGCGGGCTCCAGGAGCGGTTTGCCGCCTGGGGATACAGTCCCGCCCATGCGGCGCGGGTCCTGAGGGCGTACTATTCGGCGGGAACGGACCCCCGCAGGCGTCGATGGCCCCTGCCCCGCGGGCTCGCCGAACGCCTGGGCGCCTCCCTGACCTCGGTCGCGGCGCGCCAGGTCGCGGACGACGGGACGACGAAGCTATTGCTGCGCCTGGGCGACGGACGCGCGGTCGAATCGGTGCTGATGCCGGCCTATCGCGGGGACAGGGCGGCGGGCTGCATTTCGTCGCAGGTGGGATGCGCCATGGGATGCGACTTCTGCGCCACCGCCAAGATGGGCTTCGAGCGCAACCTGAGCGTTGGCGAAATCGTTGAGCAGTTCCTGGCACTGCGCTCGGAAGCTCATTCCCGGGACCGGAAGCTCCAGACAGTCGTTTTCATGGGCATGGGGGAGCCGATGCTCAACCTCGACAATGTGGTCAAGGCGGTCGAGAGAATCGCCGCAAACGACCTCGGAGGGCTCGGATGGCGCCAGGTCACGGTTTCGACGGTCGGAATCGTGCCCGGGATCGAGGCTTTGGCCGCAACCGGCCTTGGGGTGAACCTGGCCGTTTCACTCCATGCCCCCGACGACGAAACTCGTGCGCGCCTCCTGCCGGCGGGAAAGCGCTTCAAGGTCGGGACGATTCTTGACGCGGCCCAGGCGTACCAATCGGCCTTTGGAAGGCCGGTCTCGATCCAGTATTGCCTTTTGAGGGAAGTGAACGACTCCCACGCGCAGGCGCAGGAGCTCGCCAAGCTCCTTTCGGGCAGGAAGATGCATGTCAATCTGTTGCGTTACAATCCTACGGGCCCAAGCCTGCGCGGCGAGACCTACGCGGCGGCTTCGGACAAGGCCGCCGACTTGTTCATCGCGGAACTGCGCGCCCACGGGATAGTCGCCCATTTCCGCCGGCCCCGCGGGCCGGATATCGACGCGGCCTGCGGGCAACTGCGGCAGAAGACCTACAAGGCCTCAAGTATTGAAATCCGCAAAACGGATTTCAATACTTGAGGTCTTCTTGGACGCTGGGCGTAAAAACAAAGGCCGCGGCTGAAATCCAGCCGCGGCCTTTGGATAAGAAACGGGAGGTTGGTCAGCCGGCGGTCACTTCCGCGGGCTTCGGCTCGTCGACGGGGAGTTCCGCGCCGAAAGGCAGGCTGATCTTGAGCCGCTTGTACTGCGGCAGGCCCGTGCCGGCCGGTATCAGGTGACCCATGATCACGTTCTCCTTGAAGCCCTTGAGCAGATCGACCTTCCCGAGGGTCGCCGCGTCGGTGAGGACGCGGGTCGTCTCCTGGAACGAGGCCGCGGAGATGAAGCTCTCGGTCTCGAGCGAGGCCTTCGTGATGCCGAGGAGGATCGGTTCGGCCTCGGCGGGCTTGCCGCCCGCCGCGTCGATCCGGCGATTCTCGGTGAGGAAGGCTGCGCGATCCACCTGCTCGCCCCAGAAGTACTCGCTGTCACCCGGATCGGTGATGCGGACCTTCCGGAGCATCTGGCGGATGATGATCTCGATGTGCTTGTCGTTGATCGTCACACCCTGGAGGCGGTAAACCTCCTGGACCTGCCCGATCAGGAACTCGTAGAGCGCCGCCGGCCCGAGGATCT
>CAZSEH010000146.1:0-5687 GCA_964605835.1 uncultured Opitutaceae bacterium
GTCAATTCGGCGGGACCGCCACAAAGGGATCGGTTACCACTCGGACTCGGGTTGAACAAGAGCCCGTCGCACCGCCTGGGCGGGCAGGCGCGGATGAATGAAGTCGGCCAAACTGGCGATGTTGGCAAAGGCCCGGGACCATTCTTCGCCGATGTGAATGGTGATGCCGTATTCCTCCTCGACGTAGATCGCGAGTTCGACCAAGTCGAGGGAGTCAAGGCCGATATCGGCGCCCAAAAGCTGCTCGTCGTCGGAAATCTCAGCGGGTTCAAGAATGTCGACGCGAAACAGGTCGGCGATCAGCAATTTCAGCCGCCAACGCAAGAGATCCCGGTCGCCGCTGCGTGAAGTCATTGGGCTTTACCCCGGAAAGAGTGCCGTTGGAGATTGCGCATCAAACCAGTCAATCGTGCACAGATAGCAGTAGATGCAGTCGTGGATTCCAGAGTAAGGTCCCTGCAGCCATTTCCAATCGAGAAGGACAAGGACGGCAGGTGCCTTGCCGCCCGGGACATCTTCCCATTTCAGAACGGCAAAAGGCATTCCGGCCTGGAATATGAGATGCGTTTTCCCGACAAACATCTTTCTTCCCTTGCGGAAGCTCGCAAAGCATTGAAAGACATCCCTTGTGTAGGGTTGCTTCCGGGGAGAGTCTGCCCGGCTGGACGAATCGGGGGCGGGGTCGGTGGCGGGGTCTGCCTGGGTCTGCACTGCCGATTCATCGGAGGAGGCAAAGTCAACGGATCGAATCATAATTCCGGACAATAGCCTTTCCTGGCTTCAACCGAAATGGGGTTTCCCCCTAGCGTCGGGGAGGCGGGATGGGGGGTGCGGCCATTGCGCAGAAGCAATGATGTTTGGCCGCCGGGTTGGAAGGAGAGTAAGATAAGACCCCATATCGCCGAAGCGTTATCGGGTGCATGGTTAGCGGATGGTCACATCACAAAAACCCACGGCGCCCGCCGCCTCGCCCAACGCCAAGCCCAACCAGCCCGTCGCACGCACCACGCCGCCCGTGACGGCAGCCCACCCGACGCCGTCATCCGGCGGTCCGGACCCCACCTGTGTCGTGCATCGCCTTGAAGAGGCCCTTCAGCTCGTCGAGTCGATGAAGCTCACGGACGACCAGAAGGCGAAGATTTCGCAATTAACCCAGGAGCAAGCGGCCCGTTGCACTGAGGCGAAGAAACAGCACAAGGCCAACCACGAGAAAATCCTCGCTCTCCTGACACCGGACCAGAACCAGAAGCTGCAGGCTGCGGCGGATGACTTGGAACACTGCCATCAGGACGGCCATGGAGCTCACGCGGAACACCCGATGCACGCCTGAGGATCCTTTTGCAAGTTGTGTAACCGCCGCGGGCGAACGATCGCTCGCGGCGTTTCTAACCTGAAGGCCGGGTTCCACCCCATGGGACAGGTGGGATCTTTCGTCTACAGTATGCACCAATGAAGAACCCACAATCAATCGATGAGGAGTCGGGAACCCGCCTCAGTAACCGCGACTTCGATGTCCTTTTCCGCAAGGCCCGGACGCACAGCGCGTGGCTCGACCGGCCGGTCGAGGACGGCCTGCTGAGACAGCTCTACGACCTGCTAAAATGGGGGCCGACCAGCGCCAACTGCAGTCCTGCCCGGATAGTTTTCCTGCGCACCCGGGAGGCTAAGGAAAGGCTCCGACCGGCGCTCATCCAGGGAAACGTTGACAAGACGATGGCCGCTCCCGTCACCGCCATCATCGCGTACGATTCGAGATTCTTCGAGTTGCTGCCAAGGCTTTTCCCTGCGGCGCCAGCCATGCAGGACATGTTTGCGAAGTCGCCGGAGCTGGCGGCCTCCACAGCGATGCGAAACGGCTCCCTGCAGGGCGCCTATTTCATGATCGCCGCCCGCTCTCTCGGCCTCGATTGCGGCCCCATGTCGGGTTTCGACAACGCAAAGGTCGATCTCGAATTCTTCGCGACCGCGGCACCCAGGACGGGTTCGGCGGCCGGGGCATTCATCGCAGCGGGTCCGGTGAAATCAAACTTCCTGTGCAATCTCGGCTATGGCGACGCCGCAAAGCTCCATCCGCGCGGCCCGCGCCTGGAGTTTGATGAGGCCTGTCAAATGCTCTGAGCCTCCGAGAGGGCGCCGCCTTGGTATAGGCGCCAAGGCATCCATTCATGGATTGGCGGCGAATTGCAAATCCGGGGCCGCCGCTTAGTCTTTCAGCATTCGCACAACCAAAGACTCGATGGGCGAAATGCAGGTGCCGGACGAGGCGCTCTGGGGCGCCTCGACACAGCGCGCAGTGCTCAATTTCCCCATTAGCGGCCGGACCATGCCCGCAGCTTTCATACGGGGGCTCGGCTTGGTCAAACTAGCAGCGGCCCGTGCAAACGAAGAACTGGGAAGGCTTTCGCCCGAGAAGAGCCGGCTCATCCAACTAGCCGCGCGCGAGAT
This sequence comes from uncultured Opitutaceae bacterium, assembly GCA_964605835.1. GTDB lineage: Bacteria > Verrucomicrobiota > Verrucomicrobiia > Opitutales > Opitutaceae > Palsa-1447. Next base: position 2,446 of record CAZSEH010000146.1, read on the forward strand.
CGCCGACGGCCAGCACGCGCCGCATTTTCCGGTCGACGTGTTCCAAACCGGCTCGGCCACGTCGACCAATACGAATGCCAACGAGGTGATCGTCAGCCGGGCCGCGCAGCTCGCCGGCGCCGGTGGGCCCGCCCTGCATGCGAATGATGATGTCAATCTCGGCCAGTCGTCGAACGACGTGATCCCAACCGCCCTGCACGTGAGTGTTGCGCAGGTCATGCAGGCGGACCTTGCCCCCGCGCTGGCGGATTTGGCGGCAGCCCTTGATGCGAAGGCTGAAGAATTCACCGGCATCGTGAAGATCGGACGCACCCATCTGATGGATGCCACGCCACTCACGCTCGGCCAGGAATTTTCCGGCTACGCCATGCAGGCCCGAAAGGCCGGCGAACGTGTGCAACGCGCGATCGCGGCATTGGGCGAACTGGCGGTCGGTGGCACGGCGGTGGGCACCGGTTTGACCGCGCATCCGGAGTTTGGCGCCCGGGTCTGTTGCATTCTCAGCGCGGAAACCGGAATATCATTCCGTGAGGCGAGGAATCACTTTGAGGCTCAGGCATGCCGCGATGATTGCGTGGAGGTCGCCGGCCAGTTGGCTGCGGTCGCGGCGGCTTTGACGAAGATCGCCAACGACATCCGCCTGCTTGGTTCGGGGCCGCGGGCCGGGTTCGCGGAGCTTCGGCTGCCGGCCACCCAGCCCGGATCGTCGATAATGCCGGGCAAGGTCAATCCCGTGATGAGTGAAATGCTTGTCCAAGTGGGACTTTACGTGCATGGACTGGCGCACACGGTCGCATCCGCCGGCCGAGACGGCCAACTGGAACTTAACGCGACACTGCCGCTGATGGCATACTGCCTTCACGAGTCCGTCCATTGTCTCGCCAGCGGGGCCCGCGTGTTTGCGGAGAAGTGCGTGGCGGGGATCGAGGCCGATGGCGTCCGCTGCCGGGAGCTGATGGAGCGTTCGCTAATGCTCGTTACGGCGCTCAATCCGTATCTCGGCTATGATGTCGCTGCGAGCGTGGCGAAGGAAGCCCTGGCCTCAGGCAGATCACTGCGCGAGGTGGTGCTGGCGCGAGGGCTTATGGATTCGGGCACCTTGGACCATTCCTTGGAGCCCCTTGCGATGGTGCGGCCCAACGCTTCGGCTCCAGTAGCCGCGGCTCCGGGCGAAAAAGCCTGGGAGAACGAAGGCGGACATCTCTAGTTGACGGTCCAAGGTCGGCTTAAACCGACAAGCGGCCCGACTAATCGGGCCCATTGCCCTTAAAAAGGCGGAACAGAAATATCAGCGACGGCAACAACACGAGGGCGCCGGCTGCCAAGGCCAGGACAAGCAGGCGCAATGTCGCGTTTGGCGCGCAGGCGTTGGCGACCGTGACGTCCGGAGTGACGAGATTTGGATATTGCGCCAGGCTCCACCCGACCAGGATGAGCGTCACTTGGCCAGCGGCCGCCACGCGCGCCACGGCAAACCGCCGCCACCACAAAGCTCCGAATGCGACAAGGCTGCAGAGGCCCGTCGCGCCGAGCAGCAGGGGCGCCCACCATAGCGTCAATCCGTGATACATCGCCGGCGCACCGTGTCTGGCCGCGAGAAAAACCACACCGGCAACTGGCACGAGGGCCGCGCCGGACCAGATCGCCCGCCGCCGAAAATCATCCTGCAGATCAGGCTGGTCCCTGGCGTCAAGCGTGAGGTAGGTGGCCGCCAGGAACGCAAACAGATCGAGCGCGAAAGCACCGCAGGCGAGCGCGAACGGGGTCAGCCAGCCCGCAAGAAACCCGGTGGCTACGTGGCCATTCGCGACGCGAATCTGGCCGGTTGCCAGAGCGCCGAGGATCATGCCCTGGGAAAACGGCGTGAGGATGCTGGCGATGCCGAACACCATGCTCCATCGCCGTTGCACGGGGCCTGACTGCGAGCCGTAACTTCGGAAGATGAACGCCGAGCCGCGCAAGACGATCCCGATGAGCATCGCGGTGATGGGGATGTTCAGCGCAGTCATCATCGCGGCGAATCCGATGGGGAATCCGGTGAACAGCACCACCACGGCGAGGATGAGCCAGACGTGGTTGGCCTCCCATATTGGGGCGATGGCCCTTGCGACCAGCTTCTGCTGCCGCTCGGCGCGCGGCCCAACGGCAAGCATGTCCCACATGCCGCCGCCAAAATCCGCGCCACCCAAAAGCGCATACAGGATCAGCGACAGAAACAAGGACACGGCTGCGGCGAGCGGGTACATGGCCTCAGGCAGACGGTGATTCCGGGACGGCGCCCGAGGTCTCGAGGAACAGATGCCGCAAGAGGGTGACGACAACAATGGTGAGAAAGACATACAGGACCGTAAAGGCGAGGAAGGGGGCCGCGATTCCGGGCATCGGCGTGACCGCGTCCTGCGTTCGCATGACATTATAGATGATCCACGGCTGTCGCCCAACCTCGGTCACGGCCCAACCGGCCTCGATTGCGACAAACCCCAGCGGTCCGGAGGCGACCAGGGCGCGCAACAGCCATGGATGGTCCGCCAGCCGCCGCCGCCGCCACCAAATCCAAGCCGACCATCCGGCCAGCGCCAGCATCGCGAAGCCCGAAAGGACCATCAGGTCAAACGACCAATGAACTATCCGCACGTTGGGCCAGTTCTTGCGCGGGAATTCCTCAAGGCCCGCGACCCTTGCGCTCGCGCTATTGCCGAGCAACAGGCTCAGGCCATGCGGAATCACGAGCGCGTCATCGACTGAGCGCGTCGCATCATCGGGAAGACCACCGATGAGCAGCGGCGCCCCCTCCTGGGTCCTGTACAATGCCTCCATTGCCGCGAGCTTCGCGGGTTGGAGCCGGCCCACGGCGCGGGCGCTGAGATCGCCGCTCAAGATCTGCAGCGGGATGCTGATGCACGCCACGGCCAGCGCGAGGCCCACGGCGCAGCGATGGAAATGACTGCCTGGATTTCGCAGCAGCAAGAGCGCATGAACCGCGGCCACGCCGAATCCCGTCGCGACAAAGGCGGCCAGCGTCATGTGCAGGATTTCATGAAAGCTGGCCGGATTGAACATGGCGGCGACCGGATCGATCTCTGTGAACTGGCCGTTGATGAACCTGAAGCCGGACGGAGCGTTCATCCACGCGTTGGCCGTCACGACGAAAATGCCGGAGAAGACGCCGCTGACCGCGACCACCACCCCCGACAGCCAGTGCAGAAGCGGAGGCAGGCGGCTTCGGCCGTAAAGGTACACGC
>CAZSEH010000147.1:0-5476 GCA_964605835.1 uncultured Opitutaceae bacterium
TCGGTCTTCTGCGCGATCAGGCACAGGCGCGCGAGCGTATGCAGGTGGATCCGCTCATCCTGGCAGCAAACCAGGAAAAACAGCCTCGTCGGGCGGCCGTCGGTCGCGCCATACGGGATATCCTGGATCGTCCGCCCAAGGACGATGAAGGAGCCCTCGAACCTGTAGGCCTCGAGCTGCCGGGCGTGCAAAAGGGCAAACCCTCCGGGGAGGGCCGTCGAGCAGAGCGCCTCGCGCGCCTCGACGCTGGCCAACAACTCCCGGGCGTCGAACACCCGCCCTGTGAGGTTTGCGAGCACAATCATGTCCCTGATCGCCGAGGCCCGGGTCTTGGAGCGCAGTTCCAGATCTATGTAATCCGGCTTGAGGAGATCGGGAATCAGCGCCCGGCCGGGAAACACCTCAAGGGTCCCGCGCATCGACATCTCGTGGTAGGCGTCGAGCCGCCGCGGCGTAAGCCCCAGGATCCGCTGGGACGCCCATGCGTCGATCTCCCCGCGCCGGAACAGGACGTGTCCGCCACGAACTGCGTGCGGCATGTCGCTTTCGCGCATGAGTCGCTCGACATCTTTGGAGGCTAGATGCAGGTACTCGGCGACCTGCTCGACGGTGAAGATTCGATGGGGCATGGCAATCGGCGATCCTAGCGGGTCGAAATGGGCGCTGTCAAAGCCACCGTGCAGGAATGATGGCGCATTTTGGCCGGAAAAGCTCCGACAGAGGCTGAGCTCACCGAAACCCGGAGTGCCCGCCAAACCGGGCCAGGCGGGATCCCAGCCCGTCCTGGCCCCAGAGGCGGGCAGAAGGCTCGCTACGCCTCTTTCGGAGCTTTTCCGGCCAAAACGCTCCATTACCCGCGGAAGGCTCGTGCCCTTGAATTGAATCCGAAAAGCTGGCGGAACGTCTTTTCTGTTGCATTTTTGGGGTCCAGACGAAAGGCAAAGCTACCCCCAAAAAGAGAATTAAAGACCCAGCCATCAGATGAAATTCAATCCGTGGACGGTTACCCTCTGCATTACTGCACCCGCAACCGTGATCCTGCTGGCGGCCTTTGTGGAGCAAAGGCAGGAGTTTCGTTCGATCCACGCGGAGCTGGACGGCCTGAATGCCAGGTTTCAAGCGGTGTCCAGGCAGCTCGAGGCGGACCAGAAACAACTTGATGCGGACAAGAAGCAGCTGGCGGCCGATCAGGCCAGGCTGGCTGCAAGCGAGGCAAGTCCGCCCCAATTCCGGCCGGGAGACCGGGCCCAGGGTTTCGCGCAGGATTCCGGCTTCGGCGGTGGCCAACGGGGCAGGCGGGGGCAGCGGACAATGCCGGCCCCGCCCCAATTCGCGCAGATTTGCGCCCTTTGCCACGGTGCGGACGCCCGGGGCACCGATCGTGCGCCCTCCCTCGTCAATGACGACCACCTTCGCACCATGGCCGTTGGCGACATCGCGGACATAATTCAGAAGGGAAAAGGCAAGATGCCCGCCTTTCCCCTGCCCCAACCGGACGTTCAGGCGCTTGCACGCTACCTGCAGTTCCTCAACTCCACGGGGGCCGAGGGTCCGGCCCCCGGGGACCCGGTGGCCGGCGAACGCACATTCTTTGGAGCCGGGCAGTGTTCCTCGTGCCACATAGCAAAGGGCCGGGGAAGCTCCTATGGGCCCGACCTCTCCAATGTCAGCGGGAGACTGAGACTGGCGGAATTGGGCCAGAAGCTGGCCGACCCGAGCGCGCAAATCGCCGCAGGCTACGGCATCGTGACCGTGGGAATGAACGATGGAAGCTTGCTGCGCGGGTTTGCCCGCGCGCAGGGCAGCCACGACCTGGTTTTGCAAACCGACGACGGCAGGCTGCACTTGCTGGTCGACAGCGAGTATCGAAGCGTGACGGCGGAAAAGGGCTCTGTCATGCCCGCCTTTCAGGGGACTGCGGACCAGAAGCGCGACCTCATCGCCTTTCTCAGCCGCCTTGGCGGGGCCGCGGTCGGACCGCTGGCAGAATCCCAGGGGGAGGCCTCGCAGGCGGAGATCGACCAGATTTCACACCCGGCAAAGGGGGACTGGCCGACCTACAACGGCACCCTCGATGGAAACCGCCACAGCGCCCTCGACCAGGTCAATCTGAACACTGTCTCAAAGCTGCAATCGCAGTGGGCATACACGATTCCGTTCACCGGCTTGGAGACGACCCCGATCGTCGTGGACGGCGTCATGTATGTCACCGGGAACAATCAGATCTATGCCCTGAGCGGCCGGACCGGACGGGAAATCTGGCGCTACGAAAGGCCGAAGAGTTCGACAAAGTCCATTTCAAGCGATGCCGCCATCGGTGTTAACCGCGGCGTCGCCCTGCTCGGGGACCGCGTCTTCTATATGACCGACGATGCGCATTTGCTCGCGTTGAATCGAACGAACGGCGCGCTCCTCTGGGACGTGTACACGCCGGAGGCGGGGGCGCAGGGATTCTACGGAGGCACGTCCGCTCCCCTGGTGGTCGGCGGCCTCGTCGTGACCGGCGTCAGCGGGGGCGACAACGGCATCCGGGGCTTTGTGGCCGCCTTCAAGCCGGCGACCGGCGAACTGGCCTGGCGGCTGTGGACGATTCCGAAATACGGGGAACCCGGCCCCGGTTCCGAAACCTGGAAGGGCGCGGCCCTCAAGGAGGGCGGCGGGGCCACGTGGCTCAGCGGCAGCGCGGACGTTGGAGCCAATGTTCTCTACTGGGCCTCGGGTAATCCGCATCCGGATACGAATGGAGACGACCGCCTGGGGAACAACCTGTTTACGAACTGCGACCTGGCGATCGATCCGAATACCGGCAAGATGCTGTGGTATTACCAGTTCACGCCCCATGACCTGCACGATTGGGATGCGAACGAGCCGATCGTCCTTGTGGACGCGAAATGGCGGGGGCAGGACCGCAAGCTGCTGCTGCACGCCAATCGCAACGGGTTCCTGTACGTGCTGGACCGGACGACCGGCAAGCCCCTGATGGCCACACGGATGGTGGACAAGCTGACGTGGGCGACCGGAATCAGCGAAACTGACTGGACTCCAATCCTGCTTCCGAACAATGAGACGAACGAGCAGGGCGTAAAGACTGCCCCCGCGGTCAGGGGAGCCACCAACTGGTATTCCACGGCCTTCAACCCGGACACCCGGCTTTACTACGTGATGACGGTCGAGGATTACACGATCTACCGCAAGGCCGAGGACGGAGGCTACCGCGGGAATTTCGACCCGGCCGATCCGCCGCAGAAGATCCTGCGGGCGTTCGACATCGAGACCGGGAAAGCGGCCTGGCAGATCGACCTGCCGGGACCTGTGCAGATGAATTACTCCGGCGTCCTGTCGACTGCAGGCGGCCTGCTGTTCTTTGGCGAAAACACGGGGGGCTTCGCCGCGGTCGACGCCCGCACCGGCAAGTATCTCTGGCACTTCGAGACGAACCATGCAATGCACGCCTCGCCCATGACGTACACAGTCAGCGGCAGGCAATACGTGGCGATAGCCTCGGGATCGAACATCCTTTCCTTTGCCCTGCCGGAGTGATGCCAACCGCGTCAGCTGCCGCCATTCCCGGCGGCAGCCTGGCGCCTCGCAAATTGTCCCTGCTGTTCCAGCTCGATGAAGTAGTCCTTCACAACGGGAATCTGCGCTGCGGTGAGATTGGGGGAAATGCGATCGAGCAGTGACTGGTAGAAGGGTGTCAGCCCGGTCAGGGGATCCGGGAGTTGACCCGCCGCTCCCGCGCCGTTGTTCGTGTCGTGGTCGGCAAAACTCTGGGCCAGGGCTGAAGCCTGTTCCGGCATCAGCGGAACCCCCGCCCCTTCCAGATCGACGGCGACGGAGTTGGCGATCAGCGGTTCAAACTGGCTCGCCTTCTGGCTGGCCATGAGTTGCGCATAGCCGGCATCGCCCACCAGCGCACTGATTTCGCCAGTTACGGCATTTTCCGCCTGTTTTTCGGCGGTGCTCAGCTCCGCTCCGGTCAGCCCCGCTGCCTGGCCCGCGTCTGCGGCGTCCAACCTCGCCTGGACGCGCGTCAGAAGGAGGTTTTTGAGCCTGGCGAGGTCATCCGGCGGCAGTTTCATGGCCGCGAAGGCGTAACCGTATCGTTGCTGGATGATCCTCAGCTGCTGTTTGCGCCAGATTGCCGCATAGCCGGGATCCTTCCGGAGGTCGTCCGGATTCCGGGACGACGAGGCCCGCGCTCCTTCGGCCTCCTTCGCCGTGGCGCGTGCCGCAGGGCCGCCTGCCCGCAAAGCCTCCTCAGCGGCGGCCCGGGCCTTCTCCGCAGCGGCGACCCTGGCTTGAAAGCCGCGGATTTGCGCGGCGCCGGCCTCGTCCGTCTGGGCGAGGGCTGATTGGGCCCTCCGGGCCTCGCCTGCTTCAAAAATCGCCGTACCAAGAGACAGGACGCACAGGCCGCTGACGATCCCCAGGATGGTTTTGGTTGTGCTCATAAGCTTGAAAAGCCCCAGTGCGGTCACCGTTCCGGCGCCGCCGACCGCGGCGCTCGCCAGGACCGCGCCATTGACGGTTGCAGCCAGGCCGGCCGGCGCCGCCACAACGGCGTGGTTTGCCAGGGCGAGGGCCAGGGCTGCGGTTGTCGATCCGATGCCCCGGCGTCCCATCAAAGCCCGCATCCGTTCGAGCGCCCGATTGACGCGCATGCGCGCGGCATCCTCTGCGAGGGACAGCCTCGCACCGACCTCCCCATAGGATCGCCCCTCGAAGAAATGCAGGAGAACCGCCTCGCGGTCCCGCCCGCCCAATTCATCCATCACCTCGTCCAGGACGGGACGCAGTCGCTCCCAGTCGCCCTCGGGCGATGGGTGATCCAGTTGGTTCATCCTATAGGCCTCCTGCTCGCGGATGCGCCTGCGATTTTCGGCGCGGGCGGACGCGAGTGCCGCGTTGCGGGTGCAGGTGTAAAGCCAGCCGATCAGGACGGTGTGGCGCGAAAGGGAACCGGCGTGCCGGGCGAGTGAAAGGAACACCTGCTGGGTGATCTCCGCCGCGCGGTGCGGATCGCCCCCGACGCGCCGGAGGGCCGCCGAATAGACGGGATTGAGGTGCCGATGGAGCAGCTCGGCAAACGCCGGCTCGGAATGATCCTCGGCGTAGCTGCGGAGAAGTTCGGAATCCTCAGCCATGGGTTACCAGCTAAATGCCGCCTGCCGGAAAACCGAACAAAGAATTCGGCGTGGCTGCGGGTTGGCCGAACCTTGTCCGCATTTTCTCACTTTCGCCACGGTGAAAGATCCATCGCCTCATGGGGCTGTTCCTTACCGATTTCTTCTGATACCATGCGGTTAGCCTCAATCCCAGCACCCATGGTCATTCGTCGTTCTGTCCTCGTGTTCCCAGCTGCGTTCGGCCTCGCCTGCGCCCTTATTCTGCCGCATTTGCCGGCCGCTCCAGCCGAATCGCCGGCGCCCGCCGCGGCAATCGGTGCCGGGCTCGCCCAGCATCCCTTTCTCTA
>CAZSEH010000148.1:0-5385 GCA_964605835.1 uncultured Opitutaceae bacterium
GTCCAGCAGGTCGCCCTGACGGTCACCTCCCGCGCGGGAGGCACCGCAACGGGAAGCGGCACCTTCGACATCGGAAGCACGGTGCCGATTGCGGCGACTCCTGCGGAGGGCTACTCATTTGCGGATTGGACCGGGGCTTCGCCTGCCGGCCCCAACTCGGGTTCAACAATGATCACCTTGAACGGAAATCTGACGGTAACCGCCAATTTTGCGCCGCTGCCTCCATCGGCTGTCATCAACGCGGCAGCCACGGCCTACACTGGGTCGCCGTTCAACGTCACCAGCACCGCCAGCGCCCCCGCCGACAACCTGACGCTTCACTCGATCGAATGGATGTCGCCCACAGGAACATGGACGGTGAATTCCGCGATGGCTTCCGGCAGCGTGAGCAACCGGTCCCTCGGCATCAGTTTTCCGACGACGGGCACCTACACGCTCAGGGCGGGCGCGAGTGACGACAACGGAGCGACCTGGGTCTACAGTCCAAACACCCAGGTGGTGGTCTCGAACGGCACGAGCACCTATACGCTGCAAACGATGGCCGTGCCCTCCAGCGCGAGCCTCCTCAGCTGGTACGCCCCTTCGCCCGTCGTGCAGAAGACCTACGAGGTCCAGCACGTCAATCCCTGACCGACCGCCATGGATCCGGGCTGGCGCCCGGATCCAGAGAAGATCCGAAGAACGGATCAGCGCATGAACTCGGCGACCCAGGGATGCGCCCTGACGGCCGCCGCGAACTTTTCCGATCCGGCGTCCTCGCGAATCAGAGTGAGGATATCCAGAAGCTGAAGCGGCTGCACGCGGGCGTGGCAGCGGTCAAGATTTGAGAGCACCACCGCAAGCGACACCCGCGGAGGCTGCGGAAGAAGGGCCTCGAGATCGCCCGATACCTCGGCGGGAACCCCGTTTCGCAAAAGACAGTACCGCGGAGGGTCGTCCAGGATCCAGGGTCCGCTCCAACCGGGTTCGCGGCGCGCCAGAAATGCCGCGAGCCGCCTCACATAGGGGCGGTAAACGGCGCTGTCAAAATGCTCCAGGCACCCCGTGGGAACGGGCATCACATTGCGGGAGAAGAAGTCGATTTTCGCCCCAAAGACGTTTTCGCAATCGACTGGCCTTGGCAGGCCCAGCGGATGGGTGATTCCAAATAAGGGGACATCCTTGGGAGGGAACACGTTCGGAGTCAGAATCGGGGGAGTAATGCTGTTATAATTGAATATAGCAGCAGACCAGGCCCTCCATGAACTATTTCTCCGCGCTGTCCCTTGTGTTTGCGGCCATCCTCCCGGCTCCGCCTGCGGCGGCCGCGGCACGGGATCCGGCCCGCGAACGCGCAGTCACCGAAGCCATTCAGCGCCTCCCCATGCGATTCGAAAGGGCGCCGCTCGGCAACGTGGCGCGCCTCCTGTCCGCGCGCTTCAGCGTCCCCATTTCGATCGCCGCCAACGCAAAGGCGCCTGTTACGGCCGACTTGTCAAAGCTCGAACTGAAGGCGGCCCTCGACGAATGCGCACGGCAGGCCGGACTGACGGTCGTGGCCCTGGGCAAGGCGCCTTTGGACGGATTCTCGCTCGAGCCGCCCCGACCGCCGGCCCCGGAAAATGGCGGGGACGCGGCAAGCGCGAATGCCTCCCCGGAGGGCGGGGGCGACCAGGCCGCGCTCGCCGCATCGGCTGCCCGGCGGGCCGAGCTGCTCCGCCAGCGCAAGGCGCTTCACGACCAGGAGATCCAGGCATCAAACGGCGTTTCCGAGCCCCGATGACCATCCGGCACAGGAAGGACGTCGTCCTCTTCCGCCTGAGCGTGATTGAAATGCGTCACGTCATGGAGGTGAACAGCATGATACACACCGTTTGGATTCACTTCCTCGGCGATCTCCACGAGGCGAACCGGTCCAACCGCTGGATGCCCAACGAGCGCCCGCTAAAGATCTGCCATGAGGAAAACGGGCGCGGCCACGTGCTCCAGTGTCGGATGCACCTGTGGCGCTATTTTCAGGAAGTGCATGCGGCCAATCCGCTTGAGCGCGAAATTCGTGCAGAGTTGCTCGCCATCGGCCTCTCGGGCGACGCCGACCGGAGGACGGCGCGATACGGGCCCGCAGTAAGGGGTAAATATTCGGGGCAACGAGCCGATGAACGGACAGTGGCGCCACATGGCGTCCAGAAATGAACGATTCATCCCCCCTCCCGCCCATGGGTGAGTGCCAGGGCGAGCTAATTTTGCATTCGGCCGAAAGGGCCGAGCTGCAGATCCGCTGTCATTTCACCGAGCTGATGCTCCAGAGCCGCGAGATCGAGGACCAGACCTGCGTCACCTACCTGCACAGGCAGGTGCAACTCTGGGAAGCCCTGAAGAGCATCACCGAGACCTGCTTTTCGCTGTGGTCTCAGGCGGACGACACCCGGCGCGATTCATTCATCCGCGAGGCGCTGGCGATCAAGGAGCGCTGCGCGAAGGAGGGACAGGAGCTCGTGCTGGCGGCGCTGAAGAACCCCGTGCAGGCCAAGGCGATCGCCCGGGCGCTGCTTCTCGGGTGCAATTTTCTCCGCACGCTGGACATTTGCCACGAGGCGCTTCTGCGCTATCCCTCCCAAAAGTCGGCGAGCCGCAAGCCGGTAAAGACCGAGGTCGTGATCGACTGGGCGGTCGGCGGAATCCGCGACTGGCTGACCCACTATCCCTATTCCTTTGAAAAGGCGGTCCCGCGCGGCTCCGCATCCAGGCCGCCCCAGCGCATGGCCCACACAACCCGCCACTACTCGACGGACCGCAGCGTGCGCAGCCAGATCAGCCACAAACAGATAGCAAATATCTTCATGCTCCGCGAAACGACGGTCGCCGACCTCGAGCGGCGCGGACTGGCAAAGCTGCGCGCCGCGTTCGAGTCGGCGAATGACGGGAGTTTCGACCTGTCCGAACTCGCCGACGTTTGAAGGGCGCCTCCCGGCCTCCGCCCGCGAAAAGCCTATGCCGGACGCCGGATCCGCGGGGCTGATCCCACGGCCGCAGCTCGCTCAAAGGAATGCTTCAATTCGCGGCGGACCGTGGAGATGAATCCGGGATCCGCGAGCCTGACCCACTCGGCGTCGACGACGGCGGCGTCGGCCCGGGCGAGCCGGCGCAGCTCGGCGACAAGCAGGCGCGGCGGCCTCGGCCCCTCCCTGGTCACCCGGGCGAGCGCGAGATCCGCATCGCGCATTTCCCCGAGCACCCGCTCGACGCGGTGGGCGCGCCGGCTCAACTTCTTCACTCTCGGACCGAGCATATCCCCGAAAAAACCGCAAAAATAGCGGAGCCTCCTGAGCTCGATCCGCAGATCGTGCAGTTCCTCCGGAACGCGCGAGTGGCGCAGTCCGCCGAGCTTCAATGCGCGGCGGAGACTTTTCAGGATCGCGCGGCGCGCCGCAGGTCCGAGCGGGGCCGAGGCGGCGCGCCCGGCCGCCGGCAGTTCCGCCTCCAGGAAGCGGTCCACCCGCGCGCGCAGCGCCGCGAAGCCCGAGCCCCGAAGGTGGCGCCTGACCGTCGCGCGATGCATCGTCCTGAGCTCCTTTTGGAAAGCGATGAACTTCGGCCAAAGCCGGTGGTTCGAGAACTGGCCGGCCACCGCCTGCTTCTCGCAGAATTCGATCCATACATCCAGGTCCCTCACCGGCCCGAGGCAGCGGTTCAAGTCCTTCAGGTCGCCGTCGACCCTCTTCACCGAAGTCTTGCGGAGGGGCCTCCAGAAGGCCCGCAGGACGGAACGGACCCGGCGTATGGCGATCCGCAGGTCGTGCAGCGCCCGGCTGTCCGATCCGATGACCGCGCCTTCGACATTCGCGAGGAGCGATTGATGAAAGGGTCCGGCGAGCCGGCGGACTCCCTCGTGCACCGGCAGAGCCGCCTCGAGGATGGATGCCGGCGCGGCAACCTGGACCCTGCGCAGGTCGTAGTCCGCCGGAAACGACTCATGCCAGGGCGCAGCCGCCTGCGGCCGCCCGGCCATCCCTTTGCCGGACCGGATCACAGCTTGGTTCCGGCGGGCAGCACAGCGCCTTTCGGAACAACGAGGACGCCGTCGCGGATGATCACGGCCCCATCGACATACCGGCCGTCGGTCTTCCCGGCGGGCGACAGCTCGCAGCCGTCGCCGATCCGCGCGTTCTTGTCTATGATCGCCCGCCGGATGACGCACTGCCTGCCGATTCCGAGATGGGGCACGCCCTGCCCCACATTGGATTTCAGTTGCTCCACCGTCTCGTAAAAATCCGCTCCCATGACGACGACGTCCTCAAGGTCCGTTCCCTCCCCGATGTACGTGCGAATCCCGAGGACACAGTGCTTCAGGGTCGAATCGGTGATGATGGAGCCGTCGCCGATCACGACCTGGTCGATGCTGCACTTGTTGAGCTTGGATGCCGGCAGGCACCGGTCCTGGGTGTAGATCGGGCTTGTCGGGTCGAAAAAATTGAAGGGCGGCAGCGGCTGGGCGAGCGCGAGATTGGCCTCGTAAAAGGCGCGCACGGTCCCGATGTCCTCCCAGTATCCCTCGAAGATGTGCGCATAGAGCTTTTTCGAGCCAAGAAGGCTCGGGATGACCTCCCGTCCGAAATCGGTCATCGTGTTGAAAAGGCCGTCGGCCAGGATCGCGCGGTTGAAGACATAGATGCCCATCGAGGCGAGGCAGCATTTCTCCGCCGGCGGCGTCACAAGGCGCGCCCTGAGGGCGGGGCTCAGGGTGAGGCTGTCTATCACCTTGGGGTCCTTCGGTTTTTCGACGAATTCCCGGATCGCCAGGTCATCGCCCACGCGCATCAGGCCCAGCCCCTCGACCCTCGACGCCGGGCAGGGAATCGCCGAGATGGTCACATCGGCCCCGGTTGCGACGTGGGCCTCGAGGATCTTGCGAAAATCCATCTTGTAAAGCTGGTCGCCGGACAGGATGAGCACGTAGTCATGGGGGTACGCGCGAAAATGCAGGAGATTGCGCCGCACCGCGTCCGCGGTGCCCTGGTACCAGTCCACGCTCTTCTCGGTCTGCTCGGCCGAGAGAATGTCGACGAAACCGCCGCCGAATGGGTCGAAGTGGTACGTGTTCTGGATGTGGCGGTGAAGCGAGGCGGTGTTGAACTGGGTCAGCAGGAAGATCCGGTTGATGTCGGAATTGATGCAATTGCTGATCGGAATATCGACGAGCCGGTACTTGCCGGCGAGCGGCACGGCGGGCTTGCAGCGTTCGAGTGTCAACGGAGACAGCCGGGTGCCGCGGCCTCCGCCCATGATGACGGCAATGACTTGTTTTTGGGTAACCATGGCAGGATGGGGAGAATCAGGGTTGCAGTCTCAAATGGCTTGCCCAGTCTTTGCGCCGCTGGGTACGTTTATCCAGCCAATTTCATCAAC
>CAZSEH010000149.1:0-5332 GCA_964605835.1 uncultured Opitutaceae bacterium
ATTTCGCGCATCTCGGTCACGAGGTCGGCGGCGTCGATGAGGCTCTGGGGCGCGCCGCGCCCCGTGATGACGACGTGCTTTCCGGGGGCCCGGGATCGGACGGCCTTTATGATTTCGCCGACCGGCAGGTAGTCGTGCGCAAGGGCGATATTGAGTTCGTCCAGGAGAAGAAACCTGACGTCCGGGTTGCTCAGGTAATCGCAGGCGATGGCCCAGCCCTCGCGGCAGCGGGCGACGTCGGCGGCGCGGTTCTGGGTGTCCCAGGTGAATCCGTCACCCACCTTGTGCCAGGAAAGGAGGGGCGAACGCAGGGCGCGCTCGGTCGCCGTATCCCCCGACTTGATGAACTGGATGACCGCGCACCGGCGCCGGTGACCCAGCATGCGGGCGAGCATGCCGAAGGCCGCCGTGCTTTTGCCCTTCCCGTCGCCGGTGTTGACGATCAGCAGGTCGCGCTTCTCCTGCGCGGCCGCCATCTTCTTCCTCATCCTGGCCTGGAGCTTCCTCATCCGGGCGCGGTGCCCGGCTTCGCTGGGTTTCCTGGGCGATGATTTCATGGTAGTTCGAGGTTCAGGCTGGGCGTCGCGCTTGCGCGCACGCCGAAGACATCGAGCAGGAGATTCGGCGTGAGTATGTCGGCCGGCGAACCGAGAGCTCGCAGGCGTGTGGCGCAAAGGACTGCAAGAAGGTCGAGCGAGGACGCCAGGGAGAGATCATGGAGGGAAAGGAACACCGTTGAGCCGCTTTGGGCGAGCTCCCGCGCAAGGACAAGCACCTCCAGGCGATGCCGCGGATCGAGCGGGGCGAGCGGCTCGTCCCAGAGCTGAAGGGGGGCCTCCGTGACAATCGCCCGGGCGAGAAGCACGCGGGCGCGCTCGCCGCCTGAAATCCGGTTCACGGGCCTGCCTGCGAGCGCGGAAAGTCCAAAGCGGGCGAGCGTTTCATCGACGCCGCTTTCATCGTCGCCGTGGGCGTAGCGGCCCTGGGCGACAACCGAACGCACCGAGAAGCCGAATTCAAAATGCGCCTCCTGCGGCACCCAAGCGGTGCACCGGGCGCGTTCCAGCGAAGGGATTCCGGAAAGGGGGCGCCCGTTCCACGCGACGGTTCCTTCGGAGGGCAGAAGTCCGGCGGCCACGCGAAGAAGGGTGGACTTGCCGGCGCCGTTCGGCCCGACAAGGCCGACCAGCTTTCCGCGCGGCAGCCCCACGGTGACGTTTCCAAGGCGTCCCGGAACAGTGGCGTCGATGAGATCAAGGGAGTTCATGGGAGGCGGCGCAGGAGCCAGAGGAAGAAGGGCGCCCCGATCAGGGAAGTGATGATTCCGAGCCGCAACCCCCCCGCCAGCCGGCCGGCGATATCGCAGGCGAGGACAAAAACGGCTCCCCCGACCAGGGAAAGGGGGACCAGCCTGCGGTGCTCGGGCCCCACGAGAAGCCGGAGAATGTGCGGCACGACAAGGCCGACAAACCCGACGGCGCCCGCGACCGCGGTCGCAACCGCCGTCAGGACGGTCGCAAGCGAGAGCATCTGGCGCCTCACCCGGCGCACGTCGACTCCCAGGCTTTGCGCCTCGCTGACTCCGAGGCTCATGAGGTCCATCGAGCGGCCGAGCGGCCAGAGGAGGGCGGCCGCCGCGACGATCGGAAGGGCGATTCCGACGTGCTCCCAGGTCCGGTCCTCCAGGCCCCCCAGCAGCCAGAATAGGATCTGTGCATTGCGCTCATATAGGCCGATGTATTGGGAAAGGACGTAGCTTGTCACGGCGCCCAGAAGGGCATTCAGGGCGACTCCGGCAAGGAGGAGCCGCTCGGTGCTCGCCCCGTGCCGGGCGAGGACGAGGACGCCCCCGGTCGCCGCAACGGCGCCGGCGATCGCGGCCAGGGGCAGGAACCAAAGCGACACCGACGCCCAGCCTGCCGCGATCGCGATCACGGCTCCGGCCGCCCCCCCGCTGCTCACTCCGAGAAGGCCCGGGTTGGCGAGGCTGTTCCGGAAATAGGCCTGCATCACGAGTCCCGCGGAGGAGAGGGCGGCGCCGACAAGAATGGCCGACAGGATCCTCGGAAGGCGCATCTGCCAGACGATCGTTGCCGCCATTGAATCCTCCCGCCTGAGGCCAGCCCACACGCGCGCCGGCGAAAGCGGCATGTCGCCCGTCGCCAGGGCGGCGAGGACCAGCGCTGCCAGAATGACGAGGAGCGCCGGCAGGACAAACCGGATCAGTCTGGCGGGGAGGATCATCCCTGAGTGGACGGCGTGCATCGGATCAGTTGAACGCCTCCGGATGGAGCGCCTTGGCCAGAATCTCGTAGCCGTCGACGCGCAGATGGGACACGCAGCTCAGTTGGGCGGGAGGAAGGAGGACGGCCCGGCCGGACTTGACCGCCGGCATGAACTCGTAGGGCGGAAGGCCCCGGAACGGAGCCAGCGCGGATCCGAGGTCGGCGCCCGCGACGACGACGCAGTCGACGGGCCAGTTGAGCATCGCCTCGGAGGGCTGGGGTCCGTGGCCCACGATGTGGCCGAGGGTGCAGGCGAGGTTTTCCGCTCCAGCGTGGTCGCAAAGGTCCTGAAACGTCGATTGGGAGCCCGGGATCATCCCGAAGGTCGATGGCGCGATGACCCGCGCGAGGCGGACGCGCCTCAGGCGCGAATCCAATGCGGCAACCCGCTTTTCGCACTCGCCGATGATCCGCTCGGCGCGCTTTTCGCAGCCGAGTTCGCGGCTTAGCATCCGCAGGTTGGCGTACGAATCGGCGAGCGTGAAATAATGGTCGAAGATGACGACCCGCGCACCCGCCCGTCTCAGCTGGGCGACCATTTCGGCGCGGGTATAGTCCGCGCAAAGGACGAGCGTGGGGTTGAATTTCAGGACCGATTCGGCGTCGCCGTTGGACGCGAGCGAGGGATAGCTCCGCGCCTCGCCTGCGGCGGCGCAGTAGTCGGGATCGCGCCCCAGATGGCTCAGTGCGGCGATCTGGCCGGGCTCGGCGAGGGCGAGCAGCAATTCATCGGTGCCCACCGTCTGGGACACGACCCGGATGGCCGGCTGCGCCCCCGGGGGCGCAGCCGCCGCCTGTGCCACCCAAAGGAGAAGGCACGCGAGAAAACCGCCCGTCGCCTGGGCGATGGGACAGAGGAGCCGTCCATCCGGGCGGCACAGGGTCTTGATTTTCACAATTGTCTGCTCTCGACTATCCTGGCGCGCGGCGGAAGCGCCGGATCGGGGCCCCTCCGATCGGTCGATCGGCCGGGCTCCCGCGCGCTTTGACGGTGCCAGACTGGCGGCAAGAGCAGACCCACTCGGGGAGGCGAAAAGGCGCCGCTCTCACGCTTCATTTTTGCGATGAAGATTTCGCGGACGGCGCGCGCAAATCGCGTCGGACGCGTGAGCACCCGGGTTCGGATCTTCGGACTTCGCAGTTCCCGCCTGGCGGGCCGCCTTTTGGATCAGCGGAAACCGTCAGGCTTCCTTGCCCCCGCCTTCACCGGTTTGAAACCGACTGGCTCTTGCCGCGCGACTGACGCGCAGTGGAGGTTCGTGATGCGTAACCGCAGCGCAACTGTGGCCGATTCCCACGGCCTTCCCCGCTGCCCCGGATGTTGGAAAAGAACGGCGTACCCAAAAGGGCAGTTGAAACCGGCCGGCCCCGGCGGGCAATGCCATTTTGCGAAGGCTGAAGAATGGGTTGAGAGCGCAGCGGCCGAACCCTTTGGCAGTTTTCGGACGTCTTTCCCCTGCACGCTTCCCCATGAAAAACCTTCCCCTTGTCTTCTTTGTCCTTGTCTCGATGGCCGGGCCCGGAGCGGCCCTTCAAGCCGCGGACGCCCCAGGCGCCGTCGCGCTCGACTGGCTCGGCCGCGCTGCGCCGGCCGCGGATGACGGCGTGAGCTGGGGTGTGCCCTGGCCGAAGGGCCGATTTCAAAAGGGCGACGCGTTGGTGCTACAGACGCGGGCGGGCGCCTCGGTGCCGGTGCAGACCTGGCCGCTCGCGTATTGGCCCGATGGCTCGATCAAATGGTCGGGCCAGGCGATTGCCGCCGTCCCGGGGCTCGATGGACCCCTGCAGCTTGCGATCGGGCAGAGCGCGCCGATTTCCGCCCCGCTCACCGTGACGGCGGGCCCGACGGCGATCGAAATCGACACCGGGGCGGTCCGGGCAATCGTGGCCCGGCAGGGCGCGAATCTCATCGAGGCTCTGTTTGTCGGCGGGCGCAAGGTCGCGCAGGACGGGCGGTTGATCGCCCTTCTCGAGGACAAGTCGCGCTACGCGACAGAGCACATCCTCAGGGAAGAGGACTTTGCCAGTCAGATCGAATCCGTTGCCGTGGAGCAGGACGGGCCGGTGCGGGCGGTCGTGAAGATCACCGGCAATCACCGGTCGGTGGCCTCGGGCCGCCTTTGGCTGCCGTTCACGGTGCGGCTCTATTTCTTCCGCGGCTCACCGGCGATACGCATCGTGCACTCGTTCATTTACGACGGCGATCCGGACAGGGACTTCATCAAGGGGCTGGGGATCTCCCTGGCCGTTCCATTCAAGGAGGAGCTGCAGAACCGGCATTTCCGCTTCGTGGGCGATGGCGGTGGAGTTTGGCGGCAGCCCGTGCGGATGCTGCCGGGTTACCGCTCGCAGGCCGGATCGGAGGTGGGGGACCTCTATCAGCCGGAGCTCGAGGGCCGGCGCGTCCCGAACCTGGGCGCCCTGGGCGAACGCTCCCGGGCGGCCCTGCTCACGGTTCCCGTCTGGGGGGACGCGAAACTGACGCAGGTGGGGCCGAACAGCTTCTCGATCTACAAGCGCACGACCGCGGACGGCTCCTGGCTCCATGTGACCGACGGGCACCGGGCCCAGGGCCTGGCGATGCTGGCGGACGTCTCGGGCGGGATCGCGGTCAGCCTGAGGCATTTCTGGGAAAAGCACCCGACCGCGATCGAGATGACGAACGGCGCAACGGAGACCGGGGAAATGAAGGTCTGGTTCTGGTCCCCCGAGGGAGGGGAGATGGACCTGCGGCGCTACGACACGGTGCCGCACGGCCTGGGCACCAATTACGAGGACTGGAAGCCTGGCTGGGGCACGCCGGTGGGGATCGCGAACACCTCCGAGCTGACGCTTTGGGCGCTCGGGGCCGTGCCATCGGATGAGAAGCTGCTCGCCATGTCCCAGGAAGGGCGCGAGCCGCCGACCCTCGTCTGCCAGCCGGAGTATTACCACTCCCTTCAGGTATTCGGCCACTGGAGCCTGCCGGACAGGTCGACGCCGGCGCTCGACTGGCTGGAGAACCAGATCGGCGGGTTGGTGAACTTCTACCGCGACCAGGTCGACGA
>CAZSEH010000150.1:0-2279 GCA_964605835.1 uncultured Opitutaceae bacterium
GATACACGGAACCCCTAAGCGCCGGCCACGCTTTCACGGCAGGTCAGAATCGTCCATCGCCAGCGGTCTATTGATTTCGGTAATGATGCAATGAATCGGTCGTGACGCCGGGATGAGCGTAGTCGGTGCTGTGCGGAACCCTTCCCGGAAGGTGTCCTGCAGTAACGGGCGGCTGTACCGATCTGCCCCGATCGCTATCCACACCACCAGTCCTTCCGTGCTGCACTTGCAGTTCGCGTTCGGCCTGCAACCAATGCGCCGTCTCATTGTCGTCCGGCCGACCGGCTTCTTCCCAAATCTGATAGGCTCGCCGAGAGATGTTTTCGTGACTGATCAAAGAAGTTGAGTTCATAGTTTAGAGCTTAACGCGCAAACATCATTTCACAACCGGTGAGCGTCGACAGGGGTATGGTTGGAAGAAAGGTTATGTTGGACACGCGAAACGTTGCCGCACCACGAGCGTCGCTCGGCCAGGAATGGCTCACTCGTGCCCGATTTTGGCGACATGGGTCTCCATAGAATTGAGGCGATTCGACGGGACGTCATCGTCAGCGCATGTCTTGGGATAGGTCATTTCGAGGCCATCGACGGCGTCGAGAATCGTTCTGGAAAAGATCAAACTCGACTTTCCAGTGAATAAATATCAATGTATTGACTATTAAAGCCGATAAGAGACCATCTATAGCCCCTAATCATGCGTTCCTCTCTTCATGACATGCTGCCGCCGCCAACCCGCCGCGCCTTGGCCAAACTCGGAAAGGACTTGGTCACAGCGCGCCGCAAGCGCCGTTTTACCGTCGCCATGATGGTGGAGCGGATGGGCGTGGCCACGAATACCTACCGTCGGGTGGAAAAGGGCGATCCGACCGTGGCCATGGGAGCGTATGCAATGGCCCTCTTTGTCCTGGGTCTCGGCAGTGCCCTCGGTGATCTTGTTGACCCGAAGAGCGACGAGGTCGGCCTTCAACTGGATGAAGAGCGGCTTCCGAAGCGCGTGCGCGTGAAGAAAACTCCGACTTCGCTGTGAAACGGACTCTACAGATATTTCTCGGAAACAACGGCCGTCCCGTGGGCACGCTGCACTACGATCAAAACGGCGCGCGGGAGCATGCCGCCTTTGCTTACGACGAAACCTGGCTGGCCGCGCCTGATCGATTCGCGATCGAGCCGAATCTGCCGTTAGTCGCCGGAGCGCAGTTCCACCGCAAGGCTCCCGATGGTTCGGTTTTTCATGCAGCGATTGCCGACACCGAACCGGACGGCTGGGGGCGACGCCTGATCGCGCGGGATCACGCGAAGCGCCGCCAAGCGGCGCGGCGCGCAGGGACGGATGCAGGGTTATCCCAGCTCAACGCCGTCGATTTTCTTCTGGCGGTGGACGACGGCAGCCGTGTCGGCGCGCTTCGTTTCCGCGACGAGGATGGGATTTTTCAGCGGGCCGCGGAAGCGGATCGGCGAACCGCACCACCCCTCTTGGAATTACGGCACCTGATGAGCGCTTCGCGCGCAGTTGAAACGGAAACGGAGACCGCTGCCGATCTCGCCTATCTACGGGGCCGCGGCACATCGCTCGGCGGCCTGCGCCCGAAATGCACCGTGATCGATGACGACGGCATGCTGGCGATTGGAAAATTTCCGAGTGTGCGGGACGAACGTGCGGTCACCAAGGGCGAGGTGCTGGCGATGACGATGGCCGAGGCCGCCGGCGTCGCCGCGGCCAAGGCGCGTCTCGTAGACAGCGACGGGGTGCCCGTGGCGTTGATTCGCCGGTTTGACCGCACGCTCGATGGCAGACGCCTGATGTATGTGTCGGCCGCGACGCTGCTCGGTGTCGATGCCGGCGCCCAGGAACACACCTACACCGAAATCGTGGACGCCTTGCGCGTGAACGGAGCCGCGGCCCAAGCCGACATTGAGGAACTCTGGCGGCGCATGGCTTATTCGATCCTCATCACCAACGTCGACGATCACCTGCACAATCATGGATTCCTCCATGCCGAGCGCGGTCTTTGGCGGCTCGCCCCCGCCTTTGACCTCAATCCGTTCCCGGACAAGGCGCGTGAACTGAAGACGTGGGTGTCCACGGAGGCGGGCCCGGAGGCTACGATGGATGCCCTGATGTCTGTCATCGCCTACTTTCGCATCTCCGCACCACGCGCGAAAGAAATCCTGCGCGAAGTGGAACATGCCGTAGGCGGGTGGCGCGAGGCTGGACGGGCGCTAGGAATGTCGGATCGCGACCTGGAAAGCTACGCTGACGCGTTCGAGCATCCCGAGCG
>CAZSEH010000150.1:2379-5282 GCA_964605835.1 uncultured Opitutaceae bacterium
CTGGCGGCGACGACCTGCCCTATGAAGTGCAGGAGTTTGAACGCCTGCTTAACAAGCCGAACAGCGACATGACCGGATTCGCGAGCCTCTTCAATTGCGCGGAGATCTGGGTCGCGCGCGTCCCCGCGCGGCTCGATGTCATGGGCGGGATCGCCGACTACTCCGGCGCAAACGCATGCGAGGCCGTTCTCGGCCGCGGCATGCTGGTCGCCCTGCAACCGCGAACGGACCGCACCCTGCGCATCCGCACGATGCAGGTCGGCAAACGCAGCCTGCCGATCGAGACGCGCATCGCGATGGATTACTTCGATTCCGGGGACGGCCTCGGCGGCTTCCCGCAGATGCGCGAACTGTTTCACTCCAACCCGCTGGCCATGTGGGCCGCCTACACCGGCGGAAGCATCTTCACGCTGCTCAAGGAGGAGTCCATCCGGCTCAATTCCGGGTTCAACCTGCTTCTGATCAGTGCCGTGCCGATGAATGTGGGCATAGGATCCTCAGCGGCCGTCGAGATCGGCACGCTGTCCTGCCTCAACGCCTACCTCGGCCTCGGGCTCGATGCGGGACGCCTGGCGCGCCTCGGCCAGATGGCCGAGAATCATGTCGTCGGCGCCCCTTGCGGGATCATGGACCAGACCACGGTCGTCAGCGGCCGGAAGGGACGGCTCACGCATATCCTCTGCCGGCCGGGCAGCGTCCTTGGCGAGGTCGCCATCCCGCCAGGCACCGCCTTTGTCGGCATCAATTCCATGGTCCGGCACTCCGTCGCCGGCAATCCCTACGGCGACACCCGAATCGGCGCTTTCATGGGCAAGCGCATTGTCAACGATCTGCGCGCCCGCACCGGCCGCGCCCAACTCGACTATCTCGCGGAATTGTCCGTCGAGGAATTCAGGAACCAGTACCTGCCGAAGATACCCGAGAGGATGCTCGGCTCGGAGTTTCTTGCCCGCTACAAGACGCACGACGACCCCGTAACCACGATCCAGCCTGACGCCAACTACCGGGTCGCCGGTCCCACCCGGCATCCCGTCGAGGAGAACGAGCGGGTGCTGCGCTTCATCGACTCGCTCAGGGCGGCAAACGAAGGCGATGAAAGTGGTCTCGCGAAGGCTGGCGAGTGCATGTTCGCCGCACACGCCAGTTATCGCGACAACTGCAGCCTGTCGATCGGCGAGGTCGACTTTCTTGTGGAAGCCGTGGGCAAGCGCGGCCCCGCCTCCGGCCTTTTTGGGGCCAAGATCACGGGCGGCGGCACGGGAGGCACCGTCGCCGTTTTTGGCCGCACGGACGCCCTCCAAGAGCACATCCCGCAGATCGCCGTCGAGTATTCACGCCGTGTCGGCGCCATGCCGGATGTTTTCGAGGGCACCTCGCCCGGTGCGATCGAGTTCGGCGCCCTTCGCTACCAATTCGGCGCAAAAGGCTGGCAGCGCCATCATATCTGACCGCTCCCCGATGGCCGCCCTTTCCCGCGTGCGCAAAGCCGTGATCCCGGTCGCCGGCCTCGGCACCAGGCTGTTTCCCGCCTCCACTGCGGTCAAGAAGGAGCTCTTCCCCGTCGTTGGGCCGGACGGCATCGCCCGGGCGATGCTGCATTACCACCTGATCGAACTGTCGGCTGCCGGCATCGATGAGATCTGCATCGTCGTGCAGCCTGGCGACGAGGCCGCGATACGTGCCTACCTCGCGGGCCCTCCCGCGGACTACGAGCGGCGACTCGAGAAATTTCCAGCACTTCTGCAGGAAGCCGGGCGGATGAGAAGCCTCGGCAGGTGCCTGCGCTTCGCCGTGCAAAGCGAGCAGGAAGGTTACGGCCACGCGGTATACCAGACGCGGGATTTCTGCGCAGGCGAGCCCGTCCTGCTCTGCCTGGGCGACCATTTGTTTCGCGGCCGGCCGGTTTCACCGTACCGGGAACTGGCCGACCAGTTCGCCTCCGCCGGCGGCAGGTCCGTCTCGGCGGTAAACCGCCTTGGCGCCGACGATCTGAAGGGCTACGGCACGATCGCCGGCAAGCGGCGATCCTCGGCTCCGCGCCTGATCGACGTGTCCTTGATCGTGGAAAAGCCCTCGGTCGAGACCGCCCGGGAACGCCTGCATGTGGATGGCCTTCCGCCGGACACCTGGCTCGGCTGGTTTGGCATGCACCTGCTTGCGCCGTCGATCTACGAGATCCTCGCCGAGATGATCCGGGACAATGTCCGCGACCGCGGCGAAATTCAGCTGACCCGCGCCCAGGAGATCCAACGCCAGCGCGAGGGTTATCTCGCGTTCGAGATGATTGCCGCCCAGCGATTTGATTTCGGCACGGCCGATGACTATCTATCAAGCCTCCAGGCGTTTCGATGCAACGAGGGACCGCCTACCCTTGGGGGTTAGCGCGACGGCCCGAATCCAGCCCGGCGAACAGCCGAAATCGGGATCCCATGACCTGGCCGGCGTAGGTCACGGCGGTCTCGGAACCGCGAGGCCGGCAGCGGCTGCTGGCTGCGGCAATCGCCTGAAGACAAGCGGCCTATTGGAGCCTTTTTGCTCCCAGTGTCCGCTGATTTCCGATCCATCGGGACTAAGCTCACCCTGGAAGACGGCATGGATCGCCTTGAATTCGATTCGAAACACGCCGTTGGTCCTGCTGATTCCAGTTACTGGGAAACGGGAGTTCCCCTCATCCACGCTTACGAGGGTGCCCTTGGGGAGGTCCGTATTCGCATCGTTGATTTCCAGGGCCAGCCGGAGCCTCTGCATGCCATCGGCCTGCCCCCAGAAGAACGCTTCCCAACGGCCCTGGAGTCCCATGCCGGGAATGGAAACCCTCTTGGTTTCCGAGACGAATTCATGAACCAATGCGGCAGCGACCTCATCGCATTGCACCCACATGCTGGCGCGGTTGCACGCCACCA
>CAZSEH010000151.1:0-5274 GCA_964605835.1 uncultured Opitutaceae bacterium
CGGTCATCGGGCTTGTCGGCGCCGTATTTGCAGTCGTTCAGGATGGCGACTCCGTAGCCACCGCCCTGATCCGTCAGGTCCATCCATTGCTGCTGGGCCATTTCGAAACGCTTCGCGTTGTCGTTGCCACGCCGCACGACTCCGACCTTGTCGTCGAAGGAAGCCTCGGGATTGGCTGCGGCCAGCGGGAAGTCAGCCCTCAGACTCGCCTCGAAAGCCCGCCAATCAATGCGGTTCAATACTTCGACCCGGTCGCCTGCGCCACCCGAGCCGAGGCGTATTTGCTGAATGAAGGTTGAGTCCTCCGCACTCCGCTCGACTTCGATCGCGACCCGCGCGGGTCCTGCCTCGATGATCCGGATCTTAGCAGGTCCCCCGACAAAGATGCGGACTGGCTTCTGCCGGTCTTCCCAATCCATGTTCCACGCCGGGTAGTGGGCAGGATTTTCAGTGTGGATTGAAAGTCGAGCGGGTGCCGAAAGCATCTCCCGGCCGAGGCTTTTGTCGTAGATCGAGGCGATGTCTCCGTCCGGGTTCAGAACCACGCGATAGCGGGCATTTTCGAGGGAATTCGGGGTCACACCCAGAGGGGTGGGGTCCTCGGGTGTGCCGCTCTGCCGCAGATCGAAAATGGCATAGCCTGCGGAGGGCATTTTCGCGAGGAACAGCACCCGAAGGGTTGCGCCTTCAAGGGCAAGGATTTGGGTGGGCACAGGCCGCCCCTCGGGATCGTAGGCCGTTATCGATGACGGAGGCGCGCCGGTGAAAGGAATCTCCGCCTCGACCAAATCCTCGCGCGCCGCGGCGAGCGGGTTGTAGACGGCCACGGCAACGCCCTGGACTCGTGTGTCGAGCGCAGACACGACTGCGGCGGTCGCCCGTTCGGTGATCACTGCAAACTGGTTCAGGGCGATATTCTCATCGTTCCAGGAGTATTCATAGGCCTTTGGAAGGCTGGTTCCGGGCAGGATGTCGTGCATCTGCGAGCCCAAAACGAGATCCCAGGCGTTATACAGCGCATCGCCAGGATACGGAAAGGCGCCGAGCCAACGGGCCGAGGTGGCCGCGGTCTCCGCGGCATTGGCCAATTGCTCGTTCTTGCGGTTCCAGCGCTTCATGTAGGCCTCCGAACTGAGCGAACCGGCGGAGTGATTCGTCAGCTCCAGCTCTCCCTTGTAAGTCGGCAGACGGGCCGCCATGGCCGGGGTGATGTCCTTGAAAAGCTGATCTGAGCGCGAGGAGATCACCCGCAGGGGTCCTTTGCCAACCAGGCTTCGCTCAAGCCATTGGACCGAGGATTCGCGCGGTGATCCGCCCTTGTCTCCCGTGCCATAATAGTGGTAATCCGCATAGACACCCGATGCCGCTCCCGTTGCATCGATCCGGTTGAGCCACATTTTGTTCACGCTCATGTCTTCGGTGAGCGAGCCGCCATAGGAGAGCGGATTCAGGGCGGCGATCACCCGGGAGCCGTCGGGCCCGATCCACTGCCCGACACTGAAGGGGATGCCCACGGCGGACCCCCACGTGAGTTTTTGAGTGGAGAATCCCTTTATGCCCCCGTGAGCAAGAATGGTGGGCAGCGAGGCCGGAAATCCAAAGCAATCCGGCAGCATGAATTCATCGCTCTGGACCCCGAATTCCCGCTCAAAGAAACGGTTCCCATAAAGGAAGTGCCGCGTCAGCGATTCGAGGGACGGGACGTTGGCGTCGTTCTCGTCCACGGAGGATCCCGCGGGAAACCAACGGCCGTCCTTCACATACTGCTTCACCCGGACGTAATCCTCCGGATAGTACTCCTTCATGAACTCGTAGCGGCGGGAACCCGTGAAGTTGAAGATGTAATTCGGGTACTTTTCAATGAGCGGAAAATTCTGCTCCATCGTGTTTCGGATGAAGTCACGGATGACCTCCGGGTAGGTCCAGCGCCACTGCGTGTCGAGATGCGCGTAGCCGACAACATAGAGATTCCTGTCGTTCGCCAGGTCGACTTGCCGGTCTGGGATCTTTGTGAACCCCGTCTCCGGGGGCTCGGCCCAGGCGGGAGGGCAGAAGAGGGCGGCCAGAGCGGCCAGCGTTAAGGAGACAAAGCGGGCCTTTATTTTCATCGGCAAATACGACTGATTCTGGGGTTTTCGAGACCAAAGGCGCCCGAATGATCGCCACCCTGCCGGCGGGATTGGGACGGCCGGCCTCTTATCAAACAGCGCTGGAACTGAAACCCGGCGTGACCCCTTTCTTGAGCAGGATGTTGCCGTACTTGCGGGTTTCACCGCTCATCACGACGGCAAAAGCGGAGTGCGCGCGCTCGTAGAACGCGGCCCGATCGATTCGCACCGGGGGTCGGGTACCCGGTGCGTGCCGCCGGATGACCTCCATGTACAGCTCCTCGACGGCGGGATCGAGCAAGTCCCCCTTCACGGCCTGCATCATCACGAGTGGGTCCGCATAGGTGTCGAGTTCGAAGAGGGGGAGAATGCCGTCCAGGAGCGTTGAAACCCCAAGGCCGTCGGCGCGCTGGACGCGGCCGTTGAATGAGTACCCGGGAAAATGGGCATCAGCCAGGATGATCTCATCGCCATGGCCCATCTCGGCCAGGATCTTGAGCAGTTCGGGACCGACGGAGGGATTGATACCTTTGAGCATGGCGATCGTTCTGTAAGTCTTGCTACTTCGGCGGCGTTAGGAGGCAGAGGTGAGTTCCTCGTCAAAACAGACAGCGACCTTGCCGCATTGGCCGGAAGCCATGAGGGAGTAGGCCTTGTCGACTTCTTCGAGCGGGAACCGGTGGGTGATGAGTTCTGCAGGATGAAGTTTCCAGCGTACTAGGCGCTCGACTAGCTCCATCATGCGCCAGGTCGAGGTGACCCAGGATCCGTAGAGGGTCTTCTGGTCGTGAATCATGTCCGGAGATGGATTGATCTCCATGCGGCCTCCCTCACCGATCATGACCATTTTGCCCCACTTGCGCGTGGCGCGAATCGCCATGGCTCGCGCGACATGGTGCGCTGAACACTCGATGGCGCGCTCCACGCCGCGGTCCCCTGTGAGCTTGCGGATATCCGCCTCGTTGTCAGGGCCGGCGACGAGAACCTCGTCGCAAAGACGCAGATCTTTTGCAATCCGGTTGCGCTCAGGGATGGCGTCGACCCCGATGATCTGGGTTGCGCCCAGTTTTCGGCAGAGCGCGGCGGCGGCCAATCCAACCGGACCGAGGCCGGTGATCAGGACCGAGTCGTTGCCGCTGATCCCGATTTTTTCCAGGCCCTCGTAAACAGTTCCGAAACCGCACGCCACCTGCGCGCCGTCGCCATAGGTAAGTTCGTCGGGCAGGTGCAGGAGGTCTTTCTCCTCCGCAATCAGGTAGCCGGCCATGCCTCCATCGCGCTGCCAGCCGTAGGCGCGGCGCAGGGTGGGATGCGTGCAGGAGATCATGTAGCCGCGCCTGCAGTCGTTGCAGAGGCCGCAGCCGGAAATGTGGTAGACGATCGCGCGGTCGCCCTTCCTGAATTCCCTGCAGCCGGGCCCCACCGCGACGACCTGGCCGCAGGTCTCGTGGCCGGCGATCACACCCTGGTACCCTTCGGGTCCCTTTCCGAGGTGCTCGTGGTAGATGCAGCGGATGTCCGATCCGCAGATGGTGGAGGATTTGACGCGCAGGAGAACCTCGCCGTGTTCAGGCCGGCCGACGGAGTATTCACGAAGCTCTGTCGTGCTGTCGCCCGGGAGGACGGCTCCCTGCATTTTGTCGGGTATGATTGTATTCATGATCTGGCTCCTGGTGTCATGATGCGATTTTCCCGTCGAGATCCCATAGGTCCTCCCATCCCTTCGCACCCTCCCAAAGGAAGACCTGCCCTTTGACCAAGCGGCAATTGCGGTCGATTTTCGCCATGGAGGCCATTTCCTCCGGAGATAGCGGATCCTCGGTGACCGCCCTGAGGTTGGCGACGTAGTTTTTCGGGTTGGTGGACATCGGAATCGGAACGTGGCCGCGTTGCGCGGCCCATTTGATGCAAACGGACGCCGGATGCACGCCGTGGGCTTTCGCGATGGATAATATAATCGGGTCCTCGATGTCGATCGTGTCCTCCGGTGTTCGGTCGCGCTCGGGCCGCCCTGGGGAGCCGAGCGGACAATAGCCGATCGGAAGCATTCCGTGCCGGACCACGTATTCGAAGAGCTTCGGCTGCTGGAAGTGCGGATGGAGTTCCATCTCGTTGCATGCCGGTTTGACCGATGCGTCGCGAAGGAGCAATTCGAGCTTGGGGATCGTCATGTTCGAGGTTCCGATGTTTCGGACCAGCCCCGTCTCGAGCAGGCACTCCATCGCCTCCCAAGTCTTCATGAAGCGGGCGTGGACGTAGGGCCGCGCGTCTGGGCTTCGCGAGTCGACGCCGCAACCCGGCGGATGAAAATTGGGGAAGGGCCAATGGACGAAGAAGATGTCGAGGTAGTCGAGCTGAAGATCCTCCAGCGAATGCTTGCACGAATCGATGATCGATTTGGGCGTATGGCTGTCATTCCAGACTTTTGAGTTGATCCAGAGCTCCTGACGGGGGATTCCCGCGTGCATGATCTGCCCCAGAGAACCGCCGACGCTCTTCTCATTGCCATAGACCGAAGCGCAGTCGAAATGCCTGTAGCCCGCGGCGGCCGCCCCCAACACGGCCTCCGCCATCGCCTCGGGGGAGACATGGTCGGAACCGAAGGTTCCTATACCGACAATTGGAATCTGCCCGACGGGCATCGCGCGGCGCGGCGCGAGATGGGCGTTCGGGCGGGTTGGTGCTCGGCGGGCTTCAGGCAGTGGTGCGGCAGGCATAAATTGGCGATGGTTCGTCAACCACTTTAACCGAAACCAGGGGCAGCCCCCATGGCTCCAATTGACCGATGAATGACGTTTTTAACCTTTTTCACGGATGTCCCCGGGGATGCGCTTCCGCGCTTTTTTGCTGCGAACCGCATGGTGGTGTTTGCATATATTTGCCATGCCCTTGGCAGATTACGCCATGGTTCCAGGTCGGGGTCGGGTTTAGAATGGCAACCTTGATGAATCCGCCATGAGAAAACCAGGGCTGGGGGCTTTTCGCTGGCTCTTGCCGGCTGCAATCGCGGTTCTTCCGGCCGGGGCCCAGGACCTCTCGCCCGCAGCGAGCGTCGATCCGTTGATAGGAACTGGGCCCAACCCCCTGACAAAGATAGGGTACGCCTGGGACACCGGAAATGTTTTTCCCGGAGCGGTCTGTCCGCGCGGCATGATCGCCTGGAGTC
>CAZSEH010000152.1:0-5251 GCA_964605835.1 uncultured Opitutaceae bacterium
GCAGGGCTCGAGGCGATGCGAAGGGCCTACTCCACGGATTATTTCGCGGGGCTTTACATGCCCAACCCCGCGCCCGAGCTGTCAAGCCTCGGAGGGGTGGATGTCAGCCGGCAAATGTTGCTCGCCGGGGCGGAGCACTCGGTCGCCTGGAAGGTCGTTCCGAGCACCGCTGCAAATCCTCAGCGCTGCCTGATTTCGATCGCCAGCTGCTGGCCCGGCACGCCGCAGGATTCGGACAGGGAGGCGGCAGCCGCAGTCCAGAGGGTTGCCGGATTGTCCGGGAGCGAGTTGAGCGCGTGGATCGGCAGCCACCGCGAGTGGTGGCATGCGTTTTATGGGCGCAGCTTCGTTTCACTCAACGACACGAGAGTGGAAACGGTGTACTGGACGCAGATGTACAAGCTGGGGTCGGCGGTCAGAGGGGATTCCCCGATCATCGACCATGGCCTTTGGCAGACGCCGTCGCCCTGGACCTTTCTCACCTGGGATCTGAACATTCAGCTCTCCTATTGGCCGACGACGACCTCGAACCACATCGAACTCGGCATGTCGCTGGTCAACTGGATGTGGGAGCACCGCGCAGGACTCATCGCCAATGTGCCGGTCAAAGCCTGGCGGACCGACTCGGCCCGGGCTCCGCTCAACACGGGCATGGAACTCTATCAGCCCAAGGAGGCCGACATGCGGGTATTGGACAACGCGGAGGCAAATCTGACCTGGGCCATGCACGACTGCTGGCTGATGTACCGCCGGACCATGGACGACGGATTGCTGCGCGAGAAGATCTATCCGCTGCTGAAGCGCGCGGTGAACAATCAGCTGCATCACCTTTACCTGTCCGGCGGCCGCTGGCACATGCCGTCCACCGAGTCTCCGGAATATGGGATGGCGCGCGATGCTAATTACGAACTGGCCTCGATCCGATGGGGCTGCCAGGCGCTGATTCAATCCTGCGAGCGGCTCGGAATCGACGACGCGCAGATCCCGCAATGGAAAGATGTGTTGGCCCGGCTGGCTGCGTACCCGGCGGACCAGGACGGATTCCGGATCGGAGAGGACGTTCCCTTCTCCAAGGCTCACCGGCACGCGAGTCATCTGCTGATGATCTATCCGTATTGCCTGGTGAATATCGAACAACCGGAGAGCCGGGAAATCCTGCGACGGTCCGTGGCCCATTTTTACGAAATCAACCACGCGGCATACGCGCGCTCGAATTCCTGGAACGTATTTGCCGGATACACCTATACGTTCCTGTCCCTGCAGCACGCGGTGATGGGCGACGGCGAGGAGGCGGCACAATTCCTCAATGGTTTCATCGATTATCCCCTAGTGTCCCGAAATGGGATGTATGCCGAGGCGGGTCCCGTGATCGAGACGCCGCTATCGGCCGCCCATGCCGTCGACGAGATGCTGCTGCAGAGTTGGGGCGACAAGATCCGGATCTTCCCGGCGGTTCCTGCCGGGTGGCCGGACATCGTGTTCCACGACCTCCTGGCCGAGGGGGCATTCAGCGTCTCGGCCTAACGGCGCGGCGGCGCCACCCTGTGGGTGTGTCTTCGGAGCGTGGCCGGCGAACCGTGCCGCGTGCGTCCCGGGCTGAAAGGGACGGTGAGGACATTCGGCGCGCGCCCCTTCCGCCTGACGACCGTGGGTCCGGCCGTTTTCGACATCGATCTCAGCAAAGGAGAGGAAGTGCTGCTTTACACCGGCTCCGTAGTTCCAAGCGCGGTGGTGGCGGCGGTTCCGGCCGACCCAAAACGGCTCAACTGGTACGGACTTAACTAACATGAGCTTGCTTCCCAGTCCATTTTCCCCCGCGCCGGCATTCATCTCGAACCGGGTCACCTCCGCGCACCGCTTCTACCTCAACCTGAAGCCGCGCGCCTCGGCCCGGATAGCGGTGGTGTGCGGAGGCCGGGAAGATTGCGCGGAGGACTATTCCATCGAACGAAGCACCTTTCCGTTCTGGTCCGTTGAATTTGTCGGTGCGGGTACCGGGGAGTTGACCCTCGCAGGAAAAAACTACGCGCTCTGCCCCGGAAGCGTGTTTGCCTACGGGCCGCGCGTGCCCCACACAATCAGCACGACTCGCGGCCAGCCGCTCATCAAGTATTTTGTGGATTTCCTCGGCGACCCCAGCCTTCAACTGCTTCGCGCCTGCGGCCTCAAGTTGGGAAGGCTGACCCAGGTCGCGGCGGTCGGCGATGTCCGGGAGGTTTTTGACGCGCTCATCCGCCTCGGGTCGCAACACGACCTGCGCACCGAGCGCACCTGTGCCCTGCAGCTGGAGTTGCTGCTCCACACGATTGCGCGCTCGCAGCAGGTTTGCACCGTGTCGGACCGCCGCTCGCGTGCGACCTTCGAACGGGTGCGGCAGTTCATGGACACCCGCTGCCTCGAAGTTTCCTCCGTGGAGGAGGTTGCCGCGGCGTGCCATCTTGACAGCTCGCATTTGTCGAGGCTCGTGCGCCGCTTCCACAACGAATCTCCCCTGCGGTATCTGCAACGGCGCCGGATGCAGTGGGCAGCGGACCGTCTTCTCAGCTCTCCATTGTTCATCCGCGAGGTTGCGGAGGAATTGCAGATGGATGCATTTCAATTCTCGCGCACTTTCAAGCGGATACATGGCCTTTCCCCGACGGAATTCCTTGCGACACGCACTCACGAGATGCCGCGAATCGTCATGCCCAATGCAGGCTGCCCCGCCGGTCCGGGGCGCCCGCCCCGAAACCTTCTGCTGCTCCCGTCAGCGACAGCGTGTATTTCCCGACTGCAAAATGCGGCTGCGACCGATCGCAATTGCGAAAGTCGCGCCGCAATTGGCTAAGATCGTCATGTATCAGGCATAAACCCCATGTTGCTGGGGCCGGCTATCTGGTATTTTCGCAGGGTTGTTAGCGCGGCATTGAACCCCCATATGCAAACGCTCAAGAATCAGGCCTGTCTCTGTCGCGACAGCGGAAGTCTGCGACGCGGGGTCCTTATTCGGCTTCTCTATGCCGCACTTCCGGCCTTGGCGTTTGCATGTATCCTGCCTTTGGCCGGCCTCGCGCAGCCTCTTTTCGAGGCGGGAGCCCGCGTTCTGTTTCAGGGAGACTCGATCACGGACATGGGTCGGGGGCGGACGGAGGATCCCAATCATATTCTCGGGCACAGCTATGTTTTCATCATTGCGGCGGGGCAGGGGGCGGCCTTCCCAGTCCAGGGCGTGACTTTCATCAATCGGGGTGTCAGCGGCAACACACTGGCGGATCTCGCGGTCCGCTGGCAGGCGGATGCGATCGCGTTGAAGCCCGATGTCCTCAGCATCCTGATCGGAATAAACGACGTCGGCCACAGTCTGAAAAGAAACCAGCCGGTGTCGATCGACGACTACGAGCGCACGTACGACCGGCTGCTTGGGGACACAATCGCCGCGTTGCCAAAGGTGAGACTTGTCCTGTGCGAGCCTTTTCTCGCGCCGGGTAAGAGCACGTCAGCCCGATTTGGCGAATGGCAGGCTGCTATCAATGCGATGGACGGCGTCGTAGGAAGGCTCGCCGCCAAGTATCACGCCCCGGTCGTTCATTTCAGCCGGGTCTTTGACGAGGCTTTCAAGAGGGCGCCCGTCGACCATTGGATTTGGGACGGCGTCCATCCTACCTATTCTGGCCACCAGCTGATGGCCGATGAATGGGAGCGCGCCTATCGCGCGTTCTACGGAGCGCCCGCAATCTCCGGCTCACAGCCGCCGACATGAGTCCCCAATTTGTTCAAAATTCATCACCACCCATATTCGAAAGAGTTCATCGCCATCAATCGCGTAAACTTGGTCATCCTAGAGTCTTTCTAATGTACTCCCGCCCCTTTCCCAACTTTCTGCGGACGGTCCTCCCTGATTCAAATAGAATTTCGAAAACCCACGTTACTCAACCCGGTGCACAACCGGGCCTGCAATCTGACACAACTACCATGAATCGTATCCGTACCTCACGCTTGAGAGAATCCGCAGCCTGCCGCCCGGCCTTGGCCGTGCTGCTGGCCGCAGTCACAATGCCCAGTTTCCTTTGCGCCCAGGTGGCGACTACGCCTCCAGCCGACCAGAGCGCGCCGCCGGCGAACCAGCAACCGATTCCTGTTGTCACTGTCCCGACGGCGGCCGAATCGGATTCGGCGCCGATCAAGCTCAGTCCGTTCGAGGTGAGCGCCGACCAGGCCAAAGGGTATTTCACGCCCAACACGGTCTCCGGCACGCGACTGAACAATAACGTCGGCGACATTCCCAGTTCGGTCACGATTATCGACAAGCAGCAGCTTGAGGATACCAATTCGCAGAACATCAACGACATCATGCTGTATGAGGCGAACACGGAGGGTTCGCACACGTTCACCCCGGTGACCGGCTTCACGCAGAGCGGCGGCCACATGGTAGACGCCCTCACAGGCGCGAACGACGGCGCGACGAGCAGCGGCATCGGCGGGGCTCAGTCGCTGAGCAGTCGCGTCCGCGGCCTGGGAGCCCCAGACAACGAGGTGGACAACTTCTTTGGGATCTACCGGATCCCCTTCGACAGCTATAACGTCCAGTCGATCGAGATCGACCGCGGGCCAAATTCGCTGATGTTCGGTTCGGGCTCCGCCGCGGGCATCGTCAACGCCACCAGCAGTCAAGCCATGATCAACCAGTTTTCCGGCGACGTTAGCCTGGAGGGCGGCAGCTTCGGCGAATTCCGCGAGACCGCCGACCTGAATATTCCGCTGCTGAAGGACAAGCTGGCCCTGTTCCTGGCCCAGGAGTACACCTCGAAGGGATTCCAGCGCCGGCCATCTTCCGACCTGACACGCAGGCAGTATGCCACGATCACAATCGACCCCTTCAAGTCGCACAAGACCAAGATCACCGCGAACGCCGAATTCTGGAATAATTTCGAAAACGACGAGAATCAGCTGACGCCCTACGACAACGTGACCCCGTGGCTCGCCGCCGGGAAACCGATGTACAACCCCATAACGGACTTGATCACGTATTTGGGCACCGGAAAGGTGATGGGGCCCTATGTCGGCTCGACGACCGCCCCCAATTACGTGGTCGGCGAGCCAACAGGAACGGGCGCAATGACAAGCCTCACCTCGCCGCTCTTCGCCCCCGGCATTGCCTACACGAGCAACCATATCGCGGAGTTCTATGCCAACGGCCAGTTCCTGTACTCCTTTCAGCCGGCGCAGACCCTCGGAAACAATGGAGTGAATGGCGGCCAGATCCCGACCGGCT
>CAZSEH010000153.1:0-5213 GCA_964605835.1 uncultured Opitutaceae bacterium
TCGCCGCAAGGGCGGACTTGTAGCCGTTGCCCTTGTGCTCCAGGTGAAACCACATAACGAACTTCCCGGTCTTGGCGTTGAATACGACCTTCGGCCGCTCGATGGCGCAGCCCTTGGCGATCTCGCTCGCTGGATCGTCGGAGACCCGCAGGGCGATCCCGCGGTCCTGCCAGTTGTAGAGATCCTTGGAGGAGTAGACATGGACCCCGACCTGGGCGAGGTTGCCGGCGTCCCCGCCGATCTTGTGTTCGCCAAACCAGTAATACACGCCCTCGTGGAGCAGCAGGCCGCCGCCGTGGGCATTGATTGCGACCCCGTGGTCGTCAGGCCATATCTCTCCAGGATGGAAAGCCGGCTGGCCACCCGCCGGCTGTTGGGCGTGGCTCGATAACGCGAGTCCGAATCCGCCGAGGATAAGGAGGGAAATGGCCGAGTGACGGATTTGGCGGTGGGTGATGGACTTCATGGAAATTCCCGGTTCAGAGGGCGATTCCCTCCAGCGCGACTTTCGCGGCCAGGTGGTCCGGGCTGGCTTGCAGGGCAAGTTCGAACTCCCGCCGCGCTCTTTGCGCATCGCTCAGGCCCAGATGGCCCAGGCCAATGATGCAATGCGCATCGCCGACTTTTATGCGCTGGGCGGAGCTTGCCGACCCCTGAAGCTCAGGTGCGCCGGCCAACGCCTTTGTGCCGGAATCGATCAGCTGCTGGAACATCGCCCTGGCGCGATCGGCTTCACCGAGTTTCAGGAGGGACATGGCCTCGTAGTAGATATTGGACTGCGCGACCCGGACGCCCGCTCCGAGCGGGGCGTTGCCCCGGGGCCCGCCGCGCCTGCCCGCCGACGCCGGGGAATCCGGCGTGGGGCTGCCCGATTCACGCCACGTCCGCTCCGCCTGACCCCTGTCGCCCATGAGGTCGCATGCGACGCCAGTCCAGTAGCCGATCTCACTCCTGTGGGCCCGGTCCGCGCCGGCTGTCGCCTCGGCAATGTTGTCCGGGAATTTCCCGGCCGCCTGGAAATCCGCCAGCGCCTCCTTATAATGCTTGTTTGCCAGATTCTGCCGGCCGCGGCCGAGCATGGCGTTCACCCACGAATCGCCAACGCTTTGTCCTGGCCCGCCTTCCCAGGCGCGGAAGAGGCGTGACTTGATCAGCGCAATCGCTTCGTCGTACCTGCCTGCGAGAATCTGCAGGTTGATTTCGCGCGCAACGATGTCGTCGCGATCGATCAACGGCTTGTTTTTATCGATCAGCGCCAAGCGTTTCTCGGACGACAGGCCGTCTTCGGCGCGCATCTGGTCGAGTTCCGCCAGAATTGTCGCATTGCCGCCATTCTGCGCGCCCCTTTCCAGGATGGAAAGGACCTTTTCCCGCGGCGCATTCTGCTGACGGTAAACCATCGCCAGGTTGCGGTAGACGACCGGGAAGTCGGCCCCGGCGGCAGCGGATTTCTCCCAAAGCTCGACCGCCCGTTGCGGCTGCCAGTCATACAGAAGGTTGCCCAGGTAATAGGGCGCCCGCGAGTCCGCGGGGTTGGAGGCCATTGCCTGTTCGAGCACGTCGATCGCTTCCCGCTGGAACGGAAAAACGTAATCGGTTGGCGCCTGGGCGGCCAGTTGGAGGAACGCGGCGGCATTCTGAGGCTGGTCCATCTTGCGGGCGAAATAGCCCAGGTAGTAGTAGACGAGCGGCGAGACCCTGGACTTGTCCGGGGCGGCCTTGATCGTCTGGTCGAGGATGGCCGAGCCGTCCTTCCAAAGGCCGGCGTTCATGTACTCGGCAGCCGTCTCCAAACCCGTGTTGGGGAAGTCCCGCAAAACGGCGGACAGCTTGCCCGCGACCCCGGCATTGCCCGCCAGCCACTGCTCGGCCATCGCCCGGACATCCAGGGGATCGACCCTGTGGAACGCGGGCGCCAGGGCGAGGGCCTCCTGAGGCCGGCCCGCCGCCCGGAGCAGGGCGGACTTCAACGCGAGTGCGCGGATGTTCAGGGAATTGGCGTCCAGCGAATTGTCGGCAAACTTCAGCGCCGCGTTCGTGTCGCCTCTCAGGGAGGAGATCTGCGCCACCTCGAAGTAGCCCGGAGAGCGCCACGCTGCGCTCCAGGTCGACTTGTAGAAATTGGCGAAAGCCTCGTCATTCCTCCCCTGCGCCTTGAGGACCAGGCCCAGGTAATAGAACGGTTCGCCATCCTTCGGGGACGTGTATCCGGCGGTCGCCCGCTCCAGGGCCCTGCGCAGGAGTTTCTCGGCGTCCGCGTACCGGGCTTTCTTGTAGTCGTTGATCGCCAGAGCGGTGTTCACGCGAACGTCGCCCGGGTCCCGCCTTAGCGCCTCCTCCCAATAGGGCTCGGGATAGAGCGTCGGATCGCGGAACTGGTCAATCCGCAGGCCCGTCAGGTAGAGCTCGTCGTTCGTCTTGATCTGCCCGGGCGGCAGATAATCGGGAACGCCCTTCGGCATGGGCACCTCGGGGAGCCTGATCGGCGAATAGGACACCAGCTCCCTGCCATCGTCGGAAATGGCCGCCCGCAGGTCGTGCTCGTCCGCGCCGGCGGGAACGGTCACCTTCCGCGTAAACGGCTTGCCCGGATCAATCGCGATCTGCTCGGAGAGCAGCACCTGGTCCTTGAGCTTGAGGGACACGGTCGCCGACGAATGGGCGGATGTCGTGGCGAAACCGACAGTTGCCACGCCGTCCTTCACCTCGAGGTTGACGGCCGCGTCGATGTTGGCGTTCTTCACGCCCTCGATGTCGCGGAAGGGATACCAGAATTGCGTCCAGGTCCGCGACTCATAGGGCTGGAGCCAGCTGTAGTCGGGCTGGTTGTCGGAATAGGCGCCGACCATCAGTTCGATGTAGGGCCCGTCGTTGTCGGTCAGGAGCTTCGATTGGAGCGAACTGGTGCCGAAGGTGAAGAACTTCTTTCCGGGCACGACATTGTGGTCGTCCACGGCCATCGTGCCGGCGTGCCTGCCGTGGTCGTAGCCGGCCATGAAATCGTCCTGGTAGTTCCAGGCGAAGACCGACGTCCCGTTGGCGTGGTTCTTCCACCAGCCGAGGTCCGTGCCCGCCGCGAGACGGGCGCCGCTGCTCAGCGGCCACGTGTCCATGTCGACCTGGCGCTTGGAGTGGCCGGTGACGTACTGCGTGCTGGGCGGAAAGATGACCTGGTAGTCGTTGTTCGTGTGGACCGCGACATTGGAAAAACAGAGCATCGACACGGGCACGGGCGTCCGGTTGGCCATGCGGAACGCGACGTCGAGGTACGACTTGCCGGGATGCAGCGTCACTCCGACGGACCAGCGCATGCGGTCGCGCAGTTCCAGTTCTCCGATCCAGATGGTCTTGCTTCCGTCGGCGTTTTCCTCGACGGCGTATTGGACCGGAAGAAAGCTTGTGGCGCGGTGATGGTGGGGCAGGTCCCACTCGACGCCGCCCGAAATCCAGGCACCCAGCAGGCTGATCAGGGTCGGCTTGATGACGTGCTGCCGATAGAAGAAATTGTAGCCGTTTGTCTTGTCGATCGCCTCGAAGATCTTTCCGCCTATTTCCGGCAGGATGCCCACCCTGACATATTCGTTCTCGAGATAGACCATCCTGTAGGCCTTGTCCTCCTTGTCGTTGGTGAGGTTGTCGTACGCCGGATAAGGATAGACCCGGTGCTCGGCGCCCTGGGACACATCCCCCTTGACATAGAACCGCGGATTCAAGTCCGGCGGACCGATCAGATAGGTCGGGATGACCATCTGCTCCTCCCATGCCTTGACCGGAGCGGCGGCGGCGCGGATTGGGGGAACAAATGAGGCGGCAAGGCAGACGGCAAGAACCGGATTCAGGAGCCTGTTACTCATGGTGTTTTTGGGGAATGTGAAGTGCTTCGACGCGAAGGTGTGATGCAATTGCTCCCCGGCCACGGGACGGCCGGGGAGCATTTCAGGGTCTTCCTCAGAAGCTGAACGTCGTCGTCAGCGACCACTGCCGCGGTGGAAATATTCGGTAGGTGTCGGGCGAGCCGTCGAGATTGAACGCAATCGGAAGGAGGTAGCCATTCGAGGTCAGGTCCACGCAGTTAAGCTGCACCGCACATTTGACCTTGCCGTTCTCCCAAGGCAGCTTGAAGGCGTACGAAATCCAGGCATCGGCGTGAAGCTGGGCCGGTGTGTAGATGGGCTTGGCCAGATCACCCACGGCGACCTGCCCCGAGCCGTTCAGAAGGCCCGCCTGCGTGGCGCCATAGTAGCCCATGACGGTTGAACTCAACCACCTGAGCCCGCCGCCAACGCCGAGATTCTTGAGCGGTCCGCTCGTGAACTTGTAATTGGTGAGGAAGTTCCAGGTATATTCGGTCTCTTCCGGAACGTCCTGGCCCTGGGCCGCCTCCTCCACCGTGATCGGGATTGTCACGACCGTATTGTAGTAATTTGCCACGGTCTGCGGTCCGCCCCCGGGTCCACCGGTCGCCGACGTGTCGCCGCCGTAGCCGTAGGCGGTCCAGAAGGTACCGAGATAGGTGTAAGCCGTGGAGCCACCGCCCCGCCAATTCGTGTATACTCCCGTATAGCCGGCGGGCGCCGCGGCCGTCGTCCAGATCGGCATCCGAACCGCCTGGTAGGCTTTCGCCTGCATGTCGACGGCGGAGAGCTGGCCGATCTGCCGGGAGCCTGTGAACTTCATCGTCCAGTTCGGCGATGGGTTGTAGGTCAACTCCAGATCGTAACCGGCGGCGGAATAGGTGTTTGTCGCCTGTGCGTTCGAATAGCCGCCGGTCACGTCATTCCCGCCCAATCCCGATATCCAGTTCAGGTTAAGTCCCGTGAGCGCGGCCATCGAGGCATACTCGGCGTTGGTGATCGGGTAAAGCGTCGTGTTGCCAAAACTCGTCGAGGTCGGGTCCTCGCCCGATTGCAGTTCCACAATTGTCTGCGCCCACTGCTTCATGTCGTTCTGGTCGATGTAGACCTCCCGGGCTGTGAGCGTTTGCGACACGCCCGAGGTGTTGTTCTGGTTCTGGCTCTTGAACCAGGTCATGCGCAAGTACAGCTTCTTGTCGGGCGTCGCGACTTCCAGGCCGTAGTCCTTTTCCACGCCCTGCGGCTTCCCAAGCGGGTTGCCGAGAAGGTCGGTATACGTGCCGGCCGGGGGATTAAAGTTGTCCGCCTTGTTGAACGTCATGCCGAGCGTTCGCAGGACGCCGGCCAGGATGTTTCCAT
>CAZSEH010000154.1:0-2735 GCA_964605835.1 uncultured Opitutaceae bacterium
CGATGAGGTGCTTTTTCAACCTTAACGAGAGCGCCCCGCATTTCTGGAATTACGGGGAGATGCTCAAAGTGGCGATCCTGTCCCTGCGCCGCCACACCTCCATGGAACCGGTGGTTGTCTACGACGGCGGGGACAACTACCTCGCCCGCTGGATCGTGGGCTACGGAGTCGAGCTGATCCATCACCGTTGCCTGCTCTATCCAGAACTCGAAAAATTGGCCTCCAGCACGGGAGATCCGTCCCGCATAACCCACGGCGCCGGAATATTGCTGAAGGCCGATCTTGCCGACATTTGCGCGGAGCGGGGGTGGGGAGGCGAACAGATTCTTTTCTGCGATTGCGATGTCATGTTCCAGGCCGATCCGGCGAACGACTGGCCTGCGCTCGACGGCGCGTGCTTTGCGGTCGGGCCGGAGGACGTCCCGGGTGCGCCTGAACGGTTCAACACGGGCGTCATGCTGATCGATGTCCCGGCGATGCTGCCGCGCGCCGGGCCGTTCCGGAAGTTTCTGGCGGGGATTCTTCCGGAGGCGGCCAGGATAAGCTGGGACCAGCACGCCTACCGGCTTTTCTTCCGGCCGGACGAATGGAGGCCGCTTCGACCCGAGCTGAATTGGAAACCCTACTGGGGCCTCAACCCGGAGGCCCGGATCGTCCATTTTCACGGACCGAAGCCCTGGATGCGCTCCGACATCGCATCGGGCCGAATCGACGCGGCGCACTCTCCGCTCGCGGTGCCGGCCTTCTTCGAATGGTGCGCCCGCTGGGACGCGTTCTTCGCCGAGAACGTGCGGTAGGTGCGCCCGGTCAGAGCTTGAAGCCCGCCTCGGTCGCGTCCTTCTTGAACATCTTCACCGTGTCCAGGGACATGGCCTCGAGCCCGACTCCGATGAGCTTGGCCGCCTTCGCAAGGATGTCGTGGGGGACGGTGATGACCGCGCAGCCGGCCTCCTCCGCCTGGAAGATATTGAGCACTTCCCGCGTGCTCGCCCAGAGCAGCTCCGCCTTGGGGTGGCCTTTCAGGAGTCCGAGGTAGCCGCGCATGAGCGGAACGGGATCGACGCCCGTGTCGGCGATCCGGCCTGCGAAGACCGAGATCAGCGAGGGCACTTCCGGGTTGAGCACAGCGGCCACGCCGCGGACCTGCTCCTCGGTGAAGAGCGCCGTGATGTTCAGCTTGACGCCCTGCCGGGCGAGCTCCCCGATGAGCGGAATGGACGATTCGCCGCGGGAATTCGTGATCGGAATCTTCGTGTAGACGTTTTCAGCCCAGGAGGAGATCTTGAGCGCCTGCCGTTTCATCTCGGGAAACTCGTCCGT
Organism: uncultured Opitutaceae bacterium; assembly: GCA_964605835.1. GTDB lineage: Bacteria > Verrucomicrobiota > Verrucomicrobiia > Opitutales > Opitutaceae > Palsa-1447. Next base: position 1,321 of record CAZSEH010000154.1, read on the forward strand.
GAAGACCTCAAATGAGATCGGCTTTGCGGTGACGGTCCTCAGGATTTCCTTCGCGAAGGCCTCATATTCGTGGATTCCCGCCTTCTTCATCAGGGTCGGGTTTGTCGTGAGGCCCTTGATGTACGGCTTGGCGTAGAGGTCGAGGATGCCGGCCTTGTCGGCCCCGTCGGCGTAAAGCTGAATCTTGAGGTCGTTGAGGGATTTCATTCAGGAATGGATTCTGGGATCGGGCATAAATGTTTGGTCCTTCGCTTTGCGCAAGTGGAAACGCGCCCGTCACTTGGTTGCCCCAAGAATCGCGTCGACGGCCTCGCCGAAGGACTTGACGGTGAAATCCGGCGGATTGGGCAGCTTTTCGGCATAGCCAAAATCGATGAAGACGGTGCGAACGCCAGCCCTCCGGCCGCATTCGACGTCCTTCCAGCGGTCGCCGACCATCCAGGACCGGGCCAGGTCCAGGTTCAGCGCGGCGGCGGCGTCCAGGAGCATTCCCGGCTCGGGCTTGCGCCGGCGGGCCGGCTCGCTCCCGGAATCGTAGGAGACTTCGATCCTTTCGATTTCGGGCACTAGCGAGCGAAGGCGCTCGTGCATGGCTTCCACGACGGACTGGGGCACGGTGCCGCGCCCGACGTCCGGCTGGTTTGTGGCGACGACCAGGGCGAAGCCCGCGGCCTTGAGCCTGCGGCAGCCGCCGGGCACATCGGCAAAAAGCCGGAAATGATCGGGCCCGTCCGGGGAATACGGCATGCCGTCGCGGATCACCTGGACGTTCAGCGTGCCGTCGCGGTCGAGAAAGACGGCGGGGCGGCCTACTTCTGCGCTACCGATTCCCATTTGGTCTGGTTCACCTTCAAGTCGGGGTGCGAAACGAACAGATGCCAGACGACCGCCTGGAAGGCCTCGGAATGCGGAGTCACGTTGTTCGGATTCACGGTCGGCACGATCACGCGCGCGTCGGCCACCTTGGCCGTGTATCCGCCGTCCTTTCCGACGATGCCGATCACCCGGGCCCCGGCCTGCTTCGCCAGCTGGAGCGCCGAGACAAGGTTCGGGGAGACGTTCTTCTCGACGTTCCCCCCGCCCACCGACAGGACGAGAATGCAGTCCTTCGCGCTGAGGCGGCTCCCCCTCAGCCATTCCACGAAGACGCTCGCCCATCCCTCGTCGTTCGTCCGTGCGGTCAATTCGGATACATTGTCCGTGGGCGCGTAGGCCTCGAGCCCCGCGATCTTGCGGAAATCGTTAACCGCGTGGGAGGCGTTGGCCGCGCTGCCGCCGACGCCCAGGATGAACAGGCGCCCGCCGCGCTCGCGCAGGGCGCGCAGCTCGGCCACGCATTTTTCGCAGTCGCCTGGATCGATCTTCGAGACGATTTCGGCGGTTTCCCTCAGGTGTTGTTCGGAGTAGGGCATGAA
>CAZSEH010000154.1:2835-5198 GCA_964605835.1 uncultured Opitutaceae bacterium
GCGGCCGCAGCTTCCGGTCCAGCTCGGCCAGGCCCGCTGGCGAACCGATCTCGTAGAAGCGCTCGGACAGCTCGTACCCGGCGAGCTGCCCCTGCGCGACCAGGGCCTTCTGCACGCCGGCCAGGTCCACGGGCTCATCCCGCGGAAAGCCCCCGAAGGCGCCTGGGCGGAAAAGCCCCAGTCCGTAGTCGATATGGCGCATCTGCGGCACCCGGTCCTTCTTGTCGTAGAGGCGGATCGCCCCGTCCTCGAACCAGACGTTGCTCGTGTCGAACTTCCCCTCGTTCTTGAAGACGGTCATCAGGCCCTTCTTCCCGCTTCGGATGAAGAAATCCCCTACGGCCCGGTAATCGACGGGCAGGTAGCTGTCGCCATAAAGGACATAGAAGGCCCCGCCGAGCTTCGGCAGCGCCCGGATGAGCGCGCCGCCGGTGCCCATGAGGAGGGGCCCGTCGAAGGCGTAGTCGATCCGGACGCCCCACTTTGCCCCGTCGCCATAGCGCTCGACGATCATCTCCCCCAGGTGGCCGACGCAAAGGACGAGGCGGGTCAGGCCCGCCTGGCGCAGCAGCCGGATCTGGTGCGTGAAGAACGGCTCGCCCGCGACCTCGATCAGCAGCTTCGGCACCCGTTCCGTGACCGGCCGCAGCCTGGTCGCCAGGCCGCCCGCGAGGATGGCCACCGGCAGGTCGGAGGTTTCGACCGACTGCGTCATCGAAGGAGTCAGCTCTGCGCCACGACTTTGCTGCCCTCAAAGTCAAACCGGAACCGGACCTCCTGGAGGCCCTTTTCCCGCATGGCGTGCCGCAGTCTGCGCTTGTCCCCGGCATAGAACATCAGGAATCCGCCCCCGCCCGCGCCGATCAGCTTTCCGCCGATTGCGCCGTTCGCCATCGCGTGATCGTACCACTCGTCGATGTGGGAATTGCTCATGCCGGAGCTGCGCGCCTTCTTGCGCCGCCAGTGGACGTCCATCAGCCGCCCGAACTCATCCAGGTTCCCGGCCTCGAGCGCCTCGAGCGACTTGTAGCCGAGCTCCTTCGTGAAGTGCAGGTTCTCGAGCATCGCCTTGTCGCTCTGCCTCGAGCGGTCGTTCTGGTCCTTGAGGATCGCCGAGGCGCTTCGCGAATAGCCGGTGAAGAAAAGGAGCAGGTTGTCCTCCAGCTCGAAGAGCGTCTCCTCCGAGATTTTGGCGGGCCGGTACTCGACGCGGCCGTCGCGATTGAACGTGAAGGCCGTGATGCCGCCCACGGCGGCGATGTACTGGTCCTGCTTGCCGATCGGCTCGCCGAGCCTGTCGATTTCGATCGCACAGGCCTCCTCGGCGAGCTCCGCCGGGGAGATCGGATGCTTCCGGTAGGCGTGGAGGGCCTTGAGGAGGGCCGTCGTGAAGCTGCCCGACGAGCCGAGGCCCGTCCCGCCCGGGATGTCCGCCATGGACGTCAGCTCGATCTGGGGATCGGTCACCCCGGTGAGCTTCAGCGCCTCGCGGACGATCGGGTGCTCGATGTGGTCGACGTCCAACACGCGTTCAAGTTTTGAATACTTGACGATGATCTCGCGCTGGAAGGTGCGGTGGTGGGTGATGTAGACGTACTTGTCGATGGCCGCGGCGACGAGGAAGCCGCCGAATTCGCGGTAGTAGGATGCGAGGTCGGTGCCGCCCCCGCCGAGGGAGACGCGCAGGGGGGAACGCGTGATGATCATGGCCGTCCGTCCTTCCTGTAGATCTTTTCGACGACGTCGAGGACGCGGATCGCCTCGGCGAGGCCCGGCGACGGCTCCCGGCCGAGGCGGATGTCCTCCAGAAACTCCAGCGTTTCGAGCCGCCACGAGTCGTCGCCGCGCGGATACTCCCAGATCGTCGTGTCCGGCGGCCCCATTTCCGGAAGCATCCGGTAATGGGCGAGCCGCTCCACTCCGTAGCTGCCGCCGAGCCCGTCGACCGCCAGCTTCCCGTCGCGCCCGTAGATTTCAAGGGAGAAGAGATTCTTCCACTCCGTGCAGCTCGCGTGCAGCCACGCCGTCTGTCCGGCCGCGGTCCTTAGGCTGAGGAAGGCGTTGTCGTCGACCTTCATGTCCCAGTAGCAGGTGTCCGCGTGCCCTTCCACGACGGCGAATTCCCCGAGGAACCAGCCTGCGAGGTCGATCAGGTGAACGCCCTGGTCGATGAGTTCCCCGCCTCCCGAAAGGGCCGGGTCCGCCCGCCACTCGCGATCATAGCCCTTGCGTCCTCCGTGTCCGTAGCGGCCCCGTATGAACATCAGTTTGCCGAGGGCGCCCGCGGCCGCGAGCTCGTGCGCCTTCTGAAGGGCCGGGTGAAACCGGTGGTTGTAGCTGACGCGAACGAGCGCCCCCGTCCT
>CAZSEH010000155.1:0-5108 GCA_964605835.1 uncultured Opitutaceae bacterium
GGAGAAGATGACCACTTCGGCCTCCTGACCCTGGAACTTGTCGACGGAGGCGACGGGCACATCCGCGTGCAGCTGCTCGCGGAGCCGCCGCACCTGCATGTTGTAGGGGGCGACCACCATGATGTCCTGGGGCCGGAGCGGCCCTGCAGGTTTGCCGGCGTCATCGATCTTGGTCCGTTTGACTAGTTGGGAAATGAGGGTCCGAATGGCGTCCGCCTCCTCATCGCTCGCCTGCACGTTGCCTTCGTGGGACACGGGCAGGAATGCGAGGCCGGACTCCTGGGTTATGGCGCCTTCAGGCTTCCCTTTGGACACGATTCGGCGGTTCGCATTTGCAGGGGCGGGCTTGAGCCGGCCCTCGTAGATCATCTCGGAGATGAATTGGCAGATGCCGGGCGGGAGCCGATAGGTCACCGGCAGAAACAGCCCCAGATCGTCGGGAATGGTGGCATGGTCCTGCAGATAGTAATTCAGCGTGGACTGCCCGGTCTCGCCGGGATGGCTGCCCTGGATCGGCTGCTCCAGCTGCATTTGGTCCCCGAGCAAGACGATATTGTCGGCAGAGCGGGACATGGCGACCAGGTTGCCCAGGGACACCTGTCCGGCCTCGTCGACGAAGAGGTGGTCAAGCTCACCGACCCATTCGGGCCGGGAGAAGAGCCAGGCGGTGCCCCCGACCACCCCGCCGGCAAACTGGTCGTGGGCGTTGGTATTATCGGAATGGACGATCTGCGGTCGACAGTCCGCCATCGGGTCATCGCCCACCTTTAATGCCCTGAATCCCGGACCTCCCGCCTTCACGCAGGCCCTCAGCAGGTTTTCGATCGCCTTATGGCTGTTTGAGGTAATCCCGACGGACTTTCCGGCATCCACAAGGGCGAGGATCATGCCGGCGGCGGTCGTAGTCTTGCCCGTACCCGGAGGTCCCTGAAGGCAGAGCGTGGAGTCATGCATGTTAAGCGCACAGCGGATTGCGGCGGCCTCGATATCCTCGCCTGCCTTTGAAAGGGGGCCGCCGCCTCTTATCTTTGGAGGCTCTCGGCGGAGAAAATTGCCCAGCGCGGGAGGCATCACCCCTTCCTTGACCCAGGCGTCGATCACCTGCTGCACCGAATCGCGCAGCTTGGCGTCCGGCACATTCTCGTTCGGAATGAAGGAGGTGATGGCCGGGGGCGTGCCTCCGAAGACGGCGTCCAATTTGGCAATACCGATCTTCACCTCCAGCTCGCCCCCCTCGTCGAAGCGCACGATCTCAAACGTCGCCGCGGTGCTGGGGACGGCGTAGACCCGGTCCTTCTCACGAAGCTTTGTGTCCTGATTGGGATCGAATGAATAGGTGAAGACCATCGATCTTTTCTCCTGCCGGGGTTTCTTGGCCGAGAGCCGCGCCCCGGCAATGCAGTCAAGATCCTCCATCAGCTCCTCAGGCTCCATGGTCATGCGCGAGAAGACCCGCCACCATGAAGGCTTGGCCTCGCGGCGGTGGAATTCCAGTATCTGCAGGAAGAAGGTGTGAAGCCGCTTCAGCTCCGGGTCCTTCTCCCTGGCAATCTTGCCCGCAAGCGAAGCGATAAGGTCCGCCCGCTCCTTCATCGCTGCAAGAGCCTCGGCGGCTGCCTCCTTGACCTCGGGACGCACAGGGGGAACGTAGGCGATACCCGCCTTCTTCTGGTGCTCGCAAAGCCAGTCGTAGAGCTGGACGGTCGATTCGCAGTCGTCCCGGTTGTAATCGCGGATCTTGCGCAGAATGGGCGATCCCTCCCATTTCCGGGGCTCGCCGCTCTCCATCCAGTTGGCGTAGTAGACCATGGACTCGCCCGCGGTCGCAACATCGCCGCTGCGCTTGCCGCGGTAGAGGTGCTCGATGGACTTTATGGAATAGCTCGGCTCCCCGACGCGCAGTCCCTGCCGGACGACCTGGTAAAGGTCCACGAAAACCTCGTTGCGAAGCAACTCGTCCACTTTGTCCTCCCGCGTGCCGTGCCTGCCCATCAGGCGCCGGACTGCGCTTACCTCGTAGGTGGCGTAATGGTAGATGTGCAGCGACGGATTCTTCTTCCAGCGGGCGTGGGCCCAGTCGATGAAGCCCTCAAATGCGGCCTTTTCCTCCACCTCGTCGTGCGCCCACCAGTCCAGAAACTCGGGCTTGCCCCTCGGGCCCCGAATCGAGGCCCCAAAGAGATACTCGAGCCCGTTGTCGGCCAGCGGGAATCCCTCCATGTCGAAGAATACATCGGCGGGGCAGGGGGGTGGAAGAAGCGCGAGTCCGCGGCGTTGGTTCGACTCGCTGGGCTCCAAAATCCGGAAGGTGGGCGGGCAATCCGGATTCGTCTTTCGCAGCTCGCGGGTTTCCACCTGCAAGCGGGCCTGTTCGACCAGCTTCCCGTAGATCTCATCCGAGAGGCGCGGGATCTTCTTTTTCCCTGCCGCCGCCAGACCGGCGACAGTGCTGATTCCAGCCTGGTTCAGCTTCTTGATCTGGCTAGAGTTGATGTTGGCGACGAGGACGAGATGGTCTCGTTCCTCGAGCCAGGCTTGGGCATGCGAGCTCCAGCGTCCATGGTCGGCCCTGGGATCGGGTTCCGGCGGCCGCTTCGGGTCGAATTCATCCATCATCCGCAGGAACGCGGCCTTCAGCTCGCGGTAGTAGTAGAAGAAGTCGCCGGTGGCATATTCCGGCATGTCGCCGGAGCCGAGAGCAACGCGGACCTTGGGTGGCAGCACCCCTTGTATCGAGGCCAGCATCTCCGCGTAGCAGCAGAGCTGAACCAGGTAATAGGGCTTGGTCTTCCTGGCCAGTTTCGTGTCCCAAACCTCGTACAGCGGCTGCCCGCCTTCGCCGGCGCCGTAGCGTTTGAGGAAGTCGGCATAACCCCGGAAGGGGGCGAGTTCCAGGAGGGCCTGGTAGATAACATCATCACCGCGCCGGATAGCCTCGATCGTCTGGGAAATGCTCAGCTCGGACCGGGGGATCGTCGTAACCGGTCCCTTTTCCTCCAGCGCCTTTAGGAATTTCTTCTCGTGCCTATCACCCGTCTGGGCGACCAGCTTCCGTTCCTCGCTGTCCTCGTCGGGCTTCATGCCCTCGGGATGCTCCAAATAACACCGGTCCATCCACGAGGAGAAGGGCGACTCCAGGAACTTGATCAGGTCCGTGGGGGAATAGGTCAGCCTGCCGTCCAAGTTTTGCATGCGGAGAGCCTATCAGGAAGGGTGGGACAAGGGATGTCCTTAAGCAGGATACAACTTGCCCAATGCTGCGGCCGTATGGCGGACGCCTTCAATAAGCTCCTTTGGCTCCATGACCTCCGCCATCGGGCCCCATCCCAGGATCCAGCGCTGAATCTCATCCAGGCTGTCCAGCCGCAGGGTGAATTCCAGGCGTCCGTCCGGAAGGTCCCTTGTTTCCAGGGTCTCGTGCCAAACCCGCTCCTTGATGAGGCCTATCACCTCCGCCTTGAAGCGGACTACCACCTTGTGGTCGCCCTTGCCCACATAGGCCCCGAACGATTTGCCGAAATGCTTCTCCGGTGAGAAGTCCTTGGGCTTCTCGAATTTCTTGGTCGTCACCGTGACCGCCTGCATGCGAACCACGGCGAAGTTCCGCAGATCCTTCCGGTTCAGATCGTACCCGACCAGGTACCACGAGTTGTCGCGATTCGCCAGATGGTAGGGCTGAACGCGCCGCTTCTCCGCCTTCGTATTGGGCTTTGTGTAGTCGAATTCGATCTCAAGGCACTGCATCACCGCCCGGGACAGGCTGGCAAAGTCCTTCAGGTCGGCCTTGCTGAGCCCCAGATGATGGAAGGAGACGCTGCCCAGGCTGCTGGAGGCGGAAAAACTGACGCGATCGTGCAATCCCGCGGATAGCTTCTCAAAGGCATGGGCCAGCTGGTCGTGGTAGGGAGTGCCCTTGTACTGCTCGAGGGCCTTCTGCGCGACCAGGAGGGCCAGGAGTTCGCCTTCGCTGACTTGGACCGTTGGGAAGCTCTTTACCGGATAGCTGTACCTCCAGGAATAGGTCTGGGAATCATACTCAACGGGCAAATCAAGCTGGTCCCTCATGAACGCCAGGTCCCTCATGATGGTCTTAGTCGAGACCTCCAGTTTCCCCGCAAGCTTTGAGCAGTTGGTCAGGTGCCCATCCTGAAGCTCCTCGTGGATCCGCAACATGCGAGCAATCGGGGGACGCGAGGAGGGTAGGGCGCCTTTTGCTGGCATAGGACAAAGGGTGTCCAAGGACGGCTCCATAATGCAATCGCGAACGCCCGTGTGGGCCGCAAACTGACAAATATCCATGCAGATGACTCCCCGCTTTGCCTCCGCTCTTGTCTACGCCTGCGAAATTCACGCCGGGCAGCTGCGCAAGGGCACCGACATCCCCTACATCTCCCATCTCCTTGCCGTGACTTCCATCGCACTCGATCACGGGGCGACGGAGGACGAGGCGATCGGCGCCCTGCTGCATGACGCCGCCGAGGATGCAGGCGGGGCTCCCGTGATAGGCGAGATACGTGCGCGCTTCGGGCCGGCCGCCGCGGAAATTGTCGCCGGATGCTCGGACACGTTTGAGACGCCCAAGCCCCCCTGGCGGGCGCGCAAGGAGGCCTATATCGCCCATCTGGCGTCAGCCTCGCCCCTCGGTGCTTCTGGTATCGGCGGCCGACTCGCTACGTTGGACGCAGGGATTCAGGGATCCTTCCTGCTGCCTTAAGAGGGGCCCGACGAGGTTTTCAGCAAACCGACCTCAAGCGTCGGATCACGTCGGCCTGGAAACGCCCGATTAGGGCGGAGACGAAACTCTCGACGGACAGCGCCGGGTTCCGGACCAGCGGCGTCAAGTCCACCGCCCATGTGATCCCCGCGACGCAATCAACTGAATGCGACAGATGAAATGTCGCATGCGCCAATCGCCGACCCGCCGCGGCGAGGTCGTAGCGTTTGCCGCCGCCGATCTGGGAGTCGAATACCTTCACCAATTCCGCCGCCAGTTCCGGATGCCGGCCGGAATCCAGAAGGACCTTGTCCGAGTCGTGCAGCCAGTCGAGATCGCGCCAGGCTTCGAAGCCGATCACGCGTGCCGGCCGTCGGTCTGCCGGCATTGCCCA
>CAZSEH010000156.1:0-5080 GCA_964605835.1 uncultured Opitutaceae bacterium
GGCGGACTGCGACAAAAGAATGATATTCGCGCGCCCGCTCCTGGAAGATCGTCGTTGCCTCGAAGGGCCACGCCTCGGCGGCGATGGCCCAGTATGGGGACGCGCCGGCGGCCTTTCGCGCGTCCGCATGATAGGATGTGTAGTCGGTTCTAAAATACAGCCGGGCGCCGTCGCAGGCCTTCTCCGCGAGGCGTTCGAGAAAGGGCGCGGTCAGGAGCCGGTTCTTGTGGTGGCGGCGCTTGGGCCATGGATCGGGAAAAAGAACATAGACCGAACTCGCGCGGACGGAGCCCGGAAGGGCGTCGAGAAAAAGCCGGGCCTCGGCCCGCAGAAAGTGAAGGTTGGAAAACCCGGCGCGCTTCTGCTTCCTCAGCGCCCGCTCGATCCGGTCGCTCTCGATGTCGATCCCGATGCACAGCTCGGCTGGATGAGCCGCGGCATAGCCCGTTAGGAAGTGGCCGTGCCCGCAGCCTATCTCCAGGACAAAACGGCTTTGGCCGGCGAGGGCCTCCGCGCACCAGGATTCAAGGTTCCTGCGCCGTTCGTCGATCCGGGCCAGGTGGGCCTCGGTGCGTTTGGGATTTTCCACAAAAGATCACCCTCCCCTGCCCGCTCCAATCAACACCATCAATATGCTGATATCCGAAGGATTGACGCCGCTGATGCGGCTGGCCTGGCCGAGCGTGGAAGGTTTCAGCTGGGCCAGCTTCAGGGCGCTTTCGCGGCGCAATCCGCGGACGGCCATGAAATCGAGGTCGGGCGGGATCCGGATTTTCTCAATATTGTCGAGTTTATCGATCTGCCGCTGTTCGCGTTCCAAATATCCTTGATAGAGAACACGATAGATCACTTCTGCGCGAATTTCAGAAGACTCGGACATGAAATCCTCTGGAAGTTCGGCCGCCTCCCCTTCCCTGCGAACGTTCTCGGCCCAGGTTCCTCCGTGGGTGCGATTATTCGCGAAGAACCGAATCCAGGTCGAAATCCGGTCGATCTTGTGTTGGATTCGTTTTAATCTACTATCTGTAAGCAAGTTAAGTCGCTTTGAATGGTTGAATAGACGGAGTTCGGCACTCCCGTGATTAAAAAGCAGTCGATATTCCGCCCTGCTCGTGAACATGCGGTAAGGCTCGCTCGTCCCCTTCGTCACCAGATCATCGATAAGCACACCGATATAGGACTCGTGGCGCGCCATGATCAGGGGTTCGCCTCCCCTCACCTTTTGAACGGCGTTTATTCCGGCCACCAAACCCTGGCCTCCTGCCTCTTCATAACCGGAAGTTCCGTTGATCTGGCCGGCAAGAAAAAGGTTCTCCATCTTCCTGGATTCGAGCGAAGGATGAAGCTGTGTCGGCGGGGCAAAATCGTATTCGACCGCATAGGCGGGCCGCAACAGCGACGCCTTCTCAAGTCCAGGGATGCTATGGACTACATCCAACTGAACATCAAATGGTAATGACGTCGAAAGTCCGTTGATATAATACTCGTTTGTAGACCGCCCTTCCGGCTCAAGAAACAACATATGCCGAGGCTTGTCGGCGAAGCGCACGAACTTATCTTCTATACTCGGGCAGTAGCGCGGCCCTACCCCCTCAATCTCTCCACTGTACATCGCAGACTTGTGGAGGTTCTCCCTCACGATTTGCGCCGTCCTTGCAGTTGTATAGGTGATCCAACAGGAGACCTGCTCGCTGCCTGGGCGCCATCCGATACGGGTTTCGCCTGTTTGTTCCACGTGGAACAATTCGTCCGGATCTCGTGTGTCATGGAATGCGAAGAAGGTCGGACTGACGTCGCCCTTCTGTTCCTCCATTTTGCTGAAATCGATGCTCCTGCCCAGGACCCGCGGCGGCGTTCCTGTCTTCAGGCGTTTCAGTTCGATTCCGGCCTCTGTCAGACTGTTTGACAGCGTACGGGCGCTAAAGTCACCCAATCGGCCGCCTTCGTTCTTGTTTTGCCCAATGTGCATGAGGCCGCGCAAAAACGTACCTGTCGTTATTATGACTGTCCGGCCGATGAAATCGATATCCAGATTTGTCCGGCACCCCGTGACTTTTCCGGACTTAAAGATGAGCCCGGTCACAGTAGCCTGAAATAGCTGCAGATTCTTCTGGAGCTCCAGAGTATGCTTCATCCGGAACTGGTAAGCCTTCTTATCGCACTGGGCCCGAGGCGATTGAACCGCGGGTCCCTTGGACTCATTCAATAATCGAAACTGGATGCCAGTCACATCCGTATTGATCGCCATCTCACCGCCAAGAGCGTCGATTTCCCTGACAATCTGGCCCTTGGCCTGGCCGCCTATGGCGGGGTTGCAGCTCATCTGGGCCACCGTGTCGATATTCCCGGTCAGCAGCAGGGTAGAGGCCCCCATCCGCGACGCGGCAAGGGCCGCCTCGACGCCGGCATGGCCTGCGCCGCAAACGATCACATCGAACGGTAACGTATTATATATCAATTTATTATATAACAACTCTGCGGCGGAGTGGGGTGGTGCGCCTCCGGAAATGGCCGCTCCGGCCCGGGCGACGGCAACTGTACCGCAGCAATGGATACAAACGGCGAATTCGGCCTGATGAATGGCATTTCAACACAGACGAATAGACCTGGATCCATGGCTTGCAACTCCGGCCTGCTCTGGGAGGCACCGCCCGGCCGGCCGCTTCCAGGCAGCCATGCCCGCAACCGGCTATTTGCCGATGCAAAATTCCGAAAAAAGCCGGTCGAGCACCTGCTCGTTGTCGATCCTGCCCGAAATCTCTCCCAGGGCATTGAGCGCGCCGCGCAAATCGCTTGCAAGAAGCTCGGCCGGCGAATTCGCGTCAATTTTGCCCAAGGCCTGCCCAATGCATTCGTCTGCAGTCAAAAGCGCGTGGGCGTGGCGCGCATTGACGGCGACCGTATCCTCGCCGGCCTCCGGCTGGAACCCATCGGCCCGGCGGATGATCTCGGACTTCAACGCATCGATGCCGGTGCCCGTGAGGGCCGACACCGGCACCGCAACAAGTCCTGGGAGAGCCTTGGCAACGGACCCGGGTCCGGCCGAACCGTGCGGAAGATCGGTCTTGTTCAGCGCGACGATGGTCCGATCCGCGGTCAGCCGCCCGGCGATCCGGGAATCGACCGGCGGGGTGGGGCGCGTCGCGTCAAGGACCAGGACAATGATATCCGCTTCCTCGATACACTCAAGGGTCTTGGCGATGCCCAGCCTCTCGACCGGGCCGGGCGCCGGATTCAGCCCGGCTGTATCGATCAGGCGGAGACAGTGCGGGCCGACGACCGCGCGCTCCTCGATGAAGTCGCGGGTGGTCCCGGGCTCGGGGCTCACGATGGCGCGGTCCTTCCCGAGCAGCCGGTTGAGCAGGGAGCTTTTCCCGGCGTTGGTCTCGCCGACAATCACGGTCCTGACGCCATCGCGCAGAAGATCGCCGTAGCGGCGCGTGGCCAGAAGCTGCCGGGTGCCGGTGCGCACGGATCCTAGCGTGTTGCGCAACGCCTCGCGGTTCTCCCCGGGAAGATCCTCCTCGGGAAAATCGATGTAGGCCTCCACTGCGGCGAGGGCGGAAATCAAATCGTTCACGAGGGGGGCGAGGTGCCGGCCGAGCGACCCGCGAAGCTGCCGGTGCGCAGCGGCGAGGGCGCGTTCGCTCCGGGCCGAGATGAGGTCCATCACGGCCTCGGCCTGGCTCAGGTCCATCTTTCCGTTCAAGAACGCCCGCCGCGTGAATTCCCCGGGGTCGGCGGGGCGGCATCCGCGGGCGAAGAGATCCCCGAGCATCCGCTGGGCGATGAAGGGGTTTCCATGGCAGGAAATCTCCAGCACGTGCTCGCCGGTCGCGGAGCGGGGCCCGGGAAAGAAAGTGAAGAGAACCTCGTCGAGGATTGTCCCGGTCCGGTCGCGATATTCGCCGCGCCGGGCGGTTCGGGGACGGGGAGGGGAGCCGGCGAGCTCCCGCGCCAGGCGTTCCGTATCCGGTCCTGTGATGCGGATGACCGCGAGCGCCGCCGTTCCGGCGGGCGTGGCGAGGGCTGCGATGGTGTCGGGCGAGCGGGCCATGCGGCCGATCAGAATTCCGCGTACTTGAGGCCGGGTACGCGGCGGAATGCGGCGTCGCGCCCTATGAGCCTGCGCCGGTTGTAAAGGGCCGTTGCGGCTATCCAGCTGTCATTCTCTCCGAGACGCTGGGGCAGGGAGCCCTGCATGGCGGCGTTGAGATAGGCGATGCCTGCGTGGAGATTCTCCTTTGGAAATTTCCGCAGAAAGGCCTCGGCCTTCCGGGCGTCTTCGAAGCCTTCCGCGAATTCGGCGATGCTGACTATGCTGATTCCGAAGCGCTCGCCGCGATTGTCCGCGATGAAACGGCGCGCCGGCCCGATTCGTCCATCCGCCACCTCGGCTTCGAGGACGACGAGAAAACTCGTGTCAAGCAGCAGCACTGCGTTTTCGCCTTCGGCCGGCGCCGACTCCCTCGAGTTGCCTCAATGCGAGCTCCAATTCCCCGAGCGTTTCCGCCGGTCGCTCGGACATTACGCGCCGGATGACCTGCGAGAACGACTCCCGCCGCCCCTTCTCCTTTTTCAGCGCGCCGTACACGTCGGTTTCAATCGAGATCGTCTTGGTCGCCATGCACAGATCATGCATGATGCACAGGGAGCTGTCAATCCGGGGAGCAGGCTAGGCGGCCGCTCCGTCGCCGGTGATGACGGCGCCGCCGGTCACGGTGACCTTTTCAAGGATGGCCTTGGTCAGCTTCTCGGCGAGTTCGGGCTTTTCCTTGAGGGTCTGCTTTGCCGCGTCGCGGCCCTGGCCGACGAGTTCGCCCTGGTAGGCGATCCACGCGCCCTTCTTCTCGAGGATCTTGTGCTCGAGACCCAGGTCGAGGATCGAGCCGGTCTTCGAGATTCCCTCATCGTACATGATGTCGAACTCGCACTCGGTGAAGGGCGGGGCCACCTTGTTCTTGACGAGCTTGATCTTCGTCCGGTTTCCGATGACGCGCCCCTCGGGCGTCTTGATCTGGTCCTTGCGGCGGATGTCGATGCGCACCGAAGAGAAGAATTTCAGCGCCCGGCCGCCGGA
>CAZSEH010000157.1:0-5002 GCA_964605835.1 uncultured Opitutaceae bacterium
CGATCTCATACATTGGGTTCCCTTGGAGGGAAAGGATGGCAAGCCTCTGGTCGTGATGAGTCCGAGGCGTGGCCTTCCCGATAGCAGTCTTGATGAGATCGGCCCCGAGCCTTTGCTGACCGACAAGGGGATTGTCGTTTTTTACAACGGTAAGAACGCGGATCCGAAGAAGAACGGGGACCCTGCTCTGTCCGGTGGAGTCTACACTGGGATGGAGGCGCTCTTCGATGCGAACGATCCAGCAAAACTGATTGCCCGTCTGGATCATCCCTACATTAAGCCTGAATTGCCGTTTGAGAAAACCGGTCTTTACAAGGCAGGCACTACTTTTACCGAAGGGCTCGTCTTGTTCAAAGGCAAGTGGTTTGTCTACTACGGTTGTGCGGACAGTTTTGTCGGGGTGGCAATTTGTGATCCGGCCCAAAGAAACAAAGGCGTTTTTGCCGACCGGGAACGAACAACTAGACCAGGGAAGAAAAGCACGGAGCAGAAATGATCAGAAATTTCCGAATCTCAGAAGCGATGAAGTTATTAACCCCCGGACAAACCGCCACTCTCACCCATCGTTCGAAGTCGCTAAATTCGGTCTCCGGTGATCACCGCCATCCAATCCAACCTAATCCGATGGTCCGGGTAGCGGAACGCCCCAGGCGTTTCGTATCCGGGTTCCTCTACGCGCTTGCTCTCATCGTCTCCCTGCGCGCCGCCGCCCAAAGCACGCGATTGGCCCCCGCGGCCATTCTACCCGCCGCCGCGCCCGCCAGACACTCCCCCTGGCTCTCCCCTTTCTCCCAACCTTCGCTCCCGCTCCCCCGCTATACCCAAATCGACGCCCCTCTCCTCGGCAACGGCGACCTGGCCGTAGCCATAGGAGGGCCGCCCGAGGCCCAAGAATTCTGGATCGGCAAGAACGACTTCTGGGAACTCCGCGACGTATGGAAGCTTAGCGGCCCACGGCCAATCGGCCACCTCGACATCCTCATTCCCGGCTTGGAAGGCGCCAGTTACTACGCCGAGCAAAACCTCCGCGATGCGACAACGAGTACGACTCTCCAAAAGGGCACGACGCGCGTAACCCTGCGCTCCTGGGTCGCGGCCACGGAAAACCTCCTCATCGTCGAACTAACAGCCCGGTCCCAACCCCCTTCCCAAACTAAATTCGCCGAACCCCCACTCGAAGGCACTATCCGCCTCTGGATCCCGTCCCGTCCGCGAACCATCCCCATGTCGGACCACCGCCCGCCCCCTGGCGTGGCCTCCGACTGGATCGGAATGCCGCCGGCCCCCGTGACCGAATCGCCTGCCGGCGTCTTCAGCGGCTCCCGCGGCTTCTTGCAGAACGTAACCGTCCCCGTCGCAGCCGCCTGCGCCTTCCGTCTCTTTGACTCGTCCCGCGCGGCTCTCACGTCGACCCCACCCTCGTCTGCGCTCTCATCACCCTCCGACGCGGCCGCCCCCGCCACCGCGCACTTCCGTCTGGCCGTGGGCCATCCCCTCTACTTGGTCGCCGCCATCCGCAGCCTCAACCAGAGCCCCCGGTTTCTCGCCGAAGCCCAAGACCGCGTGGCTGCCTTCACCCCCGCTGCGCTCGCCCCTCTCTTCGCCGCCCACCAGCGCTGGTGGCGCGACTTCTGGGGCAAGTCGTCCATCGACCTGGGCGATCCCGAGCTTGAATGGCGCTACCACGTTTCCAACTACATCGTAGCCTCCTGCAGCCGAGACCCGGATTACCCTCCCGGCATCGCCGGCCCTTGGGTGACAACCGATCAGCCGATGTGGACGGGCGCGTACACCTACAACTACAACCACGAGGCCGTGTTCTACGGCCTCTATTCGAGCAACCACCTGGAACAAGCCGACCCGGAAGACGCCCCCGCGCTAGCTTTCCGCGAACGCGCCGAATACTACGCCCAATCCGTCTTCCATTGCCGCGGCGCCATCTTCCCCGTCAAATTCGGCCCGGTGGGGGTGGAAACCACCGGCGACCGCGAGCACCCCAATTCCGGCACGAAGCCACACGATCCGCCCTGGATCCGCCAAAACGGCGGCCTCTTCCTCGGCCAGCGCTCGGATGCCGCCTATGCGCTCACCAACATGGCTCAGCGTTGGTACGTGACCCACGACCTCGCCTATGCCCGTCGCGTGTATCCGCTCGTCCGTGATGTAGCGCTGTTCTGGGAGGATTATCTTAGGCTCGAGCCCACGCCACCCGATTTGGTCCGGGCCACCCAAAATCTCCCCACAGGCCTGCGCCAGCCCGCGCCCGACCGCTACGTGGATTATAACGATGGCTTGCATGAAGGAGGCCAGGAGATGAACCCCATTGTTTCCCTGGCTCTGATCCGCCAAGACCTCAATCTGGCGTTGGAGCTGAGCCAGCAACTGCAACTCGATTCCGCCGAGCACGCTCCCTGGCGGCGCATTCTGGCGAACTTGAGCGCATTCGTAACGCAAGAGCGCGACCACAAGACCGTCTTCCGCCTCTCCGAACGAGGCATTGCGTGGTCAAATGGCAATACCCTGGCCATCCAGGAAATCTACCCCGCGAATGCGTTTGGCCTGGGAAGCGACCCTCGGCTGCTCTCAATCGCGCGGAACACCCTCGAAGCGACGAACCGCTGGATCGACGTGAACGGCTCGACCGCGTTCTTTCCCGCTGCGGTCTGGGTCGGCATCGATCCGGCGCTGGTTCTCTCCAAACTCCACGAACTGCGCTTCGATCAGAACGGAATTGTCTATAACTTCATGCACATGCTGGAAAACAGCAGCATCGTTCCCAACACGGTGGACGAGATGCTCCTGCAAAGCCACGAAGGTATTCTGCGCCTCTTCCCCGTCTGGCCGCCGCATCACGACGCCAGCTTCCAAACGCTGCGCGCCTACGGCGCCTTCCTGGTTAGCGCGGCGATCAAAAACGACGTCATCCAAGACGTGACAATCCAAAGCGAGGCCGGCCAGCCCTGCACCCTCCAGAACCCCTGGCCAGCCGCGGCCGTCCGCATGATCCGCAACGGCCACCCCGCCGAGCGCCTGACCGGTGCCACGCTGGTTTTCCCCACCGCCTCCGGTGAGCAGATCGAAATGGCTCCGTCTTCCTTCGTCCATTAAACAGCCAGCGATCCGCATCCCAATCCAAACTCATTAGATGGTTCAGGTAGCGGAAGACCCGGCCAAGCGCTAATGCACGTGTACCCGGCGCGCAATAGCCGTCGCCGAGGTCTGAGTCTCAGGGAGCATTACCCGCAATCCCGCTTCTTTTGATTGGGTGAATCGAATATGCTGCGCGTTGGAGCGCCCCAGGCATCCTTGGACAAGGTCGCCGTGATCGACGTCGCCAGAAGATAGTCGATGTCCTGCCTTGGCGACGGACTGGAACCTGGCCCTAGGGCGCCACTTCCAAGCGAAGATAGTCGTAGAGCACCCCGTCAGTCCACGCTTTCGCCTCCTTGGTAAGGGCAACGACATTTTCGCCCGACTTCAGCAGCGAAGCGTCGAACGTGATGTTCCGCTCCACGAGCGCCGCCGAGCGGATGCCATCGCGATGCATCACTCCGGATTCGGGCAATTCTCCGGTGCTGCCGACGCGTTTGCCATTGACGTCGACGTCGACCGGCCCGCCCCGTGAGCCGCAGATGGCCACGCGCAGCGTCGCCGTGCCGGTCAGGTTCTCTGGCACGTTGAAGCGAATCCGCCAGGTCGTGCTTTTCCAGCCGCCCTTGCCGTCCGGCCGGGGGGGCTGGGCATAGTCCCAGTCTCGCCGCCAGTCGCTCTTGCCGATGACAAAATCGACATCATCGGGAAACTCCTGCGGATAGAGGTTGTAAAGGCCCCATTGCCAGTAGTGGTCGCCGTGCCTGAACTCCCCGGCACTGCGGTCGGGAATGCCAATCTCCCATATCTGCCTGCCGTAACGCTTCGGAATCCAGCTAAGCCTGCCCAGGGCGGTCGTATTCCCCGCTTCGATGTGCACGTCCGCCCGGCTGAAATCACCGAGAATCCCGTTGGCAAAGGCGTAGAGCGTATAGTCCCCCGGCCTGGCATTGGGGATCGAGAATTGCCCATTGGCGTCCGCCCTTGACCAGTACTGGTAGTATTTGCCATCGGTCTGGAAGTCGATCGTGGTCGGCCCGTTCTTCTTGAAGAAGGCCGAATAGGGCGCATGCGCCAACCCCACCCAGGCGCCGGCAGCATTCGCGCCAGGAGCCTGGGGATCTTGTACGACGAGGCGGCCGGCCGCGCTTCCGCGCTCTTCGGCGTGAGCATAGCCGGGTCCCTCGGCCCACGAATAAGGCCACGCCTTTTGCTCCCGGACTGCCCGGGCCTTTGCGTCGCTCCACATCGCGGCGGGACTCTGGTCGGCGGCGCAATAGATGAGAAACGGCCCGGCCACCTTGCGCCACTGCTCGCCCGCCTTAATCTCGATTCCACGGCCGCCGTAGTGGGGACTGTGCCAGATGAGCAGCAGGCACGGGTCCGCCGGTAGTGAGGGCTTCACGTCGATGTGGCCGCCGTAATCCACTCCAGTCGCCGAACCATTCATGTATTCGACGCTGGGGTTGATGAAGTAAATGCCGACTTGCTGCTTTGTGCTGCTCCAGCCCCAGGTGGGGTTCTGGGCGAACACAAAGGAATAATCGTATTTGTGTTCCACCTCGCCCTTGCGGGGGCCAGTATTCATGCGACGCGCTTCCCAAAGGTTGAGCTGGGTGCCATTGACCCAATCTTCGGGACTGATCATGTGGCGCTGACGTTTGTCGTCGATCGACAGGAAATCGAACACCTGCGGATTCAGTTTCAGGCAGACTGTGTTGACCTCGACATTGAATGCCGGGTACTTGGGGGCATGGTCGGCGATTGTCCATCCGTAGATGCCGGAATCCCCGCGGTGGAGGGTGTAGCGAATCTCGATGTCCATCGGCACGGCCTTCGGCTGGCCCAGATAGGGGAAGCGAAGCGTGATTTCGCCCATGGCGCCGCCGTTGTCCGCGGGATTCTGGCTGAT
>CAZSEH010000158.1:0-4902 GCA_964605835.1 uncultured Opitutaceae bacterium
GTATGGCCCACTACAATACGGTGAATGGCCGATGGGCATTCATCCGCTGGGATGAAGGTTCCAGGGTTATTCGATACGTTGATGATGCCGACAATGCGACCTTTAGACAGCTCGATGATCCTGAATATGCAGCCGACAAAAACTCCGTCTATCGCTATGGATCGCGGATTAAGAATGCCGAGCCCTCTTCCTTTAGGCACATTTCGGGAATCTTCTGGCGAGATTCACAACGGGTTTTTGTCGAAGGGTGGGAAATACCGAGTGCCGATCCCGAGACGTTCCTGCCGTTTTCAATCAGCCCTTGGGCGCGCGACAAGAGGGATGCATATCAAGGGCAAGAGCCAGTGCATGTTGAAGACCTGGCAACTTTTAGGCCGATCAATTCGACTTGGGCCAAAGACGCCAGAGCATATTATGCTGGATTATTCCCTGCAGCCTGACGTGCAAGAAGTACGCTTACTTAGCGGGTTCAAATCCAGCCCCTGCAATCAATGTCAAAAAGACGCCGCAGGACGTTAGAAAGGGCTGGTGATTGTGCGCGTCAGTGCTGACTCATACCCTACCACAAATCAAATAGGCCGGCTTGTTTTGACTCGCCGAGGATTTGGGTTCCTTGCAAGCATGCGATGTCATGGCCCATGTTCCCGCGCCCACCCGTTACGACAAACCGGCCCTGTACCGGGCCTGCGGCCGCAGCGGGCTGAAGCTGCCGGCCCTCTCCCTGGGCCTCTGGCACAATTTTGGGGCGGAAAATGACTTTGCGAGCAGCCGGACCCTCATCCTGCGCGCATTCGATCTCGGCATCACGCATTTCGACCTCGCCAACAACTACGGTCCGCCCCCGGGATCGGCCGAGGAGACCTTCGGGCGCGTGGTGCGGGAGGACCTCGCCTCCCATCGCGACGAGCTGATCATTTCCACAAAGGCGGGCTACACCATGTGGGACGGCCCGTACGGCGACTGGGGCTCGAGAAAACATCTCCTGTCCAGCCTGGACCAAAGCCTTGGGCGGCTCGGACTCGACTACGTCGACATCTTCTACAGCCACAGGCCTGATCCGGCGACTCCGCTTGAGGAGACGATGGGTGCGCTCGCCCATGCGGTGAGGACGGGGAAGGCCCTTTACACCGGCCTCTCGAACTACCCGCCCGAACTGACCTCGCGCGGCGCCCTGCTCCTGCGCGAAATGGGGACGCCGTGCCTGATCCACCAGCCCCGGTATCACCTTTTCGACCGGACGCCGGAGAAAGGAGTCCTCGCCGCGCTCCTTCGCGAAGGAATCGGCGGAATTGCATTTTGCCCGCTGGGTCAGGGGCTGCTCACCAATCGTTACCTCGGCGGGATTCCCGCTGACGCGCGCGCATCGCGCGACCCCCGGTTCCTCAAGCCGGAGCACATAACGGAGGAGAAGCTGAAGAAGATCCGGGCGCTCGATGTCCTTGCCCGGGCCCGTGGGCAGTCGCTTGCGCAAATGGCCCTCGCCTGGGTCCTGCGCCAGCCGGCCATCACCTCGGCCCTCATCGGAGCAAGCAAGCCGCAGCAAATCGAGGAGAACCTCGGAGCAATCGACAACCTCGCCTTCAGTGCGGAGGAGCTTGCCGCGATCGACGGGATCGTCGGACCCTGACCGGTGAACCTGATCCTGTTCGAACCGGCCGAGGCTGATCGTCCCCTGCCGCGTTCGGATCCGCGCGCCGCGCACCTGCTCGGCGTCCTGCGACGGCGTCCGGGTGACGCATTTGACGCAGGGCTCGTCAACGGTCCCCGCGGAAAGGGAACGCTTGTCTCGGTCGGCGAGTCCGCACTCGTGCTGTCCTTCGCATGGGGCGCGGTGCCGCCGCCCCTCGACCCGCTGTCCCTCGTGATCGGGCTGCCGCGTCCGCAGACGGCGCGGAAGATCCTTCAGGAGGCGGCGGCCCTCGGTGTCGCCGCCCTTCACTTTGTCCTCACTGAAAAAGGCGATCGCGGCTATGCCCAAAGCACGCTCTGGAGCACGGGCGAGTGGCGGCGGCACCTCATGACCGGCGCTGAGCAGGCTTTCTGCACGCGGCTGCCCGAGGTGACCCATGGCCGCCCCCTTGCGGATGCTACCGGTGGCGAAGCTGCCGGCGGGGTGAGGCTGGCCCTCGACAACTACGAGGCGGGTCGCGGGCTGGCCGCCGTTGTCCCGGTTCCGCCCGTCACGATTGCGATCGGATCTGAACGCGGATGGTCGGCGGGCGAACGCGATCTATTGCGAGGCCGGGGTTTTGAAATGGTTCACCTCGGAAGCCGGGTGCTGCGGACCGAAACTGCGTGCGTGGCGGCCGTCGCGATCATCAAAGGGAGATTGGGGCTGATGTGACAGGAGACGGACGCAGCGCCCGGGGGGTGGGGGCGCGTTGTGCCGCAAGCAAGGTCTTCATTGTCTCGATCTTCGCGCGCTGTCCGCTACGGCGTCCCGAATGAAGAAGACCGCCGTCGGCTGGCGGGCTCCGTTTCCCAGCCGCTTGACCGTCCGCCAGCCGGGCGGGGCAAGTTCGCATTCACCGGGCATTTCAAATACGACGAGGGCTTCGGGCTGCGCAGCCAAGAGGTTCGTCAGCCGCGCGAATAGCGGCGGCGCCGCCGATTCGATCAGCTCGTACGGCGGGTCGATGAAGACGAGGTCGGGCGCTGCGCCGACAGCCGGTGCCTTTGTCGCATCGGCCGGGATCACCGCGATGTCCGCGCGCTCGTCGCGTTTCAGGCTCTTGCAGACCGCGGCCAGATTGCGGCGCAGGCAGTCGACAGCCTTTGGATTGCGCTCGACGAATACGCCGCCCGAGGCGCCCCGGCTGAGGGCCTCCAGGCCGTAGGCGCCGCTCCCGGCAAAAAGGTCCAGGAAACGCGCCCCGGCGATTCGCGCGGCGAGGCTCGAGAACACGGCCTGCCTCAACCTGTCGGTCGCCGGCCGCACAATTTCCCCTTTTGGGACGAGCAACGGAATGCCCCTGGCTATTCCACCGCTTATTCTCATCGGTTATTTCGCGGGAGGGCGGCCCGAGCCGCAGGCAACGGGCATGTTCTTTGTGGCTGCCTTCAATCTCCAAAGAAACATATGGGCAGGAAACGGTTACAATCCATTTCTTCGCTTTTCTTAGGAACCAATGTCCGGCGGTCGGGGTTTAACAAGGGATGCCTGCCGCCGGAATTGAAACAGAGCACAAGGTTTGCGTATAACAGCGAACTAGGTAGACCCTGATTCAAATACTCTGATGACCCTAAAGGGCATATCCGTTTGCTTGGGCTTTTCAGCGGCGGTGCTTGCCGCCGGGTCCCGCGGTTCCGAGCAAAACGAGTGGCCGGGCCCGGTGACGCGGACCGATGTCGCCGGCCATGCGGAATCGCGCGAAATGCTCGGGCCGCTCATTTTCCGGGAGCCGACACCGGAGGGCGGCCGCGTGGCCGGATTCCGGCCCTTCTACGTCCGGCGCGTGAATTCAAAAGGCGAGCCGGAGGAAACGACCGTCCTGTATCCGCTTTTCTACTATCGGACCTACGGGGACATGTACGAGTGGAGCGTGTTCAAGCTCGTCAATCGCTATGGGCGGACCGGAGGGCCCGCCATTGGAGGAGCCGAGGCCCGCACCTTTGACATCTGGCCCTTCTACTTTTCCCGCGACACGGGCGATCCAGCGACGTCGAGCAGCGCCGTGGTGCCGGTTGGCGGCACCATCCAGGGGCATTTTGGCTACGACCGGATGTCGTTTGTCCTTCTCCCGCTCTATGCCCAGATGCGAAAGGGCGGCGTCATTTCGACCTATTCCCCCTGGCCCTTCATTCGAACGACGCGGGGCGCCGAAAAGGGGTTTGCCGTATGGCCCCTGTATGGCCGGTTCGATCGTCCGGGGGTGTCCCGCCGGGAGTATTTTCTGTGGCCTTTGGCGTGGAACAACTCGGTCGCGCCCGCGCCCGAATCGCCGCCGGGCACGGCTCCCGCGCGCCAGTTCGGCATCCTTCCCTTTTACACGGTCGAGCGGTCTCCCGAGCTCGTCAACGAGACGTATCTCTGGCCGTTTTTCGGCCGCACCGACCGGACGTCGCCCTATGCCTACCACGAAATCCGGTACTTCTGGCCTTTCCTTGTCCAGGGCCGGGGCGATGGGTTGCGGGTCAATCGATGGGGCCCACTCTATACGCACTCCCTATCCAAGGGAGTGGAAAAAACCTGGTATCTCTGGCCCCTTTTGAGGCGGACGAGCTGGGTGGATGGCAATATCGGGCAGGACCGGACCCAATTCCTCTACTTTCTTTGCTGGAGGCAGATCCAGCGGGACCTGGCCCGGCCCCAGGTCGCGCCGGCTGAGAAGACCTATGTGTGGCCGATCGTGAGCACCTGGGACAACGGAGCCGGCCGACGGCAGATCCAGGTCCTCAGCCCGTTCGAGGGAATGTTCGCCGACAATCCGCGCGTCCGGGAGGCCTGGTCCCCCCTCTTCGCCGTCTGGCGTTACGACCAGATGGCTCCGGGCCAGACCCGGACATCGCTTCTCTGGAACGCCGTCACCTGGACGCGGAACGAGCGGGAGGGCCGTTCGGACTTCCACCTGGGTCCGCTGGTCACCGTGGAGCACTCCCCCGCCACGAAGCGCGTCGCGATCGCCGGCGGGCTTCTGGGTTTCGAGCGCCGCGCGAACGGGCGGGGCTGGCGTCCGTTCTGCTTGGAGTTTCGCCCAGGTCCGCGCAATATCTACTCCGCTTCAACCCGATGAACCAGATCCGAACAATCCTTGAAGGCGTGGGCAGCACCGTGCAGCTGTTCCTGCGCGCCGCATCGTACGCGGGCACACTGCCCCGCCAGTTCCCCCGCTTCATCGAGCAATGCTACATGATCGGCTACACGACGCTCCCGATCGTCGCCATCCTGAGCTTCTTCATAGG
>CAZSEH010000159.1:0-4901 GCA_964605835.1 uncultured Opitutaceae bacterium
CGTGGAGTAGTTGATCGGATGTCTCGATGCCATATGGCTGAAAAATTACTGCCATACGGCACAAGTCAAGGGGAAGCCGACGGGGTGTGAAGGGCGGAAACCAACGTTGCGGTCCGGCATGGAATGATGTGGCCTCTCGTAACGCGCGTTTCATGAAATATTTTCCCATCCTCGCCGCCTGCGTTGCCGCAACGGCGGCTGCGGCGGCGCCGGAGACCGATGCGGGATTTCTGAAGGAACCGCTGCCGGCGCTCAAAGCCCTGGCGGCTGAGCGGAATATTCCCATCTCCGGCTTCGACGTGCCGCGTTCGGAGCGGACGATTCGCAAGGGGGATTCGCTCGTCGTGCTTTTCAGTCTGGTTGAAAAAGGGCCAGAGTATCAGTGGATCCTGCAGGCCACGGCGACCCGGAACACGGGTGCTCGTGATGAGCACGCCGTTCTTGACCTGGCGCTGACAGGGCCGTTTTGCGCCGACTCGGCCGGGAAGCCGATCGCTAGAAACGTCAAGGAGACGAAGGCCTCTATCACCGTGAAAACAGCGTTGCTCAGCTATGGGATGGGAGACTGGTGCGAGGAGACTGGGGCGCGCTTTAAGAAAGGCCAGGAACCGCAGAAGGCGCAATTGGAGGACCAGCTTCGAAAGCTGCTTCCAGTACTGAATGCGATGAATGAGTTCCTCTTGATTGCGATCAAGATAGACGGAGTGAAGGCAATCATTGCCAAGGCGATAGACCTGCCGTCGATTTTCGCGCTTTTGACGCATTTGCACGGGAAGATCGACTTTCGGACGTCGAATGTTTCGACCGACGGCGCCGGTTCACTGAGCTTTGTCGATGGGACGACGGAGACCTTTTATCGGGTGCCATTCTCAATAGCCATGATTGGAAAATCTTGCGCCGACGCGACGCTCTATGCCGTCCAGGCCAGGCCGCCGTTTCTTTTGTCGGCAGGGGTGACCGAGTTGGATCTGGCCTCGCCTTCCCGGCCCGCCAATCGCCTGGCGATCAGGATCCTGTCGGCGCGCCTGAGCCCGCAATAGATGCATCCGGCAGCATCGCGGTCTCCCTGAGATACAGGTACTATCTTTCTACTGCGCCTTCGGGAACTCCTGATCCGGAGCATTTGGCTGGTGAAGAACCACGCTTGTCACCTTGCCGCTGGAGTCTTTTGCAAAGCTCAACCGCGCGGGGCCGTCCTTGGTGAAAAACTCGGTGTCGGACGTTGCCCCTAGCTCGACCGTCTTCTGCGGCGGGCGACCAGATATCACGATCTGCATGCACGGGTTGCCGGATTCACGGCTAATCCTCAATACTCCCATCGCCCCGGGGAGGGTGTAGTCTCCAAGGATCGGATCGAATTGCGCAGAATCCATTTTGGTTTCGCCGGCGTCAGGGGCCGAAGCCGGACTCGGGCTGGGTGGCGCATCGTTTCGCCTGGCCTCGTCGGCACCTATCGTTTGGGCCGAATTTTGCGCTCTGGAGAACTCCACATCGGGGCGATTTTTCTGGTGAAGGATCACACCGGTCACCCAGCCGTTCGAGTCCTTCACAAAGCTCAATCGCCCGCCGCCCAGTCTCATGAAAAACTCAGTGTCGGACGTCGCGCCAAGCTCATAATCCTTCAGCGGCAGTCCAGAGGCCAGCAACTCCATGAGCAGTTTGCCGGATTCGCGGCTTATTCTCATGATGGCCTTCCCTTGGGGTGGGTGGTAATCTCCGAGGATCGGATCGGACTGCACATCACTCAGTTTGATTTCGCCGGCGCCGCTGGCCGAAGTTGGATTTGCACCGGATGGCGCGTCGCCGCTCTCCGCAACTGGAGAGGGAATCGGATAGGGGAGCGATGCCAGCGCCATCAACCGCGCGCCGGCCTCACGGCAGGCCTTTTCGTTTGCCGCGTTGCAAACAACGAGGACGGCAATGTCGCGGCCGGGCGCCATCGAGACGAGTGCCATGTTGAACCCGTTGCTTCCCGAGTGCCAGAGCACATCGCCGCCGGCCCACGAAGGATCCGCAACCACCCATCCCAGCGCGTAGGTCCCGCCAAACGGCGCCGAATGCAGGCGGGCATAGCTTTCAGACCGCAAAAGGGCCGGCCTGCCCTCCGCCCCGCGCAGGTGGTCCGAGATGAATCTGCCCCAGTCCTCCAAGGAACAATACGCCGTGGATCCGGCGGCCGCGATCACGGGCCAATCGAAATGCGGGCTCGGCGCGCCGTCAAAATCGTGGCCCCAGGGCGCATCCACCGAACCGGGTGCCGGTCCCTCGCTGAAGCCGGCACTTTTCATCTGCAAGGGATCGAACAAGAGCGAGCGCATCAGCTCCTCGTAGGTTTTCCCCGTCACTTGCGCCGCCATGGCGCCGGCAACAACATAGCCCAAGTTGGAGTAATTGAAGGCGGAGCCAGGGCTCGATCTAAGCTTGACCGTCTTGAGTTCCGCGACGGCGGTTTTGCGCTGCTCGGCCACCGTTCCCGTTTTTGAAAGAGCGTTCCAATCCGCATCCGTGGGCAGGCCGGATCGATGGCTCAGCAGTTGCAGCAGGGTGATCCCGCCTGCTTGTCCGGAAAGCCCCAACTCGGGAAAGACGCTGGCCACAGTCGAATCCCAGGATAATTTCCCCTGCTCGACCAGTGCGGCGATCATGGTGGCCGTCAGCGCCTTCGTGGTTGAGCCAAGGCGCCAGACATCGTCGAGGGTCACGGCCGCCGCTTCCCCTTTCTTTCTGACGCCGGCGACGCCGATCAATTTGACGCCGGTGCTGTCCACAATCGCACCGCCCAGCGCGGGCAGGTGGTATTTCTGCAGGATCGCATCGAGCGGAGCGACGCCCGTGGATGCGCCCGTTGCCGCCGGAGCCGGGGTGCCGCTCGCCGCGCCGGGCGTTTCAGCCCGGAGATTCGCAGCGGCGAAGGCTGCGGCCGAGAGGAGAATGCAAACCAACATGGGCCTGTTCATGGCACTGCGAAAAATGCGGTTCTTTGCGAAAGGGAATCGTGGCCGGCTCTCCAGGGCGTTCGGGGTGCGACAGCCCGTTTTCGGAAAAGCGGGGATTGGCGATCGGGTCGTGCAATTAATCATTTACATCCGTAAACACACACCTGTTGACGGTTGTAAACACCAAAATGGACGAAACCCCCAGCCCATGCCCCTGGGCAGGGGCAAGACCGGAATTCCCATTCGGCGCCGCCCAATTTCGCGTGGCGCGCCAGACGCATGAATCACGGCCCCGGGGCGTTGTCGATGAGCAGGGTTTGCCCCGATCGCATGATCAGGGCCCCGTGCCCGGCCTGATTCCCCTGGCCTTTGGGCATGACGATCAAGAAATCCCCGCCATCGCCGCGGGAGCGAATGACCACCCCCTGCGAATTGATTCCATCCGATCCGTTCAGTCCTGGGGCAACGGCAGCCTTTGCCAGGCCGGATGAGGCCCGGCTTTCCGCGTGCGAGGGTTTTGAAAAGACTGCCGCGGCCAGGAGAACCGAGCCGAAGCCGGCCAGCAGAATCCGGGGCGACTTCTTTTGGTAGCGATTGATCATGTGGATCCTCCTTCGGAGGCACCGGGCGGATTCGCCGATGGCGAGAGCGCCAAAGGGAACGGCGGCGCCCCGGGTTTGGCGCAGGGTGCGCACCAGCACTTCGCCGTAGTCCCGGCCGGAATCGGCCCTCATCCATTTGATCGCCGCCTCGTCTGCGGCTTCCTCCCGAAACCGGGTCCAGGCAATCGCTCCCAAATGGGCAAACGGATTGAACCAATGGATCGCGCGCACGAGGGTGAGCAGCCAGTTGAACGGCACGTCGAACCACCTGAGATGGGCCAGCTCGTGCAATAATATCGGACGCAACTCCCCGAATTTGGAGGAGCCTGCCAGCGAAGCTGGAAGCAATATGCGCGGGCGCAGCCAACCCATGATCGCGGGGGATGCCACCGAATCCGAGACCACCAGGCCGATGTGAGCGGTTACTCCGGCCTCTGCCTTGCAGTCCCTCAGAAGCTCCAGAAGCGGACTATCAGTGGAAAGCCGCTCGCGTGACCACCGGTTGGAAGCACGGGAAGTCTGAATCACCACGAGGGCGACATAAGCCATCGCGCCTGCCAGCCAGATGCCGAACAGGGAAATCGCGTGCACGGCGGTGGCTTTTTCGGCGACGGTGATCCCAGATGAAATTCCCAGCGGCACCCGACCCCAGATCGCCGCCATCAGAGGCAGGCGACCGGGCGCGGGAAGAATCGGGATCCGGGCCGGGACCAGGAAGGCCAGGGGCAAAAAGCACCACCACCATCGCCGCGAGGGGCCGCTCATGCTTCCGGCCAAGCTGCGGTCGAAGATCAGGACGACGAGGGCGGCCGCCGAGCCGCGCAAGGTAAGTTCGATCAGGAGGTTCATCGCTATTTTCGTCCTCTTTTCAATATCCGCTCCAATTCATCGAAATCCTGTTCGCTCAACTTTCGGGCTCGCGCGAAGTGCGCGATCATCGGTGAAAGGGCACCGTCAAAGACTCGATCGACAAAAGACTCGGTTTCGGCCGCACGAAGGCGATCTTCGGTAACAACCGCACGGTAGAGGTACGACTTGCCGGTTTTCTCGAAGCGCAAGGCTCCCTTGGAATGGAGGCGATTGAGGAGCGTCTTGATTGTTCCCACGCTCCACGTTTTCGAGGATGCAAGGGCGGCCACAACTTCGTGGGCCGAGCAGGGCTCCTGCCTCCAGATCACTTTCATCACTTCCCATTCAGCATCGGAAACACGAGGAAGATTCATCAGCAGACGTAAACGCATATTCGTTTACGTCTGTAAATCTTTAATTCGCCCTCGTCGGCAGCCGGCTGGAAACGGGCCGTTACGCCCCGCCGAAGAACTTCAGGATCCGCCGCATGGAGGCGACAAGGACGTCGATCTCC
>CAZSEH010000160.1:0-4891 GCA_964605835.1 uncultured Opitutaceae bacterium
GAGCCGAGGAAGAGCAGCGCCTTGAAGAAGGCGTGGGTCGTCAGGTGGAACATCGCGGCGCCCACTCCGGCTGCGACAAGGACGATCTCGCCGCTTTCCAGGCGATGCTCGACCGAGCCGAGCCCGAACGCGG
The DNA here is from genome assembly GCA_964605835.1 of uncultured Opitutaceae bacterium. Lineage (GTDB taxonomy): Bacteria > Verrucomicrobiota > Verrucomicrobiia > Opitutales > Opitutaceae > Palsa-1447. Next base: position 134 of record CAZSEH010000160.1, read on the forward strand.
CCACCATGTAGCCGAGCTGGGAGATCGTGGAATAGGCGAGGACCTTCTTGATGTCGCGCTGCGTCACCGCGCACAGGGCACCATAGAGGGCGGTGGCGGTCCCGACCCAGGCGATCACATCGAGCGCCTGCGGGACCATCAGCACCTGGATGCGGCAAAGCATGTAGATGCCGGCCGCCACCATGGTCGCCGCATGGATCAGCGCCGAGACGGGGGTCGGGCCCTCCATTGCGTCCGGAAGCCAGACCTGCAGGGGAAGCTGCGCCGATTTTCCAATCGCGCCGCAGAAGAGAAGCAGCGGGATCGCCCGGCTGTAGCTGGCGAACCCGGAGGAGGTCTGCACGGCCAGATCGGTCAGGTTCACCGTGCCGCGAATCCAGTAGCACATCAGGATGCCGAGAAGGAACCCAAAGTCGCCGACGCGGTTTGTGATGAACGCCTTCTTCGCCGCCGCGCAGGCCGCGGGCCGCTCGTGCCAGTGATTGATCAAAAGCCAGGAGCTGAATCCGACCAGCTCCCAGAAGATGAACATCATGAAAAGATTGTCGGCGAGGACGATGCCCGTCATCGAGAACATGAAAACCGACAGCCCCGCGAAATAGCGCGCCTTGGCGGCGTCCCCGCTCATGTAGCCCAGCGAGAAGACGTGCACGCAGAATCCGACCAGGGCGACGATGACGAGCATGAGCGCCGCCAGGTCGTCGAACTTGAACCCGAAGGAGACGACGAGCCCGCCGAGGCTGAGCCATTCCCGGTCGGCCTCGAAGCGCACGCCCGAGAACCCAAGCCACAGGGCCCCCGCGAGGATCAGCGCGGCAACGCCCACCGAAAGGGCGGCGGCCGCCCTTCCCCGCCGGCGCAGGAAGCAGGCCGTTGCTCCGGCCGATGCCAGCGGAGCCGCCAGGAGCAGGAATGCAAGACGTGCGGGGGTCATCGCGGTCAGTTCTTCAGTGAATCGAGCTCGTTCACCTGGATCGTCCCGCTGCGGCGGAACAGCGCGACGACAATCGCCAGCCCGACGGCCACCTCGGCGGCCGCCACCGTCAGGATGAAGAACACGAAGACATCGCCGTCCATCGTCGCGTTGAACCGGGAGAATGCGACGAGCGCAAGCGTCGCCGCCACGAGCATCAGTTCAAGCCCCATGAAGATCACAAGCGCGTTGCGGCGCAGGAGGACCCCCAGGAAGCCGATGGCAAAGAGGACCGCGCTCAGCCCGAGGTACGCATTGAGGGTGGCGGCAATCATGGCAGCTTGCGCGACAGCGCGATCACTCCGAGCATGGCGACGAGAAGCAGGAAACCGATCAGCTGGACCGGGAGCAGGTAGGTGGTGAACAGCAGCTCGGCATAGGCCTTGAGCGATTCGCCGACAGCCCCGCCGGCCGGGGGCGGCGGCAGGGCGGGGCGCCCGCGCGAGACGAAGCTCGCCAGACCCGCGGCGACCAGGGCCAGCGCGGCAACGCCTGCAACGTTCGCCATGCGCCGCCGCGGCGCGCCCGTGGCGCCCCGAACGTCGATGAGCATGATGATGAAAAGGAACAGGGTCACGACCGCGCCCGCGTAGACGAGCAGGAGCAGGAAGGCCAGCAGGAAGGCGTGAAGCGCGACGAAGAGGCCCGCGACACCCGCCAGGCACATAAGCAGGCACATCGCCGCGTCGATCGTGTTGCGGTTCAGGATCGCGCCGAGGGCGCAAACGACCGTGAACACCGACAGGAATACAAACAGGGTGTCAAACATGGCCGCCAGCCGCCTCCTCCGCGGCCTTCCTCTTCCTGTCCCACTTGAAGTGCGCGTCGGGCAGCGTTCCGCCCAGCTCGTATAGCCGCTCCTTGCCGTTGACCATCTCCGCGCGGCTGTAGCCCGAGCTCGAGTACTGATTCTGGAGAAAGATCGCCTCCTCCGGGCAAACCTCCTGGCAAAGGCCGCAGTAGATGCACCGGAGCATGTCGATGTCGAACGACTGCGGGGCCTTCTCCACGCTGGCGTTTTCAGCCGATTCGGGAATCGCGCCCGGGACGATGCGGATCGCCTTCGGCGGGCATACGAATTCGCACAGCTGGCACGAGACGCATTTCTCGCGCCCGTTGGGATCCTTGACGAGGGTCGGCACGCCGCGATAGCCCGGGGGAATGGCCGGCCTCTCCTCGGGATACTGGAGGGTCTGGTTCGGGCTCACCAGGTGCTTGATCGTGATCCACAGGCCGGCCGCAACCTGCGGCAGATAGCTCCGCTCCGCGAGGGTCAGCGGTTTGCGTTCTAGGGTTACGACGGCCATGGAAGCGGAGTTGGATTACCTCTGAAGAAGCGCGATGCCAATCACGTAGAAGAGAAGGTTCGCGATGGCCAGCGGCAACAGCGTCTTCCAGCCGATCCTCATCACCTGGTCGTAGCGAAACCGGGGAACCGTCCAGCGCACCCACATGAAGAAGAAAATCATGAGGAGGACCTTGGCGAGGAATAGGACGACCGACAAAAAACCGACGAGGAGCGGCAGGCCGGCGATGCCCAGCCAGGACGCGAATACCGCAAGGGGCACCCACGGCAGGGGATTCCATCCGCCCAGGAACAGAAGGACGAACACCCCGGAGCCGATTATCATGTGGCAGTACTCGGCGACAAAGAAGAGCGACCACTTGAAGGCGCCGTACTCCGTGTGGAAGCCGCCGACAAGGTCCGCCTCCGACTCGGCCATGTCGAAAGGCTGCCGGTTGGTCTCGGCAAACAGGGCGATGAGGAATATCATCGCCGAAAGCGGCATGAGGAAGAGGAACCAAGTCCCGCCCCAGAACCCCGGCTGGCTCTGGAATTCGACGGCCCTGGCAAGGCCCAGCGTGCCCGATGTTCCAGGGGCATTGATCCAGAGGAACACGGGCAGGACGGACAGCGTCAGGGAAAGTTCGTAGGAAATAAGCTGTGCCGAGGCCCGCACTCCCCCGAGGAAGGAGTATTTCGAATTCGACGCCCACCCGGCGAGAATCATCGAATAGACCCCGAGCGACGCTATCGCAAAAACCGCAAGGAGCCCGACATCGACGTTGGCGAGCATGAGCGGGACCAGGCTGCCGTCCGAACCCACGAATGCGCCGAACGGAACCACGGTCACCGTCGTGAGCGCCGGAATCATGGCGAGGACGGGCGCAAGGACGAAATAGCGCTTGTTCACATGGCCGGGGACGATCTCCTCCTTGAACAGGAACTTCAGGCCATCCGCCAGCAGGTGGAACGCCCCGATCTTCCGCAGAAAGGGTCCGAGCACGGGCACCCAGGCAAACCAGAAGGGAATCGCGCGGTTGGGTCCGGGCCTGTCCTGGATCCATGCGCACACCTTGCGCTCCGCCATCGAGCACGCTCCGGCGAGCGGGAACATGACGCAGATGACGGCAAGGCCCTTCAGCACTTCCAGGGGCATCGAATGGAGGTGAGAGAGGAGGGTCATTTGGCAGGCTTGAAGTGAAGGCCCTCGCCTTCGACGAAGGGCAGTCGCGCCCAGGAGGTGCCGTCGAGGAGCAGCCCCGAATCCGGGATGCTCTCGTACGAGATCCCCGAAAGGACGGGCACGGCGGCCGCCAGTTCCGCCCACACCGCCGCCAGGCCGCCGGCCTGTCCGCGCCGCCCTCCCGCCGCCTCGGTCAATCGCGCCAAAACAACCAGGTCGCCCGCCGCCCCCGCAGGACCGGGCACCGCGGGCGAGAACTTCTGGATCCGGAACTGCTGGTTGATGAAGGTGCCGGCCTTCTCAAAGACCCCCAGGGTCGGAATCACGACCGTCGCGGCGTCGCTCGTCGCATTGCGGTGCGTCCCGAGGTAGACGATCGAGATCCTGGCGAGCTGCGCCGGCGTCAATCCGGCCGCGGCCAGGTCCTCCCCGACGGAGACGACGGCCCTGACCCGCCCCGCGTCGACCGCAGCGGCGAGTTCGCCCAAATTTCGATCCGGAAGCGCCGCTACGAGGCCCGTGACAAGCGCCCCGCGCACGTTCGGATTCCGGTCGGCGGAAACGAGGAGGCCGTCGCCCTTCCCCACCCGGCTGACGAGAAAGGCGGGGGCCTTCAGCGCAGCGGCGAGGTTCCGGGCCATGAACTGCTCCTCGACCGAACTGCGGCCGGATCCGACGATTGCGCAGGCGCCCGCGCAGGCCCTGAAGATATCCGCCGACGCCTGGATTGCCGCGTCCAGGCCGGCCTGCCCGCCGGAGCCTATCCGGACGTCCGCCAGCCGGCCTTCAGCCCGGACGGCCTTGTACAACTCCCTCCCGCTGTCGGCCATCCACGTGTCGTTCACGGCGTCGTTGCGGCGCGGCGTGATCCTGTACACGACCCCTTCACGCGACCACACGACGGTGTTTGCGCCGGCGCTGCTCTCGGCGTCGATGCTTTCCGTCTGCTTCAGGAACCAGACGCGCATCTTGAACCGGAAGTCCGTGCCCGTCAGGGCGCCCACCGGGCATATGTCGACGGTGTTCAGCGAATAGTTGTTCTCCAGCTTCCGTCCCGGATAGCAGGTCAGGGTCGAGTGGCTGCCCCGGTCGATGAAGCCGAGGACATCGTCCCGGACGACCTCCTTGCAAAACCGGATGCAGCGGGAGCAAAGGATGCATCGCTCATCGTCGAGCGTCACCCGCGGTCCGAGCGCCGTGCGCTTGGGCTTCACGTTCTTCGGCTCGGTGTAGCGCGAATACCCCCGCCCGTAGCCGGTCGCCTGCTCCTGGAGCTTGCACTCGCCCGCCTGGTCGCAGATCGGGCAGTCCAGCGGA
>CAZSEH010000161.1:0-4889 GCA_964605835.1 uncultured Opitutaceae bacterium
CCGGGCAGCGCGTGCGCGTGCGTCTTCCGGAAGGACTGAAGGCGCGCGGCGTGCGCCTGCTCGTGGCCGGCACGACGCCGGACTGTCGGCAGACCGGGGAATGGCTCGACGTCGCTGTTCCGTCGATCACCGCCCACGAGGTCGTCGCCATCGACGTCTGAGACAGACGCGCTGCGCGGCAGTTCAATGCCCCGCTTGCAGGAAGGAATGTGCTGTCCGCGAGCGCAGGCCAACTTGGGCCTTCAGCGACGGCGGGTTCGTGCCGAATGACGCCGGGATGAGCGCAGCGCAAAACCTGGAGTCGAGATTGTCCCGGCCCTTTCGGAAGATCTTCTCCTGGCGTTTGATCGGGAGTCCGATTGCGGTTAGAATGCGCGCGTGACGAGTCGTTCCAGGCTTCGGGTGCTTCTTCTTGCCGGCGGCGTATCCACCGCCGCCGGCCTGTTGGCGCAGGAGTCGTCGGGGGTGAGCGCAAGGCAGGTCCAGGAGCTGGTGGATCAAAATCGGCAACTGCAGCTGCAGGTGAGCGCCCAGCAAAAGACGATCGAAAAGCTGCAGGCGCAGCTAAAGTCGATCGACCAGACGACCGCGCAGCAAGGCAGGGACCTGCAGGGCTTGCGCGCCCAAGTCGACGGCGCGTCCGGAGCGGACGGCAGGCCCGCCCCGGCCGCAAACGCCCAGCTGCGCGTGAGCGGCGAGATGGGCCTTGCGTTCTTCGATTCCGGGTCCGACGGAGTTTACGGCAACGGGGAATTCCGGGTGGACGATGCGAAGGTTTTCGTGGATGCCGCCGTTTGGGAGAACGTCTACTTTCATTCGGAAGTCGACCTGGCCACCCGGGAGGCGAGCGACGAAAATGTCCACTTCGGCGAACTGTTCGCCGAGGCGGAGAACATACCCGGGCCCTGGAGCCAAAGCGGCTCCATCAATCTGCGGGTCGGGCGCATGTACATCCCATTCGGCGAGGAGTATCAGACGCGGGGGGTCGCGGAGAATCCTCTGATATCCCATTCGGTGAGCGACCTTTGGGGCATGGATGAGGGCGTCGAAGCCTACGGCCGGGCAGCCGGGCTGAACTACTTTGTCGCAATCCAGGACGGCGGAATAAAGTCCTTCCGCAGTTCCCACGACGACAAATCCGTGGCCGGACGGCTGGGGTACGATCCGGCGCCCTGGCTGCATCTGAGCGGCAGCGCAATGCGCACGGGAAGGCTGGACGCGGGGGTGAAAGAGCTGTCGGCCATTTGGTTTGGCAACGGGTTTTTCGAGGCGATCGGCCCCCCTGCGACGACCGGGGAGTTCCAGGCCAGTCTCTTCGAGTTGGACGCCGCAGCGCAGTGGCGGCAGGGTCACGTGAAGGTGGACTGCGGCCGTGTCGGCTACGGGGACAACAACACAGGGACAAACGACGGTCGCCGGCTCTCGTACTATTCGGCCGAGATCGTGCAAAACATGACGGATCGCCTCTATGGCGCCGTGCGCTTCAGCGGTGTCAGCGCTCCCCGCGGCTATCCGCTGGTTGGGCAGGCCTCCTCGGGCGAGTACTTCTTCAGCGGACTGCAGACGACGGATTTGGAGCGTCTGAGCGTGGGTCTCGGCTATCAATTCGGTTCGCCGCTGGTTCTCAAGGTCGAATACAGCGCCGAATCGGGGCACACGGTGACGGGTGAGAGTCGCGACCGGGAGGACCTTTTCTCCTCCGAACTGGGATTGAAATTCTGAGCGGATGGGCCATGGCTGACGGTCGACGACAATGAAAATCGCTGGATGGATCGCCCTGCTCGGACTGCTCGGCGCGGCCGGCGCAGAGGCCGGGACGATCACGGGCAGGGCGGCCGCGCAGGGACCATCGGTTCCTGGTGGAGGCGGTGACGGCGCCTACGCCAGCCTGCAATACAAGTTTGCAGAGAAGGTGGACTACGAGCACCTGCGGGATTTCGTCGTTTACCTGGACCAGGCCGTCCCGGGCACAGAGGGCCAGGTCACCGAGGCCGCCGAGGTCACACAGCGCAACGTGGACTTCGACACACACGTCGGTTCCGAGCACCATGTGCTGCCGATCGCCGTGGGCTCCACTGTGCGCTGGCCCAATGCCGACGAGATCTTCCACAACGTATTTTCGATCTCGGAGCCCAGGGAGTTCGACCTTGGCATGTACACCAGGGACCAGGTCAAGGAGGTGAGATTCGACAAGGTGGGCCAGGTCGACGTCTTTTGCGCGATCCACACGAAGATGCATTGCGTCGTGCTTGTGCTGCCAAACCGGTGCTTTGCGGTGACCAATGGGCGCGGCCGCTACCGGATCGAAAATGTCCCTGCGGGCACCTATCGGATCAAGGCCTGGCACGAGCGGCTTCCGGCATCGACAAAGACGGTTGTGGTGCCTGCCTCCGGCCTTGTGACTGTCGATTTCACGCTCGGTTTTGCGGCCCTCCCGCATCCCTGACCACATGCCCTCGTTCCGCCGATCGCTTCGCCTGAGCGTTCAGACAAAGGTGCTGATTCCGGTGCTTGGATTTCTTGTCCTGCTGCCCGTGATCATGGCGTGGCTGGTAGACGACCGAATTGCCAATCAGGCCCAGGTCGGCGCGCGGAGGGCGCTTGCGACGGCCGACAGCGTATTCCGGCAGGGTCTGGACGGCCAGCTCCTGTCCCTGCAGACCCGGGCCCGCGACGCGCTGAACGAGCCGATCTACAAGGCGATCGCGGCGGTGGCCAGGGCCCCTTCGCCGGCGGTAAACGAAACGATTCGCAGATTCCTCAAGGACCGGCTGGAGGATTACGGCGATGATTACGAGGGAATGGCCTTCACCTCCAACCGCGGCGGTCCGCCCATCGTTGCGGAGCGGGGGCCGATGGCCCTGAGGCCGGATCAATTCCAAAAGGCGGTTGGCGGGGTGGCCGCTGCCGCCCTCAACACGGGCCCCGTGCGGACCACGATCAGCATGCAGGGCGCGGCTTACAAGATAGTGTCGGTGCCGTGGACGGATCCGGTCAGCGACGAGCCGGTCGGGGCATTGACGGTCGGGGTGCGCATCCAGGATTCCGCGGTTCGGGACCTGGGTTTGATCACGCAAACCGACATCGTCCTCGTCGGGGGCGACCAGGTGATCGCCTCGACCCTGTCAGCCGCCGATCCCGCAGCCTTGGCCCAGATCGCCGCGAACGCGCGTTCAGGGACTCCGGGAAAGGCGCAGTTCATCCAGTCCGAGCCGGTGCTGCTCAATGGCGAGCATTATCTCGCCCTCACCGACGCCTATGACCAGACGGGACCCCTCCGTGGCTTCCAATACGCGCTGTTGTTCGCCTACGAGCCCTCTTTGCGCGCGGTGGCGGACACACGGCGGACGCTGCTCGGCATCAGCATCGCGGGCATCGTCATCAGCGGTCTTGTCGTGTGGTTTTTTGTCAGGCGATTCACCCAGCCGATCCGGGAACTGCGGGACTCGGCCGAGGCGGTGGGCCGCGGCGATTTCTCGCGGCGGATCGGCCGGTTCGCCAACGACGAGTGCGGCGACCTGGCGGCGGCCTTCAATCGGATGACTACAAACCTCGAGAGCTCCCGGGCTGAGCTCCAGCAAACGGTCGACACCCTGAAGAACACCCAGGCGCAGCTTGTGCAAAGCGAGAAATTGTCCGCTGTCGGCCAGTTTGTCGCCGGTGTTGCGCACGAGCTGAACAATCCCCTCACGGCGGTGATCGGGTTTTCGGAGCTGCTGAGCCAGACGGGAACAGACGAGAAGATCCGGCCGCACCTGGATCTGATCACAAAGAGCGCGCACCGCTGCCACAAGATCGTGCAAAACCTTCTCGGATTCGCCCGGCAGCACGCCCCGGAACGCAAGCTGGTGCAGATCAACAGCACGGTCGACGAGGTGCTTGAACTGATGGCGTACGACCTGCGGACGAGCAATATCGAGGTGAGGCGGGAATTTCAGTCCGATCTGCCGGCGATCCAGGCCGATCCCCACCAGCTTCAGCAGGTTTTCGTGAACATCATCGGAAACGCCCGCCAGGCCATCCAGGCATTCCGACCCGACGGCGCCATCCGCGTGTCCACGCGGGCCCGGGGCGATTGGATTCAAATCGATTTTGCGGACAATGGCCCGGGCATCCGGCCCGAGAATCTGACCCGGATCTTCGACCCGTTCTTCACGACGAAGGCCGTCGGCAAGGGCACCGGCCTCGGCCTGAGCCTTTCCTACGGGATCATTCAGGAGCATGGCGGACGCATCCGTGTCGAAAGCAGGCTGGGTCAGGGCGCAACTTTCCTGATCGAGCTGCCGATCGCCGCGGCTGTTGTCGCCCGGCGCGGCGAGGCGGAGCGTCGGATGGCAATCGGCCCGAACCCGGCGCCGGCCAGCGGAAAGGCGGTCCTGGTCATTGACGACGAGGATTGGATACTGAGCCTCGCGCGCGAAATCCTCCGCCACGCCGGACACGCGGTCGAGACCGCCCGGGGAGGCGAGGAGGCGCTGGCGGTCCTGGGGCGGGGAAAATTTGACGTGATTATCTGCGATTGGAAGATGCCGGGAATGAACGGGATTCAATTCTACGAGCATCTTCGCGCGACCGAACCGGCGGCCGCGGAACGGGTGATGTTCATGAGCGGCGATCTCATCAACGAGGCCTTTCAGGAATTCCTGCTTCGATATAAGAAGTTCTGCCTGTCAAAGCCGTTTCCGATCGAAGAGTTTCACGATGCGGTCAGCCGCCAGATGGCGCCTGTCGTGGGCGCCGCAGGAGCCTGAAACCGTTCCTCCGGCCGCATGGTCAAGGCCGGACAACAATTCCCGCCGGGGTGCGTCTTGCTTGCAGACGATGCCCGCGCTGACTCCCCGGGGCGGGCCGTCGGCGCACATTTTACCATGACCATCCCCCGAACCCCC
>CAZSEH010000162.1:0-4827 GCA_964605835.1 uncultured Opitutaceae bacterium
GATGACCCGGCAAACGAGCGAGGTGGAGGTCTATCACATCGGGCCGTTCGCCCCGCTGGGCTCGCGCCACAATGTCAACCACTGGGGCGACGGCGCAAAGCAGCCGCGGATCAGCCACTCCGGCCTGAAGCAATTCTACTATTTCCTGAGCACCGACGAGCGCGTCGGCGACCTGATGCACGAGCAGCTGACCGCCGATCTCACGTACGAGATGCTCAAGAATTACAATGGCTCGCACTATGTCCCGACTGCGGACGGGGGAGCCAAGCTGGACGCCGGCGGTGGCGGCCGCTTTGGCCCCCGCACGCCGCCGCCACCGGCGCCCCGCCCCGAGAACCTGCCGGCGCGGCCAACCGAGCGCACCCAGGCGGCCCGCGCGGGCCTGGAGTGGATGTGCTATTCCATGAACTGGATGATGGAGTGGCAGCGGACCGGGGATGTGCGCTGGCGCGACCGGGTGAGCGGGGACATGAAGGCGATGTCGGCCGGCCTCAAGCCGGATGACCGCCTGCCAGGCTCGTATTTCGACATGATTTTTGGCGGGCCGGAAAACCTCTACGAGATGGAGCCGATGTTCGACGTGCCCGAATTCTGGCGGGCCTGGGCCAACACGAGCGAGTATGTGGGGCGGCAGGCGAACGGCAACCAGATGACCGGGCCCAGGATGCTTGCGTACGCTGCGTACAGGAAGCAGAGCCCGGAATTGGGACGCATGGCGTGGGACAAGCTGATCGGCCCGGCCCTGCCGCCGGCGTCCGTGCCGAAGAAAGTGACCGGCCCGCAACTGCTGAAGCCCGTTACGGATCCCGCCTTCCTGGGCGCACCCGTCGAATGGCAGCTGCACGGGGTCGCGAGCGTCCAATGGGCGTTGAATGCGATTGAAACGCTCGAGTTGGCAAAACCCTGGCTTCCGGCCTGGGAATCGTCCCACGGGGTCCCGGGCAGTTTCGGGGGAAAGGCCCCGGCGGCTTCGGAACCGGGGCATCCCTAATGCGCCGCGCAAGCGTGTCGCGGCCGCTTAAATAGGAGGGGGTTCCGGCTGGGAGGGGGCCGGTCCGGGTGCACCTCAGTTGGCCACGCCAGCCCGGGCAATTTCGACCGCAAATATGTGCATCGGGCCCTGCATCCTGGAGCGGAAGACGAGCCATTTGTCGTCGGGGGTGAACATCAGGTTGGGCTCGACCCCGGTCACCTTGCTGTAGTCGTGCTTCGCCATGTTCACCAGTTTCTCGGCGGTGAAGCGTCCGATCTTCACCGGCTCTCCGCCGACCGTGATCGTGTCGAACTTGCCGGCGACGGGGGTGAACAGGTAGATCCATTTGTTGTTCACGGGGGGAACCAGGGGCCGGGCTTCGGGCAGGGGCGTCCTGTTTGCGACGCCGTCGGGCCCGCCGCCGTCACCGGAAAAGAGCCTGCCGTCCCATGAGACATTGTAGTGCACCGACCATTGCTCGCGAGCCAGAGGGTAGCGGATCCGCTCCCCGGTGTAGACATTGACGCCCGCCAGCCAGAAGTTGACGGAACGCGGAGTCTGCAGGTCGTACCAGATCATCCGGCCGTCGCGGCCGAAGAATTCATGGCCCGCGATTTCGTACTGCATCGTGCGCCGGTGCATGAGGCGCACTCCCGTTCCGTCGGTGCGAATGGTCCAGATGCGCTCGACCTCGTGCCAATTGCCCTCGTGGGCGAATAGGACCAGGGAGGGATCGGTCGGCGAGGATTGCATGTGGTTCAGGTTGTCGTGGCTGGGGAAGAATGTGCGGACGGCGCCCGTTTGAACATTGACCGTGAAAAACTGCAGCATGCGCGGGCCGCGGCCGCCGCGCCGGCCGGGAGGCCCGGCCAAGCCGCCGGAATCCGGGGCCGCAGCCGGCGGGGGCGGGGCGGCCTGGCTTTGATCCGCCGGGCTGCCGGGAGCGCGGTAAGCGGTCGTGCCGATCATCACGGTTTCATCGCACGAAATGCCGCCGAATTCCCCGATGAAGGGCAGGGTGACGATCTCGCGCGTGGCCCTGGTGTCGACGTCGGTCGCATAGATGACGGTGTGGCCGCCGAGATTCTTTTGGTAGTAGACCGTGCGCGTCTTTCGGCCGACCTCGATGCCGTTGCTGTTGTTCATGCCGTAGCGCACGCCGGGGGCGACAAGCTCGATCTCCCGGGTCTTCAGGTTGATCGTCGAAAGGCCGCCGGGCGTGACGATGATCATCTTGTCGCCCTGGGGCGTGAAGGCGTTCTGGTGGAAATACAGGCTCGCGCTGCCGGGTTCGCGGGACAGCCGGACGATGCGATGGCCGGTGTCGGGATCGATCCACTCGGCCGGCGATTCCACGGCCGCAGCGCCCGCGGCGAGGATGCGCGCGGCGGCCAGGGCGAAGAATCCCGATGCAATCAGTAGGCGGGGTGAGGGAGGGGTGGGCTTCATGACAAAGTAATGTCGATTTCCGGAGTAAATGGTTGTCCGGGCATCGAGTCGATGCTCTCTTCAGGTCGCCACCGGAGGCCCCCATGTTCAACCAGTTTCTTCCCAAGCGCGTCGACAACGCCTATCGCGGGCAAAGGCCCGCCCTTTGGCTCCTTGGACTGGCGGTGCTCATGAAGGCTGGCATCGGCCTGGAATGCATCTTCAACGGTCGCCATGCGGCGGCCTCCGCCGACGGGATCCCGCTGGATACGTTCACCTCCGCCGGCGCCCAGACGGTGGTCGCTCTGTTCGCGATCTGGGGGCTCTCCCAGCTGGTGCTCTGCTCCCTGTGCGTTTTGGCCTTGGTGCGATATCGCGCCCTGGTTCCCCTCATGTATGCGGTGCTCCTGCTGGAATACCTGGGCCGAAAAGGGGTTCTTCACTACCTGCCGGTTCCCAGGGTCGGGCCGGCGCCGGGCGTCGGCGTGAATGCGGTTCTCCTTGTTTTGATGGTCGTTGGCCTCGCGCTTTCGCTCTGGGCAAAGGGCGGCCCCAAGACCCGGGAGTGACTATCTGATGCCGGACCGTACAGGCAGGCGGGAAGTCAACCATCCACGGATATCACCGCTCCAGTAACCCTGTTTCCAAGAAAGAAATGAGACTTCTCGGCAAAATCGTGCGGCTTCAAGTGCAGCGGGCCAGCCTGAAGAGTGGCGAGGGCGAGCTGCGCGCCTACAATCCCGGACCTTTGATGGCCGCACAGGAACTGACATTGACCAGGACGGGCGCCTGCGCGTTTGCGGCCGACGGACTCCTGACAGTGGACATCCATAATTCGGCGCACGCGCAGACGAAGAACGGGGGCCCGAATTCGCTGTCGTTCGTCTTCACCGGTCATTACACGGCGATGCAGGCCCGCTTTGGCGACCACCTGCCAATCGGCTGCGCTGGCGAGAATATCCTCATAGAGTCCGAGGAGGTGATTTCATTGGACCAGGTGGCGCGGGGCGTTGCCATCGAAACAGGGAAAGGGCGCGTGGTCCTGGAAAAGGTGATCGTCGCCCGGCCCTGCAGTCCGTTCAGCAAGTTCGCCATCGGCAAGACAGGCGCGGCGACGGCCGAGGTTAAGGCGGCCCTGCAGTTCCTCGATCAGGGGATGAGGGGCTTCTACTGCGAACTGGCCGGCGAAGCTCCCGCAACGGTCATGGTCGGAGACCGGGTGTTTGCCGTTTAGCGTTTTGGGGGAGATGGCTTGAAAGTCAAAAAAGAGGAGAAATAGCTTGCAATACATTACACCTTTAGGTGTAATGTTGGCATGGATCAATTATCGGACGTGCTGACCGCCATTTCCCACCCGACCCGGCGGGCGATCATCGGGCGGCTCGCAAACGGACCTGCTCGATTCCTGGATATCGCGGAGCCGTTCGACACGGCGCTCAATGCGGTGACCAAGCACCTGAAGCTCCTCGACAGGGCGGGTCTCATTGAACGCAGGAAGCAGGGTCGCGAAGTCCTCATTTCCTTTCGAGGGGAGCCTCTGCGGCAGGTGGCGGGTTGGGTCCATGAGTACGAGCGGTTCTGGAATGAACGCCTCGACCAGTTTGGACAGTTTTTTCAGGACAAGAAAACAACCACAAAAAAAAGGAGAAGACGAGATGAGCAAATCAAAGAAGACGATTGAGGTTACGGTTGAACGGACAATCCCTGCTCCTGCGGGAGAGGTGTTCGATGCATGGCTGAATCCAAAGATTCCGGGCAATCCCTGGAACATGGCTGAAAAGCTGATCTTGGATCCAAAAGTCGACGGATTCTTTTACTGGCTCGTCCAGGGGACTCCCCATTACGGGAGATTTACGGAGGTCAGGCGACCGGCTCGGATTCAGCATACCTGGATGTCACCGAATACCTCAGGGCTGGAGTCGACGGTAACGGTGACCTTTGAGAAAAGGGGAAAAGACACCCGGATGACCCTCGTGCATTCCGGCCTTCCCGATACGGACGGCGGAAGATCGCACGAAAAAGGGTGGAACTACTTCCTGGGAATTTTCCCTGGGCAATTTGCCGCCGCCGCTGGGAGGAAGAAATAGTTCGGCAGTTCCAGGAACGAATCGAAATTCAGCCAAAGCGCCGGTGAAGCCATCAAAAAAGGAGCGATCCTAATCCGGTGCGGCCAACGCCGGCTCGGCGGCGGCCTGCGCCGGCACTATGACGCGCACGCCGTCAAGGATCCCCTAAAGAAGGGGCCAACGCCGCCACTACGCTTGTAGTTGACTACGCCCGTAGTTTTATGCCTCCTTTCCCAATGAAAGAATTCCCCGTCTCCACTCGGTACACTGCCGAAGAGCTGAAGCAACTCGATGCCACGGCAAAGCAGTGCAAGATTTCGAGGGCTGAGCTGATTCACGCCCGATCCCTTGGGAAGATCG
>CAZSEH010000163.1:0-4800 GCA_964605835.1 uncultured Opitutaceae bacterium
GCGCAACTCGTACGATTTGTCGAAGAGGTTGATCACATCGACCCGGACCTTCCACACGCGACCGTGGGCGGCCTTGAAGCTCTGCTCCGCCCCGATATTGAGGGTGGCATAGGCAGGCACCGATCCGCCGTTGGGGATGTTTGTGCCGTCGGGCGCCGTTGCATCGGTTCGCAAGCCCGTGCCATAGAGGACATCCGTGTAGACCCGCGTGCTTCCCCGATCCTCCGTCCACACATAGGCCGTGCCGAAGGAACCGGAAAGCCTTTGGTCGTGGTCGAGGTGGATCCAGTGGTCCTTGACGTAGGCCAGATCAGCCGGATCGAACAGAAACTCAGCCGAATCCCAATCCATGCCCTTTGCCTCCGATCGGGCGAGATTCATATAAATGGAGAATCCACCGCTTGTGTACGAACCGGTGAATTCAATGCCAAAGACCCTGCCTCTGGCATAATTGAAGGCCGAGAGAATAAGCGTTTGCCCGAACAGTCCGTCGTCGAGCTGGTTGACTGCCTGCTTGTAGTAACCGTCCACCCCTGCCTGCAATCCCTGCGCCACCTTTTGGCTGACGCCGGCATCGAAATAGTCTGAGCGCTCCGCCCTGACGGGATCGTCCTTGTCCGTGGCGGCCGCATTTGAGGTGCCGTCGAACTTCGCCACCGAGGCCCCTGAGACACTCTCCACCGGAGGGGGCGTGAAATACCGGGAATAGCCCGCGTGCAGCGTCGTCGAATCCGACGGCTGATAGACAAGATTGATGCGCGGACTGATCTGGTGCTCGTTGTCGAACGACGAGTTGAAATCGTCGGCGCGCGCCCCTAGGTTGAGCGTCAGCTGACGGGCGAATTTCCACTCATCCTGAAGATAGATTCCGGCAAATAGGCCGTAGAGGCGGTGGTTGTCCACGATTGGGTATGCGGAGGCGGTGGGGTCGCCGTCAGCGTTCACGGGAAAAACAGTCGTTGTCGAATCCGCAGAAACAAACTCATTCAGGAGGAACACCCCGCCGCGGATCGTCTGGCGGGAGTCCAGGGAGTAACTGGCGTCCCCCTGGATTCCAGCGGAACGCAGTGTCCGGTCATCGTTGCTCGCCACTCCGTTGAAGAAGAGATCGCCCACCGGATCCGGCGTGAAACGCACGCTGCTCCGCCGGCCGAAGGCCGAGAGCTGGTAATTCAGGGCGCCCGCCGTTTTCTGGTAGGCAACGACGCCGTAGTAGTTCTGCTCATTCTGAATCTCGTTCAGCTTAGAGGAGTCGAGGCTGCCGGGGAGCCAGGGTTCTCCGTCTGGCGACGTTCCGGCCGGCAGTCCCGGCGTGTCGGGAACCTGAAAATTGCTGTAGGATGCGCTGCCGATGAGGCTGAGGCGGCTGGAGGGGCTCAGAATGTACGAAAGATAGGTGAACGCCTTGTATTGGTCTGTTTTATCGTGAATGGCGGTCGCGGCCGGTGTTGGATTCTCGATGCCGAGGTCGTTGTGATCGTAGCTCCCGTCCGTGAAATAGCTGAGGTTTCCGCTTGAGCCGGATGCATCGAAGCTGGGCCGGAAGGTGTCGAAACTGCCGGTATAGACGGAAAGATCGCTGCCCGGAACGAATGCGCCGCTCTTCGTCCTAATGTCCACAATGCCGGCGGTTCGGAAGCCATACTGGGCGGGCAGGGAGCCGGTGATCAGCTGCAGGCTGTTCACAAAGCGCGGGTCAAGTTCCAGGCCAAATCCCGAAAGGCCTTCCGGCAGGAGGACATTGTTGATCCGATACTGCAGATTGGCGTGCTCGCCGCGGACGTGCAGGTCGCCATTGGCGGCCGAGTCCTCGGCGACGCCGGGCGCGCGCAGCAGCACCTGGTTGAAGGGAGCGTCCGCCCCCTGGGGCAGATTCTGGATCTGCTCGGCGTCCATGATGAAGGAACTCGCTCCTAGCCTGGGCAGGATGTCCTCGCGGGCCTGGTCGAGCGTGCTCGTGACAACGAGGGTGTCGAGGTGAACCGTCTGGTCGGCTTCGGGCGGAGGCGATGCCGCGGCGCCCGGTGTGGAGGCTGGGGGTGAAGTCTGGGCCGCAAGAGAGGCGGCGGTAAGGACACAAACGTACGGAAGAAATCGAATATGCACAGTCTGCCTGAGTTGAGAATTGCGAATGATCGCGGCGAACCCGCCGATGCGCGGATGCCGCAGTGAAACGGCCGGACGCGAACGCGCCGACCGCGGACGAATCGATCAACTCAGTTTGACGGAGGCCCGCAGCCCGGCGGCAGCCGGAAACACGGCGCCTCCAAGACCAGCAGGCGCGGGGCCGGCGGTTTTTCCGCCAGTGCCCTCAGCGCCGCAGCCAAGACCAGGACTGCGGCCAATACGGGCGTGACGCCCTGGGCAAATAGAACGACTGCGCAATCATCGTCGGCATCCAGCTGTTTTTCGCCATGCAACCACGCGTGCAGCGATGGACTGACAGCCAGGACACTCAGAGCCAGAACAAGCGCCACGCAGCCCGCCGCGATCAGTCGGGCAAAGCGGTCATCGGCGGGTCTACTGCGCATCGGACAAGGAGCGCATCGTATCAGCGGTGTCAAGGGACGTTGAATAAGTGAATTGCCGGGAGGTCGTTGCATGCGCCATAATCCCCACCGCAAACCAACCAGGCCGCGATCACCCCACCATGTCGCCACACTTCGTTTCGTGCTGCAGGCTCGTGCCCCGGATGGGCGCCGCCTTTGTGGCGGCTGCCATTGCCAGCGCCCAGGGCCTTGCGCCCTCAGCGCCTATAGACCGGCATGCCCTTGTCGCGCGCCACAATCCCACGGTCACACGGGTTGACCCGTGGGCTCCGCTGTCGGTTGGCAACGGGCAATTTGCCTTCACGGCGGACATCACGGGACTGCAGACCTTCTACGCGCACTACCAGAAGAATGGCATTCCCCTGGAGACGCTGGCGCGCTGGGCGTGGCACTCGAATCCGAATCCAAACGGCTACAAGCTCTCCGATGCGAACCAGCCGTTCACCGCCTACGGCTTGACGATGGGGTATCCGACAAACGAAAAGAGCCCGGCGGGAATGTGGCTTCGGGAGAATCCGCACGACATGCCGCTGGCGCAGATCACCCTGGAGCGGGCGCACGGGCCGGCGATTCTGCCCGCGGACGTCAGCAACGCAGTCCAGACCCTCGACCTGTGGTCGGGCATCCTGACGAGCACGTTCTCGATCGACGGGGTTCCGGTCAGGGTGACGGTGGCTTCGCACCCGACCCGGGATTTGCTGGCGGTTCGCATCGAGTCACCCCTGGTCGGACGGGGAGTTCTCGGGGTACGGTTGGCGCTGCCCCGGGGCCACGACATCAGGACGAAGAACAATCCCGTCCTCGACTGGAGCCTGCCCGACACGCACGCGACCCGCATGATTTCGATGACGGACCGCACGCTTCTGCTCGAGCATACGCGCGATGCGTCGCGCTATTTTGCGGCGATTTCGTCCGCCGCTCCGCTCCGAATCGATTCGCCGGGTCCGCACGCATTCCGTCTGGGTGCGGGAGAGGGGGATCTGCTTGAGTTCACGGTCGAATTCACCCCGGGCACGCCGGATGCGGCGCCTGGCGCGGAACAGGTGCGCGCCGAGAGCCGTGCCCACTGGGAAAGGTTTTGGTCGACTGGAGGGGCGATCGATTTCTCCGGCAGCCGGGATCCGCGGGCCTCCGAACTGGAACGCCGGGTCGTTCTATCGCAATACCTGACGGCCATTCAATTCGCCGGCGGGTTTCCTCCGCAGGAAAGCGGGCTGACGAACAGCACTTGGTACGGCAAGCACAACACGGAGATGGTCTGGTGGCACGCAGCCCACTTTGCGCAGTGGGGGCGGGACGAGCTGCTGGCGAAAAACCTGGACTGGTACGTCGGTGCGCTTCCAGTGGCGCGCGAACTCGCAAGGAGCCGCAATCTGAGCGGTGCCCGCTGGGCCAAGATGATCGGTCCGGACGGGCGCGAGAGCCCCGGGGGGCCGCCTCTGATTGTCTGGAACCAGCCCCATCCGATCCATCTGGCGGAATTGATCTACCGCAACGAGCCGACGCAGGCGACGCTTGAGCGCTATCGCGATTTGGTTCTCGAGACGGCCGACTGCATGGCGTCGATGCTTCATTGGGACGGAGCCACCCGGCGGTTCGACCTGGGCCCGCCGCTTTGGATCGCGCAGGAAATCTACGACAAGCGGACGAGCATGAACCCCACCTACGAACTGAGCTACTGGGTGCGCGGGTTGAAGATCGCCCAGGAATGGCGCGAACGCCTGAAGCTCGGCCGCGATGCGGAGTGGGACAGGCGAATCCGGCTGATTGCAGATTTGCCGACCCGCGACGGCAGGTACGTCGCCCTTCAGTCGACGCCGGACACCTGGGACAACAAGGAAAGCCGGCATGACCATCCGTCGTTCCTGATGGCCCTTGGACAATTGCCCGGCGACGGAGTGGATATTCCGACGATGCGCCGCACCCTCGACGCCGTGATTTCCTCATGGGATTGGGAGGCGAAGATCTGGGGCTGGGACTATCCCATGATCGCGATGACTGCGGCGCGGCTGGGCGAACCCCAAAAGGCCGTCGATATCCTCCTCTTCAAGGGCCCGAACAACAGCTATGCGCCAAACGGCCACTGTCCGCAGCGCGGAGACCTGCCGGTCTATCTTCCCGCGAACGGCGCGCTGCTTTCGGCCGTCGCAATGATGGCGGGCGGATGGGATGGCGCACCGGGCAACGACGCCCCCGGCTTCCCAAAGGATGGCTCCTGGGTCGTTCGAAGCGAGGGACTCCATCCCCTGCC
>CAZSEH010000164.1:0-4777 GCA_964605835.1 uncultured Opitutaceae bacterium
TTCAGCAAGGAGGCCATCCATCGCCGGTACCACCAGGGGGACCTGTCGTTCGGCATGCTCTATCAGTACGCGGAGAACTTCATCAGCGTCTTTTCCCACGATGAGGTCGTCCACGGAAAGGCTTCGCTTTTGTTCAAGATGGGCGCCTGGACCATCACGCAGAAAGCGGCCAACCTTCGCGCCCTGTACGCGCACATGTGGGCGTATCCGGGCAAGAAGCTGCTTTTCATGGGCGGAGAGTTCGGCCAGGCCCGCGAGTGGCGCCACGATGAGAGCCTGGATTGGCACCTTTGCCAGTTCATCGACCACGAGGGTGTGCGCCTGCTGCTCAAGGATTTGAACCGGCTGTACCTGGCCGAGCCCGTCCTGCACGCGAACGACTTCAATCCGCGCGGCTTCCGCTGGGTCAACTGCACGGATGCCGATTCCAATGTCATCAGCTACCTGAGGCTGGACGCGATGGAACGGACGCTGTTTCTGGCCGTCGGCAATTACAGCGGGGCGCTTCGCGCGGGGTACCGGGTCGGCGTTCCAAAGGCGGGAGCCTGGACGGAAATCATCAACACCAACAGCGTGTACTATGGAGGGGGAGGCCAGGGCAACGAAGGTGGGCGAACGGCTGAAGACATTCCCTACGACGGGTTTAAGCATTCACTTGCGCTGACGCTGCCCCCATTGACGACCTTGATTTTCAAGTGGTCGATCGAACCGGCCGAGCCCCCCAAAACGGCAATTCCTTCGCCGACACTCTCTCATTGACGCCGGTCCGCGGCGGACTCCATTCTCGGTGTGAACAGTCCGTCCGGAAGCCTTGGGCCGCCCGGTAGTGATTTTTACGCAACATTTTCGCAAATTGACCGTCCAAAGCACGAGTTCCCTCCCTGAATGAAACTTTCCCGTACGGCCCTTATCCTCGCCCTTGCGGCCGCCTGGCCCCTCCACGCCCAGGACGAAGACCAGAAGAACAGGACACCGCCGGTGGAAATCCCGGATTTCAGCAATCTTGACGAGTACGTCTACCAGCCGAAGAACAATCTGAACTTTGGCATGCGGTATATCAGCGGAATCAAGGCGAAGTTCGCGGGAAATGGCTATGTCGGCGCACCCGAGCTTATTCCGGATGCGACCACACCGAATGCCCCGCGGAGCTACCACGACGGCGCCGTGGGCATCGATCAGCGCGTGGAGACGATCAATAATGGCGACAGCACGGCATCGTCGGTGGCGGTTCCGTCCGACGGAAAGACGAACACCTGGGGCTACGCCTCCTCCTCGCAGGTGACGTCCGACGATTACATGCAGTTCCACGTCTATGCGGCGCAGACTCTTGCGACCGGATCTTCGGAAAAGACCGGCAAGGGGACCCTCGGCATGGAGCTTTCGTCGGCGCGGGACATGGGAAACCTGGGCAAGCACTTTTCCTGGCGGCTGTTCTGCGGAATGAGCATCAACGACATCCAGGCCGCGGCGAGCTATGCAGTGGCGGCCCGGGTGACCACGCTCACGGACACCTACGACCTTTACGGCCAGACGCCCCCTGCGGCGGGAGGCACGGGCAACTCGGGGACGACTGCTCCCCTCACGGATGCCTACGGCAAGGCCATCACCGACTCGAGCGGCAACCCCCTCACCATTGCCGTCGATACGACCACCTTGATCAGCAACGCGCCGGTTGGAACCCGGATGGTCACAACGGCCGTGGACTCGACGAGCGTCACGGACGACTTCAAGCTGCACGGAGCCTACGCCTATTTTCGCGGCGGTCCGATCCTCGTCTACTCACCCACGGAGCGCCTGCATTTGAATCTGGGCGTCGGCCCGGCGCTTATCTATGCGGGATCGAGCTTCCAGGCCACGGAGATCTTCGCACCCGCGACAGGCGCCCAGATCGTCGACATGGGGGTCAGCACGGAAAGCAAGCTCGTCCTGGGCTACTTTGTCGATGCGATGCTGCAATACGATGTGACGGATCGCACCGGGTTCTTTTTCGGGGCCTTCTTCCAGGATGGCGGGAGCTACCTCCAATCGGTCACGGGCCACACCGGCACGAGCACGATAGGCTCCCTGCCGGTGACCGGGGGAGGCAGCACGACTTTGGTTTCCAACGACCCCATGTTCACCGCCGCGGCGAACAGCCCGTCTGCAGGCCTCCTCGTCGGGACCTACTCGACCCGGGTCGATTTCAGCAACCAAGAGGGCTTCCGGGCAGGTATCGCGTTCAAGTTCTGAGAACGGCCCCGTCGCGGGATCGGCTACTCCGGGGAGGCCTGTTTCCCTTCCATGTCTGCGAGGACGGATTCGACTCCGCGCAATCGCTCGACGGGAAAGAAGCCGTTGATCCGGTTGATGACCTGCTGGATGATGCCATCGGGGCATGAGGCGCCCCCCGTGATCAAAATCCGACGTGCCGTCATCCCGAGTCCTTCCGGCCACAACCGGCGCGGCTCAGTGCGGCCGTCATGCGCCTCGTGACCCTTCGCGGGGAAGACGTAATGCTCGACCTCGGCGGACGAACGGATGCTCGCCTCGCTTTGGATGAAGAAGGCCCGGCCGCCCAGCCGTTCGGCGCAGAGGCGGTAAAGCTGATACGTGTTCGAGGAATTCTTTCCTCCGATCACGAAGGCCGCATCGAGCGGTTCCGCGAGCGCCCGGGCCAGGGCGTCCTGGTTGACCTGGGTCGCATAGCACAGCGTGTCGTTGCGGCCGCTCCCTCCGACGCGACCCGGCTCGCCGGGTCGATCGGGTCCGCAGGCGGCGGCGTAGACGTCCCGCAGATAGGAGATGATTTCCCGCGTCTCGTTCATGAGGAGCGTCGTCTGGTTGACAACCGCCACCCGTTCGAGATGGCGCCCGACGTCGAATCCGGGCGTGTGCTTCCCGGCGAACGTCTCGTAGAAGCTCGCCCGGACCCCGGGGTCCCTGCTGGCGATTATCCCTCCCAGCAGCCGGGTTTCCTCGATGTTTCGCACGATGACCGCCTGTGCGTACCGGCGGGTGTTCGAGAACGTGGCCTTGGTCTCCTCGTGCTCATGCTTGCCGTGAATGACGACCGTGTAGCCGTCGCGGCCGTAGGACCTGGCGGCCTTCCAGACCTTTTCGACGAGCATGCAGGTGGCGTCGTGGGGGAAGACGGCCACGCCCTTGCGGACAAGCCGCTTCTTGTCCTCATCGGTGGCGCCAAACGCCGGGATGATGACGATGTCGTCCGGAGTCAGCGAGTCCCACAGCAGCGGTGCGGCCCCGTCGTCCCCCGCGATTCGCCCGTCGACCGTGTAAGGCGCCCCCTTGTCGGTTTGCAGGTACCGGAGCCCGCGGCTGAGAAGATCCTCGTTCACAAACGGATTGTGAATCAGCTCCGAAAGCATGAAAACCCGCCGCCCCGGATCCTCCGCCAGCGTCTCGTAGGCGCGTTCGATTGCATTCTTTACGCCCAGGCAGAATCCGAAATGGCTGGGGATGACGTAGCGGACCGCCCCGAAATCGAGGTCCACGGGCGCCGCCGCGGTCCTCTCGTGGCGCCGCGCCAGGGACTTGATCGCCGCGCATAGCCTCGACTGGTAGAGTGCGTCGGCGGGCGGATCCGTTGCGTAGATGGAGGTGTTCCTCTCCTTTTCCGGCCTGAACTTGTAGATGAAGTCATTCTCGCCGAGATGGAGGTAGGGAATCTCGATCAAATAGGGCTCCAGCCGGGCGACGAGCCCCGCAAGCGGGGGCGCCAGGGCTTTGCCTGCGGCCTCCAGGCGGTCGATCGTCCAGAATCCGATGTCTCTATCGGCCGGGACCCCGTCCACCTGCGCGAAAAACACGCGGAAGGAACACCCGTCCACGAAAGCCGAAAAGCGCTCCAGGGGAGGGGTGTGTTTCGGGAAGGCCGCCTCGAGGCGCCCGGCAGCCGCGGCAAGGTCGGACCCGGTGAAGGCAAGATCCGCTATTGAGCCAAGCATGCGGACGGCCAGTTGGTTGCCGGCATTGAAGGCAAGGATGCAGTCAAGCGAAGGCGCGTCTGGCACATCCGGCGGCATGGCGGCCATCATGCCTCCCCATGGCGATGACTGCAAGGGCGGCGTTATTCTTGGCCGCGGATCCGCCGATCTTCCGCCTATAAGCCCATGATCCCGGCCAGCTTTGAGACGTCGCGTCCGCCGCCCATCGCAAAGTCCGGCCTGCCGCCGCCCTTGCCCCCAAGCTTCACGCTCAATTCCTGCACGATCTTTCCCGCCTGATGGCCGGCCTTGACCGCGCCTGGCGAGCAGAACGCAACCACCGTCGCCTTGTCGCCGAACGCCGCGCCCAGCTGCACGACGCCATCGCCGACCTTGGCGAGCACCTGCGAACCGAGCGATCGCAGCGATTCGGGAGACTCCGCGACGACAACGGCCGAAACGAACTTGAGTCCGTCCCGGGCCGAGGCCTTCGCGGCGAGCTCCTCGGCGAGGCCGGCGGCGGCCTTCTGCTGGAAGGCCTTCAGCTGTCTTTCGAGCTCCTTTTGGTGCGCGAGCAGGGCGTCGAGTTTCAGGGCGACGTCGTGCGGGCCTGCGTTGAGTTTCGCGTTGACGGCGGCGAGGGCGGCTTCGCGGTGCGCGACAAAATCGTAGGCGGCCTGGCCGGCGACGGCCTCGATGCGGCGGGTGCCCGCGGCGATCGCCATCTCGGCGACGACCTTGATGATGCCGATCTCACCGGTGGTCGCGACGTGCGTGCCGCCGCAGAGTTCGCGGCTGAAGCCGCCGATGTCGACGACGCGGACGATCTTGCCGTATTTGTCGCCGAAGAAGGC
>CAZSEH010000165.1:0-4772 GCA_964605835.1 uncultured Opitutaceae bacterium
GCCTTCGGCGAACGGGCCCGGGAGCTCGGTCTCACGGTGCATAACATCCTGGGGAAGGCGAAGCCGGGCGTCAGCTACCTCGAAATCGCCCCGATGCACGAGGAGAGCGAGTCGCTGGTCCGCCGGATGATGCAGACCACCCCCCGCCCCACCGGCCTCTACATTCCGGTGGATCATTTTTGCGGTTCTCTCTTTCGCTCGATGCGTCAGGCCGGCCTGAAGTCGGAGCGGGATTTCGAGGCGGTGCTCGGCAACTACAATCCCGTCATCTACCATAACCTCGATCATCTCCCCGCCGCGCTGAACATAAACTTGCCTACTTTAGTACGCAAAGTCGTCGACCAGCTGGTGTGGCGCATTGAAAATCCCACCGCCGCGGGCCGGGTCGGCGCGACGGTCTCACCCACCCTGACACTCGCCCCGCAATCCAAGCAGCTGATCGCCTGAATATTCTCGCAAAAACTTGCTTGCAACGGGAGTGGGTTTCCCCGCTCTTTACCCCGTTTTCACCGGTAACCCCATGCTCGGTTCACGACCCCGTCGACTCCCTCCTCAACATTCCCGGGCTGAATACCCCTGATTGATTGTTGTTATACTCCCCCTTTCCCGACTTTTGGACCGGCTCAACCCGGAACAAAACCGGAAACTACAAACCACCCCCATACAACGAATGAACTCAGTACCCAGCTACCAAATACACAGGACCAGTAAATACCTGGTCGCCTGTTTGGCTGCCTTGGCCGTAGTTTCGGCTCCCGCTCTGCGAGCCGACGACCAAAAGCTCCAGGAAGAGAACGCGGCGCTCCGTAAGCGCGTCGCCGAGCTCGAAGGCCAGGCGGCCCAGACGGCTGCCACGACCACCCAGACGACCACCACCACGACCAAGACCGCTGCAGCTCCGGGCTCTCTCGCCACGGATGAGGGCGTGCAAGTGATGTCGAAATTCTCCGTCAGCACCGACAAGGACGTCGGTTACCTGAAGACCAACTCCGCCACGGCCACCCGTATCGGCATGGAGGTCCAACGCACCCCGCTCGCGATTGAAATCAAGAGCGCCGAGTTCATCGCGGACACGAACACCCAGAGCATCACTGATCTTCTGCGGTATACGTCGTCCGGTTCCGGTGACAACTCGTTCGCGATGGCCCGCCCCGCCAATTCGTCCACGCCGGTCGGTAACTTCACGATGCGCGGTTTCCAGATCAACACGTACCTGCGCAACGGTGTGAAACGTTACACCGCGTTCAATTTCGACGACACCGAACGCGTCGAAATCATCAAGGGCCCCGCGGCCTTGTTCTTCGGCAACGGCGCACCCGGTGGCGTTATCAACTACATCACCAAGCAGCCGGTGTTCGCCCGCATTCCGACGACGATCTCCTGGATCACGGGTTCCGACCACAAGAAGAAGTACGTTCTCGATAACAACACGTTCTTTTCGCAGAAAGCCGCGATGCGCGTGATTGTTTCCTCCGAGAACAGCGGTGGTCAGCGCCGGTTCGAGTACGTCAAGGACAATGCGGCGTTCCTCTCTCTGGCCCTCGTGCCGTTCGAGAGCGGCAAGCTCCGCATCACGACCGAGGCGGAATACCAGAACAACAAGTACAATCAGACCCGTTCGCAGGAATGGTACTATCCGCAGGGCTGGTTCGACCAGTATGCCGCTCCCACCGCGGCCATGGAGGCGTCCATCATCGCTGGACCCAATCCGGGCGGCTTGGCGGGCCTGACTGCTGGCACTCCGGCGGCTGACGCGGCCATGAAGGCTCGTTACCTCGGCGTCGGTACCTTCACCACGTGGGGCGCTGACAATCGCGTCTTGCAGAATAACTTCACCCTGCCGAATTACACTACGGTTCAGCAAGGTGCCTTCTACATGGATGCCAATGGCAATAGGATCCACGACACCGGCTTCAATTGGGATGCCCGTGGTGCCATGAGCCATGATTTGGTCAACACGATCGACGTGACCGTTGAGCTCTCGCCGTTCGACTGGATGGATGCCCGCTATGTCGTCACCCATGACAACAACCGTTACGACTCGATGGAGGGTGGTTATTACCCCTATGGTGACGGTCGCCGGTTCAATTCGTTTGGCGCGGTTGGGGCCAATAGCTCGGGTTATTACCTCCACTCCATGGACCACCAGTTCGACTTGATCCTCAAGAAGGACTTCTGGGGCCTGAAGAACAAGGTCCTCATCGGTGGTACGTTCCGCGAGGCCCTGCAGCAGTACAATGCCCAGGCCTTCCTGAACTACAGCCAGATTCCCGGCGCCACCAATGCGATCGCCAATCCCGGTTACGTCTTCACCGGTGGCACCACAGGTGAAGGTGGTGGCGCGAACCCCGGTCACGTCCCGGTCAACCAGGTCATCAAAGACCGCTTCGGCGTCATCAAGACCGTCCAGCAGATCTACACCGAATGGGATCCGGGCTTCGAGATTCAGCCTGACATCAAGCCCCTGTTGGCCGTCGACCGCAATGAGTTGGATGGTTACTACTACCAGGAGCAGGCCGGTTACATCAACTATCAGGGCCAGGCCTTGAATGACAAACTGACCATCCTTGCCGGCGTTCGCCGCGAAATGCACCGGGATAGCGGCCAATACCTCACGGACAACTTCCCGTGGTTCTCGCCCCCGGCGACGGCCTACTTCGACACGACGACTTATCCTGCGAATAATTACTATGGTTATGACGCCGCTTACGCGGGTGACCGCGACGGTGAACACTCCCGTATCGCCGGTACCTCGTGGATGGCCGGTCTCTCGTACCAGATCAAAAAGGACATCAACGTCTACGTCTCAACGAGCAAGATCTACAACCGCAACGGTGCGACCAACGCGGGTGGTTTCTCCACGTTGGCCGTTCCGCAGTGGTTTGCGGCGGCCCAAGCCTACCTCGGCTCCCTGCCCGGTGGCAATGCGGCCCATCCGTTCGTCTACAACGGCGCGACGATCAACTCGGTTTCCGACTTGTTCGCCGCCCTGCACGCCAATGGCGCGGATACCCTGATCAAGCCCGAGACCGGTCGTAACACCGAGTTCGGCGTCAAGACCTCGCTGTGGGATGACAAGCTCGTCGGCACGTTCGCGGTGTTCCACATGTTCCGCGTCAATCGTCGTAATGATGACGGCACGGCCCAAGCCAACGACCCGCTGAACTACACTAACAACTACCAGTACTTTGGGCCCCCGGGTTACGTCAACCCGAGCGGCTACAACTTCACTGGTGGGCGCCTGCTCCGCTGGCGCACCGTTGGTCAGAAGGATATCGTCGAGGGTGCTGACTTCGAAACCATCTGGACCCCGATCCGGAACTTCCAGATGGTCGCGAATGGTGCCTGGCTGTGGACGGCCAAGACCGACAACGCTCCCTTGATTCCGAAACCCGGTTCGGCCGCGTACAACGCGTTCAACCTCGCGACCGTCGCGGGCATGAACTCGAAGGTTGCTTCGGACATCTACTACGGCGCGCGCCTTGAGAACGTGCCGGAGTATCGGTTCAACACGTTCAGCAAGTACACGATCACCGATGGTTTCCTCCATGGGCTCTCCCTTGGCCTCGGTACCCGTTACTCGTCGAAACTGGTGGTTTCCCGTGACGTCACGTGGAACCCGCTCAATGGCGGCTGGCAGGGTGGCAACTACTTCGTGTTTGATGCCAACGTCAGCTACCCGTGGGAATTGGATGGCTACAAGGTCAGCACGACATTCAGTGTGCAAAATCTTGCGGACAAGCTCTACTTCGAGGGCAACAGCCCCGTGGCATCGCCTGGCCGCCAGCTCTTCATCACCAACAAGCTGAGCTTCTAATCTAAGACGCCTTAACAGCGCCTTGCTTCAAAGGGCGGAGACGAAAGTCTCCGCCCTTTTTCTTTGCCTGGTTTGCCCGCCTGTCCCCTTGCGCTTTTGTGCGACTCCAGCCGGATTCCAGGCTCACTTTTTCTTCTCTCTTCCCCTCTTTCGCGCGTATCAATCACTGTGCCACCCGCTCCCCCGCCTTCCTTCTGGCAGCGCCGCCTCCTGGGCCCGATACGTGCCCTGCTCTCCCATGGCGTCACTCCGGACCGGATCGCCCTGACGCTCGCCGTGGGCACCGCGTGTTCACTGCTGCCGTTTTTCGGTTTCACGTCGCTCTTCAACCTCGTCGTCGGCCTGTGGCTGCGCCTCAACCAACCCATCCTGCAGACGCTGAACCAGCTGCTGGGCCCCGTGCAGTTGGGGCTGATCCTGGTTTATGTGCGCATTGGTGAGAAGATCTGGGCCGCCCCACCGATGCCCCTCTCCGTGCCCGCGCTCATCCACTCGTTCCGGGCTGATCCCGTCGCGTTCCTGGAGCGATTTGGCTGGACCGGCGTGCACGCCGCCACGGCCTGGCTGCTCAGCGTCCCCTTGATCGTCGCCGGTCTTTACTATCCCCTGCGGCCAGTGATGCGACGGTTCTCGCGCCAGCCGGCCGCCTGAAGTCCCGACTGAGCCCCGTGAACAAGCCTGCCGTCGTTCCGGTCCGGTTCTCGACAGCGCGCATGGTTCGCACCATCTTGCCTTTGTCGCGCCGAGGCGTGTGCTGTTGGTGCCTGTTCCCTCCATGAATCCCGGCTTAAAATTTCGTGACGCCCTCAGGGCCGAAGTCCCCTTGCAGATCGCGGGCGTCATCAACGCCTATGCGGCGCTGCTCGCCGAGCGCGCCGGCTTCCACGCCCTCTATCTCTCAGGCGCCGGCGTCGCCAACCACTCCTTCGGATTTCCCGACACCGGGGAAACCGAC
>CAZSEH010000166.1:0-4752 GCA_964605835.1 uncultured Opitutaceae bacterium
GAGATCTCCGTGCAGCCGGCCAACCAAAGCGGAACGGATACGGTCGTGGTGCTGCAGCTCGACCAGCCAGCGAGCCGGATCAAGCCCGTCGCGCCTTCCCTTTGACGCAACGAAACCTTCCACCCTGCGTCGGGCTTTGGGGCCGGTTTGATGCCGCCCGGCCGTCCGTCCGCAGCGCCCGGCATGGCATCCTCCGTAGAACCATCATGAAAAAAATCACCACCCGAGCCGCCCAATGGCTCGCCGCCGCCGGAGCCGCCTTCTTCCTGGCGCCCTCTTCCCCCCTTCGCGCCCAGGCCGCCGCTCCCGGCGCCCCAACGGTTGAGGAAACCAACGCCATCACTCCTCCGGCCAATAGCTCGAGGGCTGGCGCCCGGCCTCCCCGCGACACCCCTGAAATGATCGCCGCCGCCCTCAAGGAAATTCCCGCGGTTCCCGAAGGACCGTTCAAGGAATCCTGGCAGTCGATCCAGGAGAACTACAAGGACCCGGACTGGTTCCGCGACGGCAAGTTCGGCATCATGATGCATTGGGGCATCTATTCCGTCCCGGCCCACGGCAGCGAGTGGTACGTCCGCTACATGTACGGCGGCAATGCCGAGATCATGAGGTGGCACACGGAGCACTTCGGGCCGCCGACGAAATTCGGGTACAAGGACTTTCTTCCAATGTACACTGCGGCAAAGTGGGATCCCGACGCTTGGGCGGCCCTTTTCAAGAAGGCAGGCGCCAAGTATGTCCTCGCGCCGGGCGAGCATCACGACGGCTTTTCCAATTGGGACAGCGCGATCAACCCATACAACGCCAAGAACTACGGGCCACACCGCGACCTCGACGGCGACCTTATCAAGGCCGTGGAAAGGGTCGGCCTCAAGACCGGCATTTCCGACCATTCCGCCTTTCATTTCGTGTTTATTCCCCCTTTGCCCGGCAGCGATCAGTACGACCCGAAGTGGGCCAATTTCTACAATGTCGCGGATCGAAGCGAGCAGGCCCGGGTCAAGTTCATGCACGACTGGGTAGCCAAGAGAATCGAGACAATCGAAAAGTACCACCCCGATATGCTCTGGTTCGACATGAACACCGACCACAGCTGGGATCCGCTCAAGATTCGGGTGTCCGCCTATTACTTCAACCGGGCCAGGGAGTGGGGCAAGGAAGTGGGCGTGAGCGCCAAGCAAGCCGCCTGGGTGTCGGGCCAGATCATGGACTACGAGCGGGAGGGACGGTCGCCGATGGAGCTGACCGACTGGGTCTGGCAGCCCGATGATCCCATCACCAACAAGTTTGGCTATGTGGAAGGCCAGAAGCCCTATCCCGCCGACCAGTTCGTCTGGAAGCTGATCGAGAATGTGAGCAAGAACGGCAATCTTCTGCTGAATATCTCCCCGCGGGCCGACGGGACGATTCCGCAGGAGCAGCAGGACGTGCTCCTGGCGATAGGCGCCTGGCTCGACGTGAACGGCGACGGGATCTACGGCACGCGGCCGTGGATCAAGTATGGCGAAGGTCCCGCGGCGGCGGCGGCGGCGGCGGTGATGGTCAAGGCGAAGGCTGCCGGGTTCGCCGGCCGGACCAACGGGCAGAACCAGGGAGGCCCTGAAACTCTGGGAGGCGGGCTCCCGCGCCACGGTTACACGCCTCAGGATATCCGCTTCACGACCAAGGGCGACACCCTCTATGCAACGGTGATGGCTTGGCCGGGCGAGCAGGCCTCAATCACTTCTCTGGCCGGCGGCCAGCCGGTGCAGGGCACTGTCGAGAAGGTCGAACTCCTCGGGCACTCCGGGGAGCTGCAGTTCACCCGGGATGCCGATGGATTGAAGGTGAAGTTTCCGGCCGAGAAACCGTGCGAATTCGCCTATGTCCTGAGAATCACCGGGCTGAAGCTGAAATAGCCTCGGGCCAGGATCCCATGCCGCACTCCCCTCAATACCCCTGTTCCCGCCGGGACTTCATCAGGAAGACCGCCCTTGTTGCCGGAGCCGGGCTGAGCTCGCCGCTTTGGACATCGCGCCTGGGGGCCGCCGCCGAGCCGGCGTACGAGATCGCGCCCGGTCCGTTTCAACCCACCTGGGAGTCCCTGCAACAAAACTACCAGCTGCCCGAGTGGTACCGTGACGCCAAGTTCGGCATCTGGGCCCACTGGGGACCGCAGTGCCAGCCCAGGCAGGGCGACTGGTATGCGAAGTACATGTACGATCAGGGCCGGCCGCAGTACAACTTCCATGTCAGCCATTACGGCCACCCCTCGAAGTTCGGGTTCAAGGACGTGATCAACGAGTGGAAGGCCGATCAATGGGATCCGGCCGCGCTCATCAGGCGCTACAAGCGCGCGGGGGCGCGATTCTTCGTCTCGATGGCCAATCACCACGACAATTTCGACAATTTTGACTCGAAGTTTCAGCCGTGGAATGCTGTCAATGTCGGCCCCAAAAAAGACATCGTCGGTACTTGGGCCATGCACGCCCGCGAAGCGGGCCTGCCGCTCGGAGTCAGCGTCCATTGCGCCATCGCATGGAACTGGTACCAGGACGCACAGGGCAGCGACAAGACCGGGCTGCTGGCCGGAGTTCCGTACGACGGAAAGCTGACAAAAGCAGACGGCAAGGGCCTGTGGTGGGACGGCCTCGACCCGCAGGACCTCTATGCCCAGAACCACGCAATCGGCGCGCCGCCTGATGCCGCGTACACGGCGAAGTGGTTTAACCGTACCCGGGACTTGCTCGACAAATACCAGCCCGACCTATTGTACTTCGACGACTCACGGCTTCCGCTGGGGCCGGCCGGCTTGAACATTGCGGCTCACTTCTTCAACGCGAACCAGCGCTGGCACGGCGGCCAGCAGCATGGCGTAATCACCTCAAAGGGCCTGTCGCTCGACCAGCAGAAGGCGGTCGTCAACGATCTCGAACGCACAATGACGCCCGACCTGCTGCGGATCCCTTGGCAAAAGGACCTTTGCATCGGCGCCTGGCATTACAGCGACGACCGTTATCGCACGGGCTATCACAAGCCGCGGGAGATGATCAATCTCCTGGTGGATGTCGTCAGCAAGAACGGCACATTCCTTCTGAATATCCCCCTTCCCGGCAGCGGGCAGATCGACGACAAGGCCGGCGCCTTCCTCGACGAGATGACCAAGTGGATGGACGTCAACAGCGAGTGCATCTACGGCACCCGCCCCTGGGTGATCTACGGCGAGGGACCGTCGGTGAAAAACGACGCAACAGCCAGGGATGGCACCGTCCCGCCGCCCCGAGGAATCGGCGGCAACCACACGGCCGAGGACATCCGTTTCACGGCCAAAGGCGGCGTTCTGTATGCCATTGCCATGGGAAGGCCCGACTCCCGTTTCGTCACCATCCGGGCCCTTGCGGCGAATTCACCCCATTTTCCCGGGGAAATCGGAGCAGTTCAGGTGCTCGGTTCGACCGGGAATCTGGCCTATTCGCGCGACGAAAGCGGAATGACAATCGCAATGCCGCCTGTATCGGGATCTTACGATTACGCAGTCGCATTCAAGATTACGCCGAAGGCATGATTTGGGACTGGGCAGCACACCGATTTCGGCTGCATCCAGCAGAAGAAAGGCATTTGATTCGAAATAGAAAAGGCAGACAGGACCCCCGCAGCATTTTACAATGAAACATCCCATATCCCGCCGTGATTTTCTCAAAACGTCCGCCTTTGCCGCAGGGGCCGGTTTGACGGCCCCGCTTTGGCAGTCGCGCCTGCGGGCCGCCGCAAACGATGTCTCATCGGACCGCACCCTCATGCGGGGCCCGTTTCAGCCGACATGGGAGTCGCTCGTCCGGAACTATCGGTTTCCGGACTGGTACCGGGACGCGAAGTTCGGCATCTGGGCGCACTGGACCGCGCAATGCGTGCCCGAGCAGGGCGACTGGTATGCCCGGCGGATGTACATGCAGGGGGAGAAGGACTACAACTACCACGTCAAGACCTACGGCCACCCCTCCAAGTTTGGGTTCATGGAGATCGACAATCTCTGGAAGGCCGATCGCTGGGAGCCGGAAAAGCTGATGGCCCTCTACAAGAGGGCAGGAGCGAAGTACTTCTTCGCCCTCGGCACCCACCACGACAATTTTGACGCGTACGACTCGAAGTACCACGCCTGGAACTCCGTCAATGTCGGCCCGAAGAAGGACATTGTCGGACTCTGGGCAAAGGTGACCCGCGCAAATGGTTTGCGCTTTGGCATCAGCAACCACTCGTCATGGGCCCCCCGCTGGCTGCAGCCCGCCTACGGCTACGATGGCGAAGGGCCGCTCGCGGGAGTGCGCTACGATGCCTTTACCCTCACCAAGGCGGACGGCAAGGGCAAGTGGTGGGAGGGGCTCGATCCGCAGGACCTTTACACAGGCCCGTCCGTGGTGATGCCCGACGGGCTGACGAGCGCCCAGGCAGTGCGGGACTGGCAGAACAAGAATACGAGCCTCGCCAAGAGCAACCCGATGCCGGTTGCCAGCTTCTGCCAGGACTGGTTCCTGCGCACCCAGGACCTCGTGGACAAGTACCAGCCCGACGTGCTCTATTTTGACACCAACGAATTGCCGCTGGGCCAGGCCGGCCTGGATCTCGTGTCGCACTACTACAATTCGAGCGCGGCCCGAAACGGCGGCCTGGTGGATGTCGTCGTCAACGGGAAGCATATCGAAAAGACGCACGTCGGCTCGTTTGTCGAGGACATCGAGCGGGGCGTCGCCAACGGAATCCGCCCCGAGCCGTGGC
>CAZSEH010000167.1:0-4705 GCA_964605835.1 uncultured Opitutaceae bacterium
TGTCATCCTGGTCGGACATAGCCTGGGCGGCGTAACCATCAGCGGCGTGGCCGACCAGATGCCGGAGCGCATCAAGCAACTGATCTATCTCGACGCCGTGTTGCTCGAAAGCGGTTCGCGGTGGTCGGAGGCGGTTCCGCCTGAGGTCGCCGTCACCCGGCGCAAGCTGGCTCAAGAATCCACCGGGGGCCTGAGCCTGCCTCCGCCCAAGGCGTCGGTGTTTGGAATCTATCCGGCCGCGGATCAGGCTTGGGTCGAACGCCGGATGACTCCGCAGCCGTTTCGGACCTTCGATGAGGTCATCCACCTCGCCGGTCCGCTGGGCAACCATTTGCCCAAGATCTACATCGATTGCGTGGAACCCGCCCTGCCGACCCTGGTCGCGATGAAGACGCTCTATCGCGGTCGCGCCGATTGGCCTTTCGTCGAAATCAAATGCGGCCACGACGCGATGATCGCGGCTCCTGCGGAACTTGCCCAGATCCTGTTGAGATTCGTTTGATGAATAGCTGCCGGCGATCCCAAGGGATCAAAAGAGAGGAAGACCAGTTGAGTGTGCATGTTGCCTCACGTAATTTTGTTACCGGTTGGCTTCGAACGAAGAATCGATCCGGCGCCTGATCGGGCGCGGCTCATTTCCTGTTCAAGGATAAAAGACGTTGTGTATGCGTCCACCATTCGGACCGAAGGCTTGACCCGGGCACAAGTGAGACTAGATTGAGCACATGTCCAGGACAACCCTTTTGCGTGCTCGGGTCGACAGCGTGCGGAAACACCGCGCTGAAAAAATTCTTGGCCGGTACGGCCTGACGCCGGCTCAGGCCATCAATGTCTTTTACGCCAAGATAACGGAGACCGATGGATTGCCCTTTGATTTGCGGCCGAATGAGACATCGGAATTGTTGGCTGACCCAAAGTTCCGCAAGCACCTTGAACGGATGAAAAGGGGAGAGGTCCGCTACCTGGAGGCCGAGGCCATACCCGCTTGAAATTCTCGGACCAGGTTGTCGCCGCGCTCAAAGATTTGCATCCGGGGGTGAGAAAGGATATTCGCCGGGCTCTCGATGATGTGGCCGACGGGAGGAAGCGCGACGTGGGTGCTCTCACGGGTGAACTCGAGGGCTTCTGGCGTCTGCGCGTTGGGAAATACCGCGTCGTCCTTCGCCGCGACACGACGGGAGAGCTCATCGCAGAATTCCTTGGACCCCGAAAAACCGTCTATCGGAGCTTCAGACATCCTTCCTAAGCGTCGATGGCACGACAACCAAACAGCAACCAGCCTGCGCACTCACTCTGGAATGAGTGAGTCCAGTAGCGTCCACCATCCCTCTGAAACGGTCTGGTCCAAAGAATGGTTTTCCACCGGCTGCTGAGCCCTGCCGGGGGTACATACCCCATATGCAATCGGCCGGCCGGCAAGTAGATTGCTGCATGAAACGCCATACCCTCCTGTTATTGTCGGCCGTCCTCGCCCTGCCACTGCCCTTGCTGATGATGGGGTGTGGGCGAACCGTTTCGAAAACCGAGAAAAGCTCCACCAGCAGCGACGGCACGGTCAAGACGAAGGATAAGACGGTGACCGAGAATTCGGACGGTACGGTCACCACGAAGGAAGAAACGAAAAAGACGACACCTGGAGCTCCGTAAACGGGCGCGCTCAAAGGGGGGCCACCTGGATTCGCGTGGCGCTTCCGAGGTCCTCGGCGTGACATCTGGAGCACGAAAGCGGTGCTTTGGCCTCCCAGCCCAGGCCTGACCGACTCGCGTTTATCCGACTTCTGGCACCAGTGAGGCATCTATTGTCAGTCATCCGCGCCCTTCCAGCCGCGATCGAGCACAGCGTAAGATCCGACGCCCTCAAACCGGCCAAGGCCGCACCGACCAATCCGCCTCATACCTAAGGCTCAGGACAGACGATTGCGCCCGGGTGTGCCCCCGATATCGGCTGATTTTCTTAACCTCTGTCCTCAAATCTCCTCCGGACGGACGTTTGCGCCGCAATGCGGTCAGCCGCCCCCTGGGCCTGGGGAATTGCCTTCGGTCCTCATCCCCGCGATCCTCTTAAACTCCCCGCGACAAAAAAAGTTTTCGACCAGCCGGTAGTCAGTAAAACCACGCCGTGTGATCCGACGCTTAGGGTCAACCCCACACCATCGTGAAAAGAGAAATGAAGAAAACAGCACTGCTGTTTGGAAATGCGTTTAAGAAATGGAACGAAAAAGATCCGTTTCGTGAAAGTGCTGTGATTGCCTACTACGCCATATTTGCGCTGCCCGGCCTATTGGTTCTTGTCATCGCGCTCGGCGGCTATTTTTTCGGAGGAGATGCAGTAAGCGGTCATTTGCACGGCCAGATCAGCGAAGCCATGGGAAATGACACTGCCGACCAGGTACAGGAAATGATGAATAAGGCCAACAGCAGCAAGGATACCACCTGGGCCGCGATCATCGGAGTTATCACCATCCTTTTTGGCTCCACCGGTGTGTTTGTTCAGCTGCAGAAATCATTCAATATTATCTGGGAGGTGAAAGCCAAGCCCACCAAATCCGGTATCTGGACTTTCTTTATAGCCCGCCTCTTTTCATTCGGGCTCATCCTTTCAATTGCTTTCCTTCTTTTGGTGTCGTTGGTGATCACATCCATCCTTGCAGCCATGAGCAAGTGGATGGAGGCACACTGGCCAGCATATATCCTGTTCCTTTTCCAGGCCGGAAATTTTATAATCTCCCTATCCATTATTTCCGTTTTATTTGCTTTGATGTTCAAGGTGCTGCCCGATGCCAAAATAAAATGGAGACATGTCTGGGTGGGGGCCTTTCTCACCGGTTTATTGTTTGAAATCGGCAAGTTTGGATTGGGATTGTACTTCGGAAAAGCCGAGCCCGGGTCAGGATACGGGGCTGCGGGATCAGTGATCCTCATCCTGCTTTGGGTATCTTACTCTTCCATGATCGTTTTCTATGGGGCCGAAATCACCAAAGCCTTCGCCGATCATTATCACGGCTATGTAGCGGCGGGAAAGGATGCGGTAAAAGACATCGGGCGTGAAAATTGATCCACCTTCCATTTAGGCATGGAGTCAACTGGCCTGCTTCCGCGGACGGGATGGTTCTTGCAAGGATAATTGGAGAGATACTACGGCATCCGCGGGCCTTTTTCCATACGGTCAATGCCCCTCGAAGGCCCGGGGAGCCGAGGCGTCATGACCAAAATTGATTGAGGTAGTGCTGCAAAGCCGCTGGGTTCTACTTTGCGAATTCTGTACGGCAGGATATCTCCGCCGCGCAGGCAGCACAAACCCTTCCAACCCCATCCCTCCATGAAAAACACGTTCTTCTTCTCGCTGCCCCTCGCGATGTTTTCTGTGTTGCCTTGTGCCAACCGCACCCAGGGCCAGGTGGCGGATGTGCCGAATGCCAGGCCCATCGCCGGCATTCCCGTCAACGACATCGAGGCCGATGTTCGCTCCTACACCTTGCCCGACCTCCTGACGTTGTCCAACGGCCAGCCGGTCAAGGACGCCGCCATGTGGATCAATCAACGCCGCCCGGAAATCATCAAGTTCTATGAAACGCAGGTCTATGGCCGCATTCCCCCCAACGCGCCAAAGGTGACTTGGGAGGTTGCCAGCATTGACCGGTCCGCCCTGGGTGGCACCGCCGTCTTGAAACAACTGGTCGGTCACATGGGAGGCCCTGATGGGCCGGCGATCAAAGTGACGCTTTACACTCCCGCCCGTGCGACCAAGCCAGTGCCCGTGTTGGTGGGCTTCCAGTTTGGCGCACCTGCGGCACGTCGCGGTCGGGCTCCGGCCAACAACCCGGCGCCCGCCGGCGCGGCGGCGGCCGTGGCCGCGGCAAACCCGACGGTGAACGCCGGAGCGGCTCCCGCTGCGCCGGCCGGCAATGCCGCCCGCGGTGCCCGCGGCGCGGGCGGTGGTGCGCCAATCGCCCGATTGATAGCGAACGGATTTGGCTATGCCTCGCTTTCCAAGGGTGACATCGAGACCGACATAGAAGGCCCCACGTTGAATCCCAACGTCAACATCGTCCGCAAACTTGCGCTCGCGCCCGGTCAGACAACCCCGGCGGCGGACGAATGGGGTGCCATCGCCGCCTGGGCCTGGGGCCTGAGCCGGGTCGAGGACTACCTTGAAACCGACCGCGATGTGGACGCCAAGCGTGTGGCCATCACGGGAGGCTCACGCTTGGGCAAGACTGTTTTATGGGCCGGCGTGAACGATCCGCGCATCGCGCTGGTCATCGCCTGCAGCAGTGGCTCAGGCGGCGCAAAGCTGGCCCGGCGCAAGTATGGTGAGACCATTGCGCACCTGGTCGCCCCCACGCGCTATCCGTATCAGTTTGCCGCCAATTATCAGAAATATGCCGCGCACCCCGAGGAAATGCCGATGGACACGCACATGCTCGTTGCGGCCATGGCCCCGCGCCCGCTGCTGCTGCACACCGCTGCCAACGGCGACAACTGGTCCGACCCGAAGGGGGAGTACCTCGCTGCCATCGCCGCCACGCCCGCCTATCAGTTGTTGGGCAAAAAGGGTCTGGACCGCACCCCGCAGCAGAGCCCGGTCACGTCCGAGTTCGTGGGGGAAGATCTCGCCTTTTACCTGAACAATGGCGGCCATGCGGCCCTTAACTGGGATGTTGCCCTGCAATTCCTGACCAAGCATCTCCACCCCGGGAGCTAA
>CAZSEH010000168.1:0-4695 GCA_964605835.1 uncultured Opitutaceae bacterium
GGCCTTGTCGTCATCCTCCTTTTCATCGGGGGCCGCATCCTGGTCTCGCCCTGGTTCGAATTGGGCACGGGCCTGTCGCTCGCGGTGGTCGGAATCGTCCTGGCGGTTGCGGTCGTATCCAGTTTGCGCGTCCGGCCGCCCGGACCCTGAGGAAGCCCGGCATCCATCGATCATTCGGGCTTATAAGCGCGTTTGGAGGCCGCCCCCACGGCGCCTTTTATGTCGCTGGCAGCCGGCTTTGGTGCTGCTTTCGAGGGGGGCGCATGGCAGAAAGGACGATGAATAAGGGTGCTAAACCTGCATCCATCACAAAACCGATGAAGATTGCGCAAGATCGTCGAGCGAAAAGGGCCGAAGGCGACCGAGCTGTGCTAAAAGCACAGCGCAGGGAGCAAGAGGACCTTTGCGCCGACGAGATTGGGCAAGATTCGTCGGAATTTGTAATGGATGCAGGTTGACCCATTTTACCCAAGTAAAGGAATCCTATGAAGACCCTCCGCGATCGCGCTGCCTGGCTCAGGGGCGGAAATGCCGTGTGCAACGTGCCGGCGCCCGAATTGGAGCGCCCCCTCCGGCTCATCCTGCTCGGCGCCCCGGGCGTCGGGAAGGGGACGCAGGCCGAGCTGATCACATCGGGCTTCGCCTGCTGCCAGCTGTCCACCGGAGACGTGTTCCGCGCGGCGAGTTCGGCCGATCGCGGCGGATGCGCGGGTTTCGAGCCGAGTCCCGCGATGGCGGACGCCCTGGGCTACATGCGCCGCGGCGAACTCGTGCCCGACCAGACGGTCCTCAACCTCGTCGGCGAACGCGTGAACTGCCTGCGCTGCCGGGGCGGATTCCTCCTCGACGGGTTTCCGCGCACGGTTGCCCAGGCGGAGGCGCTGGACAAGATCCTGGAGCGCGAGAAGCTCAAGCTCGACGCCGTGATAAGCTACGATCTTCCGATCGAGGAGGTCGTCGCCCGGGCGAGCGGACGGCGGACCTGCAGCAAGTGCAAGACCGTCTATCACCTGACGGCCCATCCGCCGGCGAAGGAGGGCATCTGCGACAAGTGCGGCGGCGCCCTTTATCAGCGCGAGGACGACAAGCCGGAAACGATCCGCGTGCGCCAGGAAACGTACGCGCGCAGCACGGCCCCGCTCATCGAGTACTACGGAAGGAAGGGCCTGCTCATCTCGATTTCAGCCGAGGGCGTCCCGGGCGCCATATTCGCCCGCACGCTTGACGCCCTGGCGGCCCGCCTGCTCCCGCCCGAAGAGGAACCGCAGAAGTAGGATTCTCCGCGGCGCGAAGACTTCGGCGGCGGCGGCGCTTGCGCCCGGCCCCCGGCGGGAGTTACCTTCCCCGCCGTGTCCGAGGAATCAAGAGAACGGGCCGCGGAGGCGGCCCTGCCGGGTTTCAGACGGCCGGAGCTGCTGGCGCCGGCTGGCGACTGGGATTGCGCGCGGGCGGCCGTGGAGAACGGGGCTGACGCGATCTATTTCGGACTCGAGCGGTTCAACGCCCGGATGCGGGCGAAGAACTTCACCCAGGCGGACCTGCCGGAATTGATGGCGTTTCTGCACCGGCGCGGGGCGAAGGGATACCTCACCTTCAACACGCTTGTCTTTGCCGACGAGGCCGGGGAGGCGGAGGAGTACGCGCGCACGATGATCGGGGCGGGCGTCGATGCCGCGATCGTGCAGGATGTCGGGGTCTGCCGGATGATCCGCGCCCTTTCGCCTGATTTTCCCATCCATTGCTCGACGCAGATGACGATCACAAGCGCGGAGGGAGTGCGTTTCGCGCGCAACCGGCTGGGGGCGGACCTCGTTGTCCTCGCCAGGGAAAACTCGATCGCGGACATCGCCAAAATCCGGGCCTCCCTGGACGGGACCGGGGAGGGGCTTCCCCTGGAGATCTTCGTCCACGGGGCCCTTTGCATCGCCTACTCGGGCCAGTGCCTGACGAGCGAGTCACTCGGCGGGCGGTCCGCAAACCGGGGCGAGTGCGCCCAGGCCTGCCGGCTGCCGTACGAACTCTTCTCGGACGGAAGGCCCGTCCCGCTGGGCGACCGGCGCTACCTTCTGAGCCCGCGCGACCTTTCGGGCCTCGAGGCGCTGCCGGACCTCGTCCGGGCGGGGATTGCCTCGCTGAAGATAGAGGGACGCCTCAAGTCCGCGGAATACGTGGCGAGCATCACGCGGGTCTACCGCCAGGCGCTGGATCGCGTAATGGCCGACCTGGCTGGATCGCAGCCGGCCCGGTTCGACCCCGGAGCCGACCGCTACGAGCTCGAAATGAGCTTTTCCCGCGGGCTTTTCCCGGGCTGGCTCAAGGGGACGGACAACCAGGCGCTCGTGCACGCCCGGTTTGGGACGAAGCGCGGCGTTTTTCTGGGGGAGGTGGTCCGCGTGGCCGACGAGTCGGCATCCCTTCGCCTGGCCGCCCCGCTGAAGCCCGGCGACGGCGTCGTCTTTGACGCCGGGAGGCCCGAGGACGGGGAGGAAGGCGGGCGCGTCTATGAGATCCTGCAGGGCGGCGCGCCCGGCGGCGAGGCCACCCTTCGCTTCGGCCGGGGCGACATCGACTGGCGGCGCGTGCATCCGGGCCACTACGTCTGGAAGACGAACGACCCCGCCCTGGACAGGAGGATCCGCGCGACCTACGCTGGGGATTCGATACGCTTTCGGCGGCCGGTGCGCTTCGAGGTCCACGGCCGTGCCGGTGCGCCGCTCGTCCTGATCGCCGACGACGGCCTGGGCCGTGCGGTCAGGAAATCGTCGGCCCTTCCGCTTGCCGCCGCCAGGACACAGCCGCTGACGGCCGGGCTCCTCCGCGAGCAGCTGGGAAGGCTGGGCGGCACGCCCTTCGAACTCGGGGAACTGCGCTCGTTCATCGAGGGGGAGGTGATGCTCCCGATGAGCGAACTGAACAGGCTCAGGCGCGAGGCCGTTGGCGCACTGGAGGAACTGCGATCGCGTCCGGGCCGCTGGAGGATGAATCCGGGCGCAGGCGCGCGGCCCGCGGCGCCGCATCCCGGGCCCGGGCGCCCCGGGTCCCCGGAGCTGATCGCCGTCATCCGGCTGCCCGTGCAGCTCGAGGCCGCGTGGGAGGCCGGAGCGCGGACGATCTACTGCGAATTTGAAAACCCGAAGCACTACCGGGATGCGGTCGCGCGGTTCCGGGAGCTGCGGAAGGGATCGGAGGCGGGCGGCGGGGACGCCGCGGCGGCGCCGACGATATGGGTCGCCCCTCCGCGCATCTTCAAGCCGGGCGAGGAGTGGATTCTGAGCCAGGTGAGGTCGTGCGATGCGGATGGATACATCGTCCGAAACTTCGATCACCTGGCCTTCTTTGCCGGGTGCCGCCGCCGCGGCGATTTTTCGCTCAATGTCGCGAATCCCTGGACCGCGGACACCTTCGTCCGCGAGATCGGGCTCGAGCGGGTTACGGCGAGCTACGACTTGAACATATCCCAACTGGAGGCCCTCCTGCGCTCGGCGCCGCCGGCCTGGTTCGACATCACGATCCACCAGCGGATGCCGATGTTTCACATGGAGCACTGCGTTTTCTGCGCCTTCCTGACCGACGGCCACGACTACAGGGATTGCGGGCGCCCGTGCGAGAGCCGCCGGGTCGAGCTGGGCGACAGGACCGGGGCGCTCCTTCCGCTCAAGGCCGACGCCGGCTGCCGCAACACCGTATTCAACAACCGGGCACAGACCGGGGCGGAGTTCGTCTCGCGCCTGCTGGAGCTCGGCGCCCGGTCCTTTCGCGTGGAATTCGTGAACGAGCCGGCGGAGGAGGTCGCCCGCACGGTG
The DNA here is from genome assembly GCA_964605835.1 of uncultured Opitutaceae bacterium. Lineage (GTDB taxonomy): Bacteria > Verrucomicrobiota > Verrucomicrobiia > Opitutales > Opitutaceae > Palsa-1447. Next base: position 3,804 of record CAZSEH010000168.1, read on the forward strand.
CGCAGCTATGCGCGGCTGCTTCGGGGTGAGATCGAAGGGGGAGCCCTGTGGCGGGAGCTGAAGCTCATCAACCAGCTCGGCGTGACCCGCGGCCAGATGGACTCCGGCCACCGGGCGCTCCGCCGCAAGACGTAGGCCGCCTCCCTCAGCCGCGCGAGGCGGGCTTCGGGACGGCCTGCGGCGGCCCCGGGCGGGCAAACCGGTACTTGACGAGCGCGCGCAGCCACGTAACCGGGTCGCGCCACATCCGGATCTTCTTTCCCTCCGAGAACGACCGGGACCGGTAGGTGATGGGAATCTCGATCGGCCGGTAGCCCCTGCGCACGAGCTTGATCAGCAGCTCCCAGTCGAAATCGAACCGGTCGCACTCGAACGTCAGTCCCTCGAGGCAGTCGCGGCGGAACACCTTGTACATCGTGAAGGGATCCCTGAGCCAGGTGCCCAGGGCGGCGTTCAAAATAAGCGTGAAGGTCCAGTGGGCGGAATTGAGCACGAACCCGCGCAGGGGCTGGTCGCCGAACTTTCGGATCGCCCAGCCGCCCCGGCCATGGCGCGAGCCGAGTACAAAGGCCTGCCTTCCCGCGATGATGGGGGCGAGCAGCACCTCGTAGTCGGCGAGATCGTACTCGAGGTCCGCATCCTGGATCAGAATGATGTCGCCGGTCGCGGCCGCCAATCCGGCGCGCACCGCATGCCCCTTGCCGCGGGGACGGTCCTCAAGGATAACTCTGACGCGCGGGTCTGCGCGGCATCCGAGAACGACCTCGCGGCTGCCGTCGGTCGAATTGCTCTCGATGATGATGATCTCGATGTCCACTCCCGGAATCGCCTTCGCCATCAGGGCGTCCAGCGCCGCCTTGGCGGTCGCCCGCTCGTTGTAGACGGGCACGAT
>CAZSEH010000169.1:0-4667 GCA_964605835.1 uncultured Opitutaceae bacterium
GTTTGCCGGACCTGCAGCCCGCGGGCCTGTGCTCGCATACGCAGACGCGCATCAAGACCGGCGTGGGGCCCCATGGCGTGCCGCCGTCCCCCACGCCCAGATGATGCGCGTGAGCTCCGCATGGCCCTTCGGGCTGCAGGTCCGGCAAACTGGCTTACCACCCGCGATTGGCCAAAGGCCGCAATTTCCTCAGGAGGGTATGCCTCCGCCCAATCGCATCATTCCACTTCCCGACTCACACTTGCATTCAGTGGCCAATCGCCCAACCCATACCACATGGGGCGTTCAACCCACCCGGCAGCCATACACTTGCATTCGAAGGTCAATAGGCCAAAATGGGCGCCCTATGGTGCTTTCAGAAGAGCAAAAGAAGGTGGTGGCGACCTGGGTGGCCGCCGGAGACAATCTTTCCGCGATCCAGCGCAAGCTGACCGATCAGTTCAAGGTCTCGATGACCTACAAGGATGTCCGGTTTCTGGTGGATGACCTGAATCTCCAGCTCAAGGATCCCCCGCCCAAGGCGGACACCAATTTGAAGGGCGGAGCCGCAGGACCCCGCGACGAGCCGCCCGGCAAGAAGGGCTTTTTCGACAAGGCCAAGGAGAAGCTCGGGCTCGGGAAAGAGGCGTCGCCGGCCGAAGCCGACGACGAGGACCTCGCCGGCGACGGGGAACTGGGTGAACTCGAGCCGGCCGGATCCTCCGCCGTCAGCGTCACCGTCGACAAGGTCACCCTCATTCCCGGCGCCGTGGCCAGCGGCACGGTGAGGTTCAGCGACGGGGTGACCGGCAAATGGGTGGTCGACAATTATGGCAGGCCTGGCTTCACCGAAATGAGCAAACCCGACTACCGCCCGACGCCGGCCGACGCCCAATCGTTCGTGCGTGAGCTCAGCCAGTCCCTGCAGAAGCGGGGATACTGACCAGCAGGCGCAATCCGGCCTCGTCGATGACGGGCACCCCGAGCGAACGGGCCTTGTCCAGCTTTGAGCCCGCGTCCCCGCCCGCGACGACGTAATGCGTCTTCTTGCTGACGCTTCCGGCCACCTTTCCCCCGGCCGACTCGATCATCGCCGCCGCTTCCTCGCGCCTGAGGGTCGGAAGCGTTCCGGTGAGCACCAGGGTCTTCCCGGCCAGGGCGCCTTCCGCGCCGCCCGCCTTCCGGGCGGGCGCCGACGGCTCCACTCCGAGGGCTCGCAATTCCGCGATCAGAACGCGGTTCCGCGGCTGGTTGAAAGCCTCAAGGATGGAACCGGCCACGGTCTCCCCGATCCCCTCGATGACGCTTTCCTTCTTTCCGCGGAGAAAATCGTCCAACTTCGCATCGGCGAGTGCTTCCAGCGTGCTGAAATGGGCCGCCAGGTCCTTCGCCACGGCGGCGCCGACGTGGGTGATCCCGAGTCCATGGATAAACCGCCACAGTTCCGCCCGCTTGCTCGCCTCGATCGCGGTTAGGAGCTTGTCCGTCGACTTCTCGACTTTCTTCCCGAGGGACAGCAGATCCTCCCTCCGATCCCGCAGACGGTAAAGGTCCGCAACGGTCCTGACCCAGCCTTTCTCAACCAGGATGTCGACCATCGCCTCGCCCATCCCGTCGATGTCGACGCAGGCCTTCGACGCAAAATGCTGCACGCGTCGCCGGACCTGAACGGGACAATCGTGATTCGGGCAGCGCAGGGCGACCTCCCCTTCGCGCTGGACGGCCTCGGTGCCGCAGGCCGGGCAGTGATCGGGAAACGCGTACGGCGCACACTCGGGCGGGCGGCGCTTCAGGTCGACGCCGACGACGGCCGGAATGACCTCGCCCGCCTTCTCGACAAAGACGCTGTCGCCCACGCGAATGTCCTTGCGGGCGATCTCGTCGCGATTGTGCAGCGTGGCGCGCGCAACCGTGCTTCCGGCGAGAAGCACCGGCTCCAGTTCGGCGACCGGCGTCAGGACACCCGTGCGGCCGACCTGGATTGAAATCGCGCGCAACAGGGTCTCCACCCTCTCCGGGGCGAACTTGTACGCCATGGCCCAGCGCGGCGCCTTGCTGGTCCTTCCCGCCTCTTCCTGCAGGCCGAACGAATCCAGCTTCACGACGGCCCCGTCGGTTCCGTAGGCGAAGCTGTGGCGCAGTCCGTCCAGCTCCTGGATGGCCGCCCACACCTCGTCGATCCCGCCGGCCCGCCAAAACCGCTCAACCGTGGGCAGACCCCAGGCCCTGAGGCGGTCCTGGTAGCCCGACTGCGAGGAGCCGGCAGCGTTCGCCGGCGCGCAGAACCCGGCCCCATATGTGACAATTTCGAGATTGCGCCGCGCGACCTCGCCCGGGTCGAGCTGCTTGATCGTTCCGGCGGCCAGGTTGCGCGGGTTCGCAAAGGGTTCGAGGCCCTCCTCCTCGCGGGCCTCGTTGATCCGCAAAAATTCCGCCCCGGTGAGGTAGATCTCCCCGCGAATCTCGATCAGGTCGGGCACCGCCGCCCCCTGCAGCCCGCGCGGCAGCGTGCGGATCGTCAGGGCGTTGGCGGTGATGTCGTCGCCTTCGACTCCGTTGCCGCGCGTCACTGCACGGACGAACCGGCCCTTCTCATACGTCAGGCTGACGGCCAGACCATCGAGCTTGGGCTCGACGCAATAGACTAGGTCCTCCCTCCCCAGAAGCCGCGCCAGCCTCGCGTGAAACTCCCGCAACTCGGCCTCCGAATAGGTGTTGTCGAGGCTTTGCATCGGCCGCAGGTGCCGGTGCGTCTGGAAACCCTCGGTCCGGTCGTCGCCGACCCGGCCCGTCGGCGAATCCCCGCCTCCGGCGTCCGCCGCCTGGGGGAAACGCCCCTCCAGGTCCGCCAGCTCGCGTTTCAGCCGGTCGTAGTCCAGGTCCGGGATCTCCGGCCGGGCGCGCCGATGGTACAATTCGTCGTGGCGGGCTATCTCCTTCCGAAGCTCGGCGATCCTGCGTGGGGCCTGGTCGGAATCCATGGGAGAGGATTACGCACGGCTTGCGGCAATTTTCAAGGGGCTCCTCTTGCCCCTGCCGCCCCCGCGATCGCGGGCCCCGGACGGCTCTTGCGGGCCTGCACGACAATCCGAGCCAGTTCGAGGGCCGCCAGCGGGACGAAAATCCACAGGACCTGGACGGGAAATATCTTTCGGGCGGCCGCCTGGTGGTACGCGGCCAGGGCCGCCGCCAGATACGCCAGCCGGTGCAGGTTCTTCCATCGCCGGCCGCCGATCCAGCGGACTGCCGCGTTGAAACTCGTCGCCGCAAGGACAAGGAGGATCGCAAACGTCGTCACGCCGGCCAGAAGAAAGGGCTTTCTCAAGTCGGTCCAGAAGGTCGGCCAGCCGTTTTCATGGATCAGCTGGAATCCGAGATGGATCAGGGCGTAGAAGAACGCGCTCACGCCGACCGTGCGCCGCCATCGGTTGAGGGCGGAGGCCACGCGCGACTTGGGAAAAAGGATCCGCAGCGGCGACAGGCTCAGGACAGCAGCCAGCAGGATGCACGCGACAAATCCGAAATGATGCAGGAGGAACTTCGACGGATCCGCGAGGACGGTTGGATTCCCGCTCAGGATCGGCCAGGCCGGCCAGAGCCCCGGGAGAACGATCAACGCGAGAACAAAGACCCGCGAGCGCAGGAGCCTTTCCAGGATGCCCATTCAGTAATACCGCGAAAGATCCAGTCCCTTGTAAAGAGCGGCGACCTGTTTTTCATAGCCATTGAACATCAGGGTCGGCTGCCGCCCGCTGAAGAATCCCCCGCCGATGACCCGCTCGGAGGCCTGCGACCAGCGCGGGTGGTCGACCTGGGGATTCACATTTGCGTAAAACCCGTACTCGTTGCTCGCCAGGCGCTGCCACGTGTTGAAGGGCTCCCTCGCCGTAAGCTCGACCCGAACGATCGATTTGATCCCCTTGAATCCGTATTTCCAGGGCGTCACAAGGCGCAGCGGCGCGCCATTCTGGTTTGGGATCGGCTTGCCGAAAATGCCGGTGGCGATGAGCGCCAGCTCATTGCGCGCCTCGTCGAGCCGGAGTCCTTCGACATAGGGCCATCCGAAGCCCGAATCGCGCTGCCCCGGCGCACTCTTGGGATCGAGAAACGAGGTGAACTGAATGAATTTCGCCTCGGGTTTCGGGTCCGCGAAATCGACGAGTTTCGCCAGGGGAAACCCATCCCAGGGGATCACCATCGACCACGCTTCGACGCAGCGGTGGCGGTAGACCCGCTCCTCGGTCCCGCCGAATTTCTTCACGAGGTCGTCCACGTCCCACTTGCCCGGATTGCGCGCGAGCCCGCGGATCTCGATCGTCCACGGATCGGTCTTCCAGCCGCGGTTTGCGTTTTCAACGGGGTCGCCCTTGTCCATCCCGAACTCGTAAAAGTTGTTGTAGCTCGTGATGAGGTTGTAAGGCGTCACCTTGAGACCCGTCCCGGAATAGTCCGGATTCGCCCGGGACGGGAACCCGGCGATCGCGGCCCTGGCCGCGGGCCTAAGCAGGACGGTCCCCGCCAGGCCAAATCCCGCGGTCTTGAGGAATTCCCTGCGGGTGCGCGCGCGGTATTCGCGCTCCGGGGTCGCCGCCGACTCCGGCAGTTCCCACTCTTTTGGCACATGGATTCTCATCGGCGTAATATGAATCGACGCCGATGAGAGGCAAGGGAGGCCGGCTTTATTCCAG